>NZ_JAMPQD010000011.1:0-217534 GCF_028482245.1 Providencia sp. PROV129
CGACTCTATTCCTTATGGAGTTCCCTCTTCACGATAAAGAAGGAACTTAAATTAAAGTAGTTAACCGATTTAAAATCGATTATTTAGCGTTACGAGCTTCGATAACAGCCTGTGCAACGTTGTTTGGTGCTTCATTGTACTTCAGGAACTCCATAGAGTATGAAGCACGACCTTGTGTCTGAGAACGCAGGTCAGTAGCATAACCGAACATTTCGGACAATGGTACTTGTGCACGAACGACTTTACCAGTAGGCAGGTCATCCATACCTTCAATCATACCACGACGACGGTTCAGGTCACCAATAACATCACCCATGTAGTCTTCTGGTGTTTCCACTTCGACTTTCATGATTGGCTCAAGCAGAACAGGTTTAGCTTTTTTGAAGCCATCTTTAAACGCGATTGAAGCCGCAAGTTTAAACGCCAGTTCAGAGGAGTCAACATCATGGTAAGAACCGAAATGCAGACGAACACCCATGTTAACAACAGGGTAGCCAGCTAATGGGCCAGATTTCAGCTGCTCTTGGATACCTTTATCAACCGCAGGGATGTATTCAGTTGGAATTACACCACCCTTGATTTCGTTGACAAATTCGTAGTCCATTGGCAGACCGTCTTTATCGTTTTTGTTCAGTGGGAACATATCGATAACGACATGACCGTACTGACCACGACCACCAGACTGTTTCGCGTGTTTACCTTCGATGTCAGTCACTTTAGCAGTGATTGCTTCACGGTAAGCAACTTGAGGTTTACCAACGTTCGCTTCAACTTTAAATTCACGACGCATACGGTCAACCAGAACGTCCAAGTGCAATTCACCCATACCAGCGATGATAGTCTGATTAGTCTCTTCATCACTTGATACGCGGAATGATGGGTCTTCTTGAGCCAGACGGCCTAATGCGATACCCATTTTTTCTTGGTCAGCTTTAGTTTTTGGTTCGATTGCAACAGAGATTACTGGCTCTGGGAATTCCATACGCTCCAGGATGATTGGCGCATCAACTGCACATAAAGTATCACCTGTAGTTACGTCTTTCAGACCGATTGCCGCCGCGATGTCACCAGCGCGAACTTCTTTGATCTCTTCACGTTTGTTAGCGTGCATCTGAACGATACGGCCAAAACGTTCTTTTTTCGATTTCACTGCGTTCAGAACTGTGTCACCTGAGTTAACAACACCAGAGTAAACACGGAAGAACGTTAAGTTACCAACGAATGGGTCAGTTGCAATTTTAAATGCTAATGATGAGAATGGCTCATCATCACTTGCGTGACGCTCTGCAGGTGTGTCTTTACCGTCATCCAGAATACCATTGATTGCAGGTACATCTGTTGGCGCAGGTAAGTAATCAACCACTGCATCCAGCATCGCCTGAACACCTTTGTTCTTAAATGCAGAACCACAGGTAACCAGGATAATTTCGCTTGCAAGAACACGTTGACGTAATGCAGCTTTAATTTCTGCTTCAGTCAGTTCTTCACCGCCCAGATATTTTTCCATCAGTTCTTCTGATGCTTCTGCTGCGGTTTCGATCAGGTTGTTGTGCCACTCTTCAGCTGCTTCTTGCATGCTCGCAGGGATATCTTCGTATTCGAAGGTAACGCCCTGGTCTTCATCGCTCCACTTAATTGCTTTCATTTTCAGCAAGTCAACAACACCTGTGAACGCTTCTTCTGCGCCGACTGGTAATTGCAGTGGAACTGCGTTAGCTGCTAAACGTGTTTTTAATTGCTCAACAACACGTAAGAAGTTCGCACCCATACGGTCCATTTTGTTAACGAACGCGATACGTGGAACTTTATATTTGTTAGCCTGACGCCATACAGTTTCAGACTGTGGCTGAACACCACCAACTGCACAGTAAACCATTACTGCGCCATCAAGAACACGCATAGAACGTTCTACTTCGATTGTGAAGTCAACGTGTCCCGGGGTGTCGATGATGTTGATACGGTGTGGCTCATACTGTTTTGCCATACCAGACCAGAATGCAGTAGTCGCTGCAGATGTGATAGTAATACCACGCTCTTGCTCCTGCTCCATCCAGTCCATTGTTGCAGAACCTTCGTGAGTTTCACCAATTTTATGGTTTACACCAGTATAGAACAGAATACGTTCAGAAGTTGTGGTTTTACCGGCGTCGATGTGTGCACTGATACCGATATTACGATAACGTGCTATGGGCGTTTGACGGGCCATTTTTTCCTCTCTCGTGGGCGTTCAATGCTTCATATAAAGGGTAGCAAATGGCTACCCTGAGATACATCACTAATGTAGGTAAGAAATTATTACCAACGGTAGTGTGCGAACGCCTTGTTAGCTTCTGCCATACGGTGAACGTCTTCACGTTTCTTAACAGCGGAACCTTTGTTCTCAGCAGCGTCTGATAATTCATTTGCCAGGCGAAGTGCCATAGATTTATCACCGCGTTTACGAGCAGCATCAACGATCCAACGCATTGCCAGGGCATTACGACGAACCGGGCGAACTTCAACTGGAACTTGGTAAGTTGAACCACCAACACGGCGGGATTTAACTTCCACAGTCGGACGCACGTTATCCAGTGCTAATTCGAATGCATCAAGTTCAGTTTTACCAGAACGCTGAGCAAGGGTTTCAAGTGCGTTATATACGATTGCTTCAGCAGTAGATTTTTTCCCGTCTACCATCAGGATATTTACAAACTTGGCCAGTAATTCTGATCCGAACTTAGGATCTGGAAGAATTTTACGTTGACCTATTACGCGACGACGTGGCATGGATATGACTCCGTTGTTAATTCAGGTTTGTCCAAAACTCTACGAGAGTATTTTGACATTAAGATTAAAATGTTTGGCCTTACTTAACGGTAATCCATTAAGCCTTAGGTTTTTTCGCGCCGTATTTAGAACGAGCTTGCTTACGGTCTTTAACACCAGAACAGTCCAGTGCGCCGCGAACGGTGTGATAACGCACACCTGGCAAGTCTTTAACACGACCGCCACGGATAAGGATTACGGAGTGTTCCTGCAAGTTGTGGCCTTCACCACCGATGTAGGAAGATACTTCGAAACCATTAGTTAAACGAACACGGCATACTTTACGTAATGCTGAGTTTGGTTTTTTAGGAGTGGTAGTATATACACGAGTACATACGCCACGTTTTTGCGGGCAAGCTTCCAGTGCTGGAACGTTGCTTTTCACAACTTTCGAGCTACGAGATTTGCGTACCAGCTGATTAATAGTTGCCATTATTAAAAAAGCTCCTGGTTTTTTTGCTTCGTAAACACGGATTTTGACCTCGTTCGCCAACATGACGATACACGAGGACGCGAAATTTTATTGCCGACTGAGTCAGGTGTCAAGAAATATACAACTTTTAGTGCCTTTATAGGGCAAAATGTTGTTTTTGGACTTCTGTTAGCTTCACAAAACCTTGATATGTGATCACAGAAACGGCGGGTGATAGGGTATTTTGCAACCCTCGAGCGTTAATATCGACATCCAAGGCATATAATTGTGCCCCCGTTTTTTGTAATGCATCAAGGAAAGGTGACTGTGATATTGCAGTAGCCACGCCATCTTGCATCAATAAAACCGCGTCTTTATCTGTCATTAGGCGAAGTATAGCCGAAAAATCACAGTTAAACGGAGATGTTGCTAATGTATAAAGCATAGAAACGATCCTACTATAGATCAAAACGCAACCCAAGCTTAAAATACGAACAATCGATTAAAATTTCAACACCACATCGCAAGCGGCTAATTTTAGCTGAATTTCACATGGGTTGAGGATTTTAGGCGTAACAACATACTCACCGTTTTCAGGTAACCCACGTTCCCGAAGGGATTCCCGACAAAGATAAATATTTTCAATGTCATATAGCGGTAATATTTTAAATGTTGCGATATAGTCCCGCGCAAGAATGGCTTTAGGTTGTTGGTTTACTCGCAGTTGAAAGACGCCATCAGCAATAAAAAACACCTCAATTTCATCCGTTAATGCAGATGTTGCCAGCAAGGCATCCAACCCTTCTCGCCCACTTGCATTTCCATGGGGCATTGTCGTAAAAACGAAGGCAATTTTTTTCACGGGATACCTTACTTTCTTAAAATTGAAGGGTTCTATCTGCTGTCATCATGGCTTCCGCTAAGCTACCTAACCCACTCATCATAAACCCACTCGCTAAATTATTGACTGGTAATGATAAGTTTTGAGCCTGTTCTTGATCAACTACACCACGCCGTAACGCCGCAGAAACACAAATATGCATCTCACAACCAGCGTCTTTTGCCAATTGCTGCCAAGCCGTGAGTAAATCGAACTCGTCCGTTGCGGGGGATGTGAGTAAGTTTGCGTTCAGCACGCCTTCACGATAAAAAAATATGGTTTTTAACGTGTGCCCTTCTTCGAGAAGGGCTTTGGCAAATTGATACGCACTTGCAGCTTGTTGCGTCCCATATGCTGGGCCCGTCACCAAGATGCAGTACGTTAATGGATTAGCGTGACTCATTCACCACTCTTAAACTGACGAATGTACAAATAAACGGTGTGTTTTGAGATATTTAAGCGATCTGCAACTTGGTTAATCGCATCTTTGATATCGAAAATACCTTTTTCATACAAATTCAGAACCACTTGTTTGTTCTTCGCATTATTCGATACGTTACGGTCAGCGCCCACTTCTTCAATGGTGTATTCTAATGTTTGAGCAACTAAATCATCAACGGATGAAGCAAAGTTTACATCTGAAGTCACTTCTTGTTTTGTTTCTGGAACAAACGATTGAATAATTTCGGAGAAAGGCACATCTAAGTTCATATTGATGCACAACAAACCAATGACACGCTGCTTACGGTTGCGAATCGCAATCGTCACTGATTTCATTAAGTCGCCGCTTTTCGCTTTAGTAAAGTAAGCTTTAGAGACGCTAGATTCTTCATCTGCCATATCGTGCAGCATACGCAGCGCAAGGTCAGTAATTGGGGAGCCAATTTTACGCCCTGTGTGCTGGCCGTTAGCAATCCTCACCGCAGAACAATTCAGGTCTTCCAATGAGTGAAGAACGATTTCACAGTGCCCACCAATTAGCATTGCTAAGCCATCAACCGCCGCTTCATATGATTTTAAGATTTCGTGGTCGGTTTCAGCAAAAGGCTGGTTATCCAGTATATTAATATCGCTGAGGTCGTGTGACTGTAAAGAATCTGACATTTTCAACATCATCCTTCTAATGTAAACATTTCATCCAGTTGACTAATAAGGCATTCATTATTCGACTAATTTGCCTTTATTGCACCGCATATAATCAACAATTGTGATGATAAATAATAAAATAGAGTCTTCTGAAGTTAAAACTCCAAGACGTCGCCGTCAAGCGAATGAATGCAAGACAGTCTGTTTTATCACAAGTTTTAAACAATTTGGGGATTTTTTTGCCGAAAATTCACCACGGTTAGACTCTGTTGCCACGCCAGGCAGTGACTTATCTAAAACTGGATCATAAGCCTTGATTCCGCATAATTTATAACGAAAAAAACAACTTACTTGCCAGTAAATATAAATTTCCCATTCTCTTTAATGAGTTTTCATTAATAATACATTTAAATCGAAACCATAATTAAAACTATAAAATTATAATTCCTTACCATTTTATTTGGCCAGAATAGTATTAAGATATTATATTCAATTATTCAAATTTAATAATGATGTAATTCTATCCACATGCCAAATTAATTAATGAGGTTTATTTTGATTAAACGAAAAATCTACATGCTAATTATTTACTTCCTAATAGTTTCATTTAGTGAAATATACGACTTATTACTGCTCATCACTGGTGTTGTCACAATACATGTTGATAAGCTGACTATCTATTCAATCGTCTTTACCTTACTGATTATGGTAATGCGCTCACTGCTACTTACCTCTGTGCTAAATTATTCATTACATATTAAATCCATATTTAAACGTATTTTTGTGTTAGCCATTTCATTAACATTAATCGTTGATGTGATTAACCTTTTTGTTTTCTATTTATCAAATATTGATATTTCATATTTTACGCCTTTCCATATCATTAGAAATTCACCTAAAACGTTTATATTTTTAACCGTATTATCCACTGCATTTTCTTTATTTTTAAATAAGGAGCTCTCATGGCAGGAAACAAAGATATCATAATTCCAGTAAAATTTGGAACATGGTCTATTTGGTACTCGATACAATCTTACATTGGCAAACATAAATATACTGTCTCATATGATTTTAGAGACTCAGCGATGGAGATGCCATTTGAGGTTCAAATTAAGTATATGGATGGAGCTAAAACTAGCGTAGTAACCACACTAGGCCCAGGGAGCCACATTGTTGAAGGTGACGGCGCAGGCAGCGATTATATTCGATTACGCTCGTTGTCGTTCGGGTTTGGGAGTGTTGCCGTTACAGTTCCAAATTGATGCCATTAATTTGGGGGTTAGGCGTTAGTTACCTTGAGAACTTTAGAGTAACTAAGCTGATGGATATTCAATGCTAGATTGAAGACACTATTTTTTATTTTGACTTATTGCTATTAATAAAAGTACAATGAAAATTGTAATTTTTAGTCCTTAACTTAATTCGCGTTATTTTTAAATAATAACGCTAAGCATCCACTTATATAATTTAACCCAAGATTAATAACATGGACAAAACCTTACCTAGAGTTAAGAGTAGTGGTTTTTTATTTTTATACTTCATTTTTATACTCACGCCTCAGCTATTTAATTTATTCTCGTTATTATTAGCTAACGAAGATATAAACTCGATTGACTTTCTGGACACTTCACTTTTATTTACATTATTTGTTATTATTACCAAAACAATTTTATTTTTTGTTTTTTTTAATCTATCACTCTCAGTAAAGCCTATCGTATTGCGTTCATTTTTATATTTTTTAACTTTTTCTTTAATCGCCGAGGTTCAGCGCTATTTGTCGTGGTTATCTTCTGGTATAGATATGAGTCGTTACATCATTTTTTCTGCTGTTTTTAATTCAATATCTTTACTTATATACAGCATCATAATATCTACTTTATGCTCTATGTTTTTAAATAAGGAGCTACCATGGCAAAAAACAAAAGCATCTTAATTTTCTTATTTGTATAAAAAAGCCCAAGACAAATGCCTCGGGCTTGATGACAACTAAAATCTATTTTATTTAGCCGCTGGTTTGATATCTAATAATTCAACATCAAAAACTAAAGTTGAGTTAGCTGGGATACCCGGAACGCCGTTTTCGCCATACGCTAAATCAGCGGGGATCACTAACTGCATTTTGCCGCCTTTTTTCAGGTTGACTAAACCTTCAGTCCAGCCTTTAATGACCGAGTTTAATGGGATAGTCAGTGGCTCGTTACGTGAGTAAGAGCTATCAAATTCAGTACCATCAATCAGAGAGCCTTTGTAATGAACGACAACGGTTTCATCTGCTTTAGGTTTAGCGCCTGTACCGTCTTTTTCAATTTTGTACAGTAAGCCTGATTTGGTTTTCACTACGCCTTTTTCTTTAGCGTATTTTTCACGGAATTCAGCGCCTTTTTTCTCATTACTTGCTGATTCGTCTTTCATTTTTTTATCGGCAGCTGCTTTAACTTGCCCTTCGAACTGACGCAGGGTTTCTTCAACTTCTGCATCGGTCATTTTGCTTTTACCATTGAATGCATCTTGAACACCCGCCAACAGTTGTGCGTTATCCAAGTTAATACCAATAGTTTTTTGTTCTTCTAATGAATTCTGCATGTAGCGACCTAAAGAAGCGCCCAGTGCATAAGCATTACGCTCTTCAGCATTTTTAAATGCGCTACTTTGTGCTTTGGCTTCCGCTGCCATAACTTGCGGAGCAGTGAAAGTAAGTGCCAACGTTGTTGCCAGAAGACTTGCCTTAAACAGTGATTTCATCCTAATCTCCGATGATTTTAATGCGAACCTATTTGAATAGTAAACCCAATGTTAACCATTCATTTTATGATAATGCCCCTAGTGCTTTGGGTCTCATTATTTATTTGTGATAGAAACAGTATAATCATTTCTTCAGACAACATTAACAAAAAGAGGTTTCATCGCCTATATGTTTAACTAAAACTTATCTGTTGATTTGTAATGTTCGGTTATTATGATGGTTTGATTATGATGAAAACGCCTAAGGAGAGTCGAAAATGGACTCATCTCATTCATTCGAACAACGTTTAGAACTTTTAGAAAGCAAAGTGGCTTTCCAAGAATTAGCTATCGAACAGCTAAATCAAGTGATTACTGACCAACAAATGCAGTTGACGCGGATGCAGGAACATTTACGCATCGTCACGGAAAGGCTGAAATCGTCGCAAGATTCCCATTTGGCGCGACCAGAAGAAGAAACACCGCCGCCACATTATTGATAGCGACAAAAAAGGAAGCTTTCGCTTCCTTTTTTTATTCTAAAACAAACACTAATACAGCGTATTAGTGGCAACCGCAGCCACCTTGTTTGTGACCATGGCCGTGACCTTCGCCACCACCACAACAACCGCCTTCTGAACCGTGGCTATGACCGCCACCGCCACAGCAACCACCTTCGTGGTCGTGGTCATGGTCGTGACCATCTGCGCCATGAACGTGACCATGTGCGATTTCTTCTTCTGTTGCTTCACGGATGCCCATGACTTCAACATTAAATTTCAGGTTTTGACCTGCTAACATGTGGTTACCGTCAACGATAACTTCGTCGCCTTCAATCCCTGTGATTTCGACAGGAACAGGGCCCATGTCAGTGTCAGCTAAGAAACGCATGCCAACTTCCAGCTCATCAACACCCATAAAGACATCTTTAGGAACGCGTTGAACTAAGTTGTCATCGTATTGACCGTATGCATCGTCAGAAGCCACTTCAACATCGAAGTTTTCACCAACAGAACGGCCTTCTAACGCTTTTTCTAGACCAGAAATTAAAGAACCACGGCCGTGCAAATAGTCCAGTGGCGCGCTTGCCGGGGACTCATCAACTAAAACACCGTCTTCTGTTCTTACTTGATAAGCCAAGCTGACCACCAAGTCTTTTGCTACTTTCATGACATCTCCTACTACCCGTAAGGGGAAAATTTTTTGCCAATTGTACCGAAAAACAATGATGATGTATTGAGAATTGACAAATTTCTCTTATTCAGGTGTAAAAATACCAATCACCTGCTCTTTTTGCCTTACGTGCTCGGTGGCAACCTCCCCCGCTTGGCGTTGTTGGTCGCCACAGTTGACGCACTCCACCACATCAATTTTATCTTCACGCCACATCATCAACGTATCTTGTGATTGGCATTTCGGGCAGGTCGCGCCTGCAATAAAACGCTTACGTGTTGAAGCCATTTCTTACCCTTATTGTTCATTGTTCCAGCTATGTGGCTGCCAGTGTTCTCTTTGCATCTCTTTTTCAAATAGCTCATTGAGCTCACGACGCGCTTCTTTTACACGTGAAATTTGCCCGCTATCGCTATTTTCACTTTCGGGATAGACGTCCCGCAACATGCGCATATCTAAGCGACGGAAATGCTGTTTTGCCCGGTAGGCTTTGTGTGGATGCATACCGGTACTAATTAATGCCTTGCTACCAAGCTCCAAAGCACTAGAAAATGTTTCACGGCTAAAGTCGGTCACGCCACTGTGCAATAATTCATGTGCCTCCAGACGGCCTTTTGCTCGAGCAATAATATGCAAGTTAGGAAAGTTTTCTTGGCAAATTCGCACAATTTCCATCACTTCCTCAGGCACATCACTGGTGATCACAATGGCTTTGGCTTTATCAGCCCCCGCTGAACGCAGTAATTGCAGCTCTCGCGCATCACCGTAATACACGGTATAACCGTAGCGACGCATTGTGCCAATCGCAGTCACATCTTGTTCAAGTACCGTGATTTTGACTTTATTGGCCATTAATAAACGCCCAACCACTTGTCCCATACGGCCAAAGCCCACCAAAATAACATGTGGGTCGTTATCTTCCACAAATGGCTTTTCACTGGATGCAGGTTGCTGATTATATCGGTAGTTCAAATAAGCATCTATCAGCTGCATCACAAGTGGCGTTGTCATCATCGAAAGTGTGACCACCACCAGCAAAAGATCCATTTGGCGTTCATCAATGACACTTGCCCCAAAAGCCGTCGCATAAATAACGAAGGCAAATTCACCGCCTTGGCTTAAGACACCAGAAAATTGGGCTCGAGCGCCATTACGCAGCCGTGCAGCAAAACCAAGCAAATACAGCACCAACGCTTTTACTGCCACTAAGACCACCACGGCAATCAATACCTGAGGTAAATAAGTCCACAGTACTTGTAAGTTAAGCGACATCCCTACAGAGATAAAAAACAGCCCCAGCAATAAGCCTTTAAATGGCTCAATGTTGATTTCCAATTCATGGCGGAATTCTGTTTCCGCTAACATGACTCCTGCCATAAAGGTACCTAACGCCATCGAAAAACCGAGGCTTTCCATAATCAACGCAGAACCTAATACCACTAAGAGTGCAGCGGCGGTAAAAATTTCATGCACACCCGATTTTGCAGCTAGCCTAAACATCGGACGTAATAAGTAGCGACCAACCACCCATAACCCAAAAAAAGCAACAACTTTTAAGCCAATTTTTTGCCAGTCGCTGGTTGCCGTATCCCCTGCCAATAAGGGGATCAATGCCATAATCGGGATCACCGCCATATCTTGGAATAGCAAAACAGAAAAACCAAGCTGACCGCTCTCTTTATTGGACATGCCCTTTTCGTTCATCAGTTGCAGTGCCATCGCTGTTGATGACATTGCCATCCCCAGCCCACCCACAATGGCGGCTTGCCATGAAAATTTGGCAAGAAACAGCAGTGATGCCATGATTGCTGCGGTGACCACAACTTGAACGGTGCCTACACCAAAAATCGAACGCCGCAGCTCCCATAACTTAGAGGGTTTTAACTCTAAGCCAATTAAGAACATTAAAAACACGACGCCCATTTCAGAGAAATGCAAAATATCATCAACATTATGGATAAAGCCAAGTACAAATGGCCCAATCATAATCCCTGCCAATAGATACCCAAGTACCGCGCCCAAACGAATTTTCTGGGCAATGGGTACCATGATGACACCCGCGCAGAGGAAAATGATAACAGATTCAAATAGCCCCATATCTGACATTAGGAAAGCCCTCCCGCACTCAGCGGTTGTTGTATCCATTGACGGTAGTCATCAATAAGCTGTTGAAAATGGGCTTTAGGCTGTCGACGTGCCGCATAAATAATAGTCGGCTCCAGCCATTGCATATCACACATTAATGCGGTCAATTCAAATGGACGAAGTATTTCTGTTAAAGGGTAACGGTTGTACCCATCGTGTTGGTAGGCATGGATAGGTTCCCCTGTTGTAATCACCGAGCGCCAATATTTGCCTTTTAATTTTTGATACCCCATATCGGTGGCGAAACGGCGAGTTAATACGCGGTCAAACCACTCTTTCAACAATGCGGGGCAACTATAAGTATAGAGCGGATGCTGAAAAACAATTACATCATACAAGCACAACAGCTTTTGCTCCGCGGTCACATCAATAAAATAGTCGGGGTATGTCGCGTATAAATCATGTACCGTGACATGTTCAAAATCACGCACCGCATCAAGCAGTGCCTTGTTGGCGATAGATTCATCAGGGTCTGGATGGGCATAGACCACCAGCACTTTTGGTGTATTTGACATCTTTCCCTCCTCAAAGGCGTGTCAGACGGAACATTTTCCGTTACCATGCAGCCTGCTATACTCGTCTTACTTCACGTTGCAGTGTTGTTGACTACGCGCATTCGCACTAGTCACCTACTTAAGTAGGCTCCTCGCGACTCATTTGCTTGTCGCCTAACTGCACTGTGAATTATTTAGAGTATATACGTTGATAATTTAACATATTTTTAATAGACGGTTGCTATGATTGTTTTCTCTTCACTCCAAATTCGTCGAGGCGTTCGTGTTCTTTTGGACAATGCCACGGCAACGATTAACCCTGGCCAAAAAGTTGGTTTAGTGGGTAAAAATGGCTGCGGTAAATCGACGCTGCTTGCGCTATTGAAAGGCGAATTACAAGCTGAAGCAGGCTCTGCAACGTTTCCAAGCAACTGGTCTATGGCATGGGTCAACCAAGAAACCCCTGCATTAGATGTGCCCGCTCTCGAATATGTCATTGACGGTGACCGTGAGTTTCGCGCCCTTGAACAAAAACTTGCCCAAGCTAATGAAAAAAATGATGGTAATGCCATTGCTGTCGTCCATGGGCAATTAGATGCTATCGATGCGTGGACAATCCGTTCGCGTGCATCAAGTTTGCTTCATGGTTTAGGTTTCAGCCAAGCGCAATTAGACTCTCCCGTAAAATCATTTTCGGGTGGATGGCGGATGCGTTTGAACCTGGCGCAAGCGCTACTTTGCCGCTCTGATTTGTTGCTACTTGATGAACCAACTAACCACCTTGATTTAGATGCGGTGATTTGGCTGGAAAAATGGCTGAAAAGCTACCAAGGCACGTTAATCTTGATTTCCCATGATAGGGATTTCCTCGACCCAATTATTGATAAAGTGTTGCATATTGAACAAGAAACTATGTTCGAATACACGGGCAACTACTCTTCATTTGAACGCCAGCGCGCAACAAAACTGGCTCAACAACAAGCGCTGTATGAAAGCCAACAGGCTAAGGCCGCACACCTACAAAGCTATATCGACCGCTTTAGAGTGCAAGCAACCAAAGCAAAGCAAGCACAAAGCCGTATTAAGATGTTGGAAAGAATGGAAATGGTGGCACCTGCACACGTGGATAACCCATTCCATTTTTCATTCCGTAAACCTGAAAGTTTGCCAAATCCATTATTAAAGATGGAAAAAGTCAGCGCGGGCTACGGTGAAAAAATCGTTTTGCAATCGATTAAGCTGAACTTAGTGCCAGGTTCACGCATTGGGTTACTGGGGCGTAATGGCGCGGGTAAATCCACATTAATTAAGATGCTAGCAGGTGATTTACCGCCATTACAGGGTGAAATTTCCCTCGCTAAAGGCATCAAACTGGGTTATTTCGCCCAGCACCAGTTGGAATACCTGCACCCTGAAGAATCTCCATTACAACACCTTGCACGCCTTGCCCCAGAGCAAACAGAGCAACAGCTGCGCGACTATTTAGGTGGTTTTGGTTTTAAAGGCGACCAAGTGACAGACCCTAGCGGCCGTTTCTCTGGTGGAGAGAAAGCACGTTTGGTGCTAGCACTCATCGTCTGGCAACGCCCAAATCTGTTGTTACTCGATGAGCCAACCAACCACTTGGATTTGGACATGCGCCAAGCCCTCACCGAAGCCTTGATGGCATTCGAAGGCGCATTAGTCGTGGTTTCCCATGATAGGCACTTGCTAAGAACCACCACTGATGAGCTGTATTTAGTTCACGGCGGTGCAGTAGAACAATTTGATGGTGATTTAGAAGATTACCAACAATGGCTTGCCGAGCAAAACAAGCTCGAATTGCAGCAAGTGCGTGACCAGCAAGAGAAAGACAAACCCGCCGCTGCGGCAACAGTCACCGCGCAAGATAGGAAAGATCAAAAACGTCGTGAAGCGGAGTTCCGCCAGCTAACTCAACCAATCCGTAAAAAAATCACGGAGTTGGAAAAGCAGATGGAGAAATACTCTAGGTCACTGGGCGAGTTAGAATCGAAGCTTTCTGACGCAGCAATTTATGAGCAAGATAAAAAAGCAGAGCTGACTGAATGTTTGAAAAAACAAACGGAGCAAAAATCCGCCCTTGAAGCGGTTGAAATGGAATGGATGGAGCTACAAGAAAAACTGGAAGTGATGACCAGTGAGTTTGAGGCCAACTAGTTATTCTGCCATTAATTAACACGCAAAAAGGCGCCTGACTTATTAAAATCAAGCGCCTTTTTCGTTTTCTAGCTTGATGTCATTAGTGTTTCACACACATCACATAATACTGCCCATCGATAATTTCGGTTCCTTCGGTTTCATGTTCAAAGCCAGGGAACTCACTATCCCACGCCTGCAGGCTGTGTAAGTAACCGATATGTGGGCTGTTTTTATCCCCAAAACTTTCCCCTGATAGCAACATCGGGATACCTGGTGGATACGGAATAATCGAATTGGCAGCGATACGCCCGGCGAGTTTATCGAGCGGAACTGCTTCCACGCGGTTAGCGACAATTTCTTGGTACGCATCTCGTGGGCTCATCACCACTTCAGGCAATTGTTCATACGCTTGATTCAGCTGCCCAGCAGGGTTATTTTTCTGTAGATAGATAAACATTTTATCGCCTAAGTCACGTAACCCCATGTGACCATATATTTCAGGGGCACTTTCCACCACTTCAGGTAACACCTTTTTCAAACTGGTGTTATTGTCATAGTGGCGTTTAAAGGAGAGTAGCGCATTAACTAAAGTCCCCCACTTCCCTTTAGTGATCCCCATGGAAAACAAGAACATAATCTGGAAATCCGTTGTCCGTGTTGGCACAATCCCATAATGGTTCAACCATGCAGTCACCAGTGCTGCGGGTACGCCAGTGTCTTGCAGTTTGCCATCGTCCCCCATTCCTGGTGATAAAATACTGACTTTAATAGGGTCAAGCATCGCCCAGTTTTCAGGGATATCTTTAAAACCGTGCCATTTATCCTCAGGGTTCATTACCCAGCAGCTCTGCTCTTTCATCAGCAGCTCAACAGGGGCATCTTCAAAAGCATAGCGTTTCCCTGTCGCAGGGTCCTTTACCATTTCCTGATTCCATGGCTTAAAGAACCATTCGTCATCATTGAGAAACTCTTTATACAAATAACCCAATGATTGGCGGAAATCGATAGATTCACGAATAACTTCGTCGGTGAGTGAACGCCCGCTATTACCATCCATCATATCCGCCGCGATATCGTTTGAGGCACAAATGGCATACAGCGGCGAAGTGGTGGCGTGCATATGATAAGCCTGATTAAAGCGATTGAAATCAATCGAGTTACGACCATTTCGGATGTGAATGAATGATGCTTGGGATAACGCATTCAACAACTTATGTGTGGAGTGAGTGGCAAAAATCGTCGGCTCATCGCCATTTCTCGGCTCATCTCGCATAGCAAAGTGGTTATGATAAATCGGATTAAAACGTGCATACCCATACCATGCCTCATCAAAATGAATTCTATCCAATGATTTATCCAGTAAATCTTGAACTTTGCGTGCATGGTAGCAGACACCATCGTAGGTACAGTTAGTGACAACACTATAGGTAGGGCGTTTACCGATTTTGTCCAATGTTAATGGATTCTTAGCGATCTTTTCAGCAATGGCTTCGGGTGTCATCTCTTTCGGATAAATTGGACCGATAATACCATAGCGGTTACGGCTAGGTGTCATATACACAGGTTTAGCCCCTGTCAGGATCAACCCCTGCTCAATCGATTTATGACAATTTCGGTCGATGACGACGACATCATCATCAGTCATGCAAGCTTGCATAATCGTTCGATTGGAACCCGATGTCCCGACAACCACCGAATAAGATTGGTCAGCACCAAAGATACGCGCGGCATTTTTTTCACATTCACCAAATGCCCCTGTATGGTCTAGCAATGAGCCCACTGCAACTCGCTCAATCCCAATATCTGTGCGAAATAAATTCTCACCAAAAAAATCGTGATAAATACGCCCCGCAGGTGTTTTGGTAAAACCAACCCCACCTTGGTGCCCTGGGGCCGCCCACGAATATTCATGTATGTCACTGTATTTAATTAAGCTTTTCATTAATGGCGGCAACAATTGTGCACGATAGCGAATAATCGCCGCAAGTACACGCCCAGCAATAAAGTCGGCTGAATCTTCTAAAATCCAAGCAAATTCATCGACTTGCTCCATCATTTTTCGGTCAAAAGCGGTTAGCGCTTCTTCACGATCGCTCAGTAAAAAAACAGGGACATCTTCTTGTCGACGGTGAAGCTGAGTAATTAATTGATGAGCTTGGGTTTGTTCTTGCTTATCTGACATATCGCGGCCGTATAGCAAGCAATCGATGCTCGTATTTGAACGGATGTAAGCCATCCCATCTTCAAAATCCCGAATAATCACGGTTTCAACATGTTCATCGTTCAATTCACTTGCCAGTCTTGCTACTGCGTGGCTAATAACGGAATCTTCGTCAGTTAACTCAGTATAAACAATGAGTGCTCTCATCAATAATTCCCCTTTGAATATTTCAAATTTAAATACTTATAACTTTAGTCTTAACGCAAATAGGTATGTATTGCAAAGTTATCGATGAGTTATAAGACTAAAGGCTATTCATCTAAATTATTAATTGCCATTCTCGCATTCATAACTAAAGACTTGGCTTTAGCCTCACGTTTTTGTAGCAATGCCATAAAAATGAGGTCGGTTATAGTGTTTTGAGCTGTTCGAGATGAAATAGACGAACTACGCCACTCATCTTCTTCCGCAATACTTTCAATAACGTAATCAGAGAGTTGCGCCAGTGGTGAATGTCGGTCACGCGTTATCGCGATAACCGATGCTCCTTGCTTACGAGCGATATTCGCTGCACTCAGCATGTCTTTTCGCTTGCCCGTAAACGAGATAACAATCTGTACATCATTGGAATTTAACGTTAATGCCGCTGCAATTTGCACATGATGATCAAATTCGACCAAGGTAGTAATCCCAATTTTTTGCAGCTTATAACTTAAATCCTTTGCCGTGAGCCCTGAGCCGCCAATGCCGACTATCTGCACCCGCTGAGATTTATCGATTAACGCAACGACCTTTTCAAACTGCTTGAAATCAATATGCTTTGTTGTCTCTGTTATCGAATGGTTTTTCTCCATCGCAAGCTTTTGCGCCACCACCATCAAATTATCATTCGGTGCAATTCGATTATGCAATGCAGTATGAGCCGTCCCTTCATTAAGTTTCTGGCGCCCAATAATTTCACTTAGCGCCAATTTCAGCGCAGGGTACCCCTTAACGCCCACTTTTTGGCTAAACTTCACAATAGCGGACTGGCTGACATTTAGCTTCTCAGCCAGTTGAGATGAAGACAAACTCAATATATTTTCTGGATTTTCCAGGATAAATTGCGCAATTTTCCGCTGATTTTCTGCTAATCGAGGTAGTGAATACGTAATGACATCCAATAATGTCATAGTGAGCCCCCAAAAGGTGTAAATTTCAAGCCATCAAAAAAATAATAATAATAAATTATTCCAATAAAACTTAATCGATACGTTAAAAATAATCGAATAAATTCAATGAAAAGTGACTCTTTAATTTGAAATAAATGACAAAATATTCCTTTATATTCGCAAGTTAGAATAGATAACACCGTGATTTCAATCACACCAAAGGAATAAATAATTCCATAATATTGGCACAATATCTGATTTAGGAGCTATTTCATGACTATCGACTTAAGCAAAATGGTAACGGAAAGCCGCAATTCCGCAAGTACACATATCGACCAACTTCCTACCTTGCAAATGCTGCAAGTGATTAACAACGAAGATAAACAAGTCCCTTTAGCTGTCGAAAAAGTCTTGCCTGAAATTGCACAGTTAGTTGATAAAGTCGCAGACGCATTTCTAAACGGTGGTCGATTAGTTTACTCGGGCGCTGGTACCTCTGGGCGTTTAGGCATACTTGATGCCAGTGAGTGCCCACCAACTTATGGAACTCCTCATGAGCAAGTCATCGGCCTCATTGCAGGCGGTCACCAAGCCATTTTTCGTGCCGTCGAAAACGCAGAAGATAAACCTGAGTTAGGTGAACAAGACCTGAAAAATATCCAATTTAATGAAAAAGATGTACTCGTTGGTATCGCAGCAAGTGGGCGTACTCCGTATGTGTTAGGCGCTTTAGCTTATGCAGGCTCTGTCGGCGCCACGACAGCAGCCATTAGCTGTAACCCAAATAGCCCCATCGCCAATGCAGCAGATATCGCAATTACCCCTATTGTTGGTCCAGAAGTGGTCACTGGTTCTTCACGAATGAAAGCGGGAACAGCCCAAAAACTAGTGCTGAATATGATCACTACAGGCGCGATGATCCGTATCGGTAAGGTATTTGGCAACTTGATGGTGGATGTTGAAGCCACGAATGCCAAGTTAATTGAAAGACAAACTAAAATTGTTATGGAGGCAACGGACTGTGACCGAACCACAGCTGAAAACGCACTTCAACAATGTGACAGGCACTGTAAGACGGCAATTTTGATGGTGTTATCAGGCTTGAATGCCGATGAGGCTCGTCAGCTGCTCACCAACAATAACGGTTTTATTCGTACAGCACTCAATATGGCATCTTCCGCCTAATACGCGGATTTTAATGAGAAAAATAGTATGGCTAAAATAACAATAGAAATGATGCAGCAGATCCTGCAACAAGTTGGGGGTCGTCGCAATATAAAACTAGCGGGTAACTGCATGACTCGCTTACGACTGACACTCAACAGTGACCAACTCTTCGATAAAGCCGCACTGAAACAAATCCCAGGCGTGCTTGGTGTTATCGAAAGTGACGAGCAGCTACAAATTGTCCTAGGCCCAGGTAAAGCCCAAACCGCCGCGGACTTAATGAACAAAATGCTAGAGGATGAAGAAGATGAGCACGATGAATCACCTCATCAAACTCAAGATTTGAACGAAATTGCCTCTGCCAATAAGCAGCAGTTGAAAAAGAAACAAACTAGCGCGGTACACCGCTTTCTATCAAAGTTTGCCACCATCTTTACTCCCCTAATTCCAGGGTTTATTGGTGCAGGTCTGTTGATGGGGATCGCATCATTACTTGGGTTATTAGTCACCAATGAAAACGTGTTCCCACCAGACTCCCAGCAGCTGGCTTGGTTAAAAAGTGCCATTGCTTACCTAGCCATATTTGGTAAAGGTTTATTTACCTTTATGGGGTTATTAATTGGCTACAACGCCCAAAAAGCCTTTGGTGGAAGTGGCGTTAATGGCGCAATTATTGCCGCCTTATTTATTTTAGGTTACGACCCAGAAGCAACAAAAGGCTTCTATTCGGGGATGTCTAACTTCTTTGGTTGGCACATCGACCCCCGCGGCAACATTATTGGGATTTTAATTGCTTGTATCTTTGGTGCATGGGTTGAAAAACAAGTCCGCAAAATTATTCCATCCAGCCTTGATATTATTCTGACCTCAACTATTACTCTGTTAATTGTCGGTGCAGCAACCTTTATCTTTATCATGCCGATTGGTGTTTGGCTGTTCGATGGAATGTCTTGGTTATTTATGCACTTAAACGGTAACCCGATTGGTACCGCAGTCTTAGCTGGGTTGTTCTTAATTGCGGTCATGTTTGGGGTTCACCAAGGGTTTATCCCTGTTTATGTTGCCTTAGTGGATGCACAAGGGTTTAACTCGCTATTCCCAATACTGGCGATGGCGGGTGCAGGCCAAGTCGGTGCGGCGCTTGCCTTATACGTGAAAGCCAAAAAAGGCTCTGTAACCCGCGGACAAATTGGTGGGGCGCTGTTCCCTGGGTTCTTAGGGATTGGCGAGCCGTTGATTTACGGTGTCACACTCCCTCGCGTCAAACCGTTTGTGACAGCATGTTTAGGTGGCGCAGCAGGAGGGTTCTTTATCGGTGCGGTAGCATGGATGGGTTTGCCCGTAGGTTTAAATACTGTGTTTGGCCCATCTGGATTAATCGCGATCCCCTTAATGACCTCAGGGCAAGGTGTACTCGCAGGGATGGCAGTGTATGCGGGCGGCATACTGGTTTCGTATGTCTGCGGTTTCCTCTTTACTTACCTATTTGGCAGTAAAGGCGTCGATTTAAGTTAATCACTCCCTAAGCAAAAGCCGCATGTAGGTGCGATGCGAGGGAAAAGTTAGCCTAACCATCGAATTACCAACGGGTCACGACCGTACTTTTCATATATAGAGATGCCAAGAAGCTAAATATGATTAGCTTCTTGGCTATAGGCATTACTCTAACCAAATCAATGGTACGCACAGTGCGGTCAGCAATCCCATTGTCCAGTTAAAGATAAACCATGCACGCCGGCTACGAAGAAACAGGCTAATTAACGAGCCAAACCCCATCCAAATAAGCCCTGCCGCCAAATTCACAACCACAAAAGCGATACTCATCATAATAATTGACTGAATGAATAACTCACCAGGTAGACTAAACCCACCAACGGCACCTAAACCCATCATCCATGCTTTTGGGTTTAAAAATTGCAATAAACCGCCTTGATACCAAGTGACGCTTTTTGCCACTTCGCTATTTGCTTTAAGTGGTGCATAATTTGCCGTGGCTGTTTTCCATGCAAGCCACAATAAGTAAATACTGCCCGCAATTTTTAACACGATATGGATCGCAGGATATAGCAGTAAAAGCGCAGCAATCCCAAATGCAGAGAGGTAAAGTATGAGCTGCATACCTAGCATGATCCCAAGGCATAATGTGATAGTACGACGAAAACCATAGTTTGCTGCACTTGAGGTCAACAACATGTTGTTAGGGCCAGGTGTGACTGCGGCAATGAATAGAAATGTAAAAAGTGAAAAAATCAGCCCCAGTGTCATTTATACTTTAATCCTCAAACTCAAATTTGTTTACTTGCATCACAAAAAAATAACAGTATGTTATGTGACTCACAAGAGTCCCCATTAAATAAAATAAGGCTATGTCAGAAAACTTTCGTCCGATAAGTTGGGCTAAGAATCCACACCTCCAAACTTTGTTGCCAAGAATTTTTCGCAGGACACCGAAAATTAAACCTCTTTGGCAGAGACTTGAATTGCCTGATGGCGATTTTATCGATCTTGCTTGGAGCGAAAAACCTGAGCTCGCTGCACATAAGCCGCGTTTAGTTATTTTTCATGGGTTAGAAGGCAATTTTAAAAGCCCTTATGCCCACGGCATGCTAGAAAGCGCACAAAACCAAGGTTGGTTAGGTGTCATCATGCATTTTCGGGGTTGCAGCGGCGAACCGAATCGCCAGCAGCGTATCTATCATTCAGGTGAAACCAGTGATGCACGTTATTTTTTGCGTTGGCTAAAGCACACCTTTGGTGATGCACCAACAGCAGCGGTGGGTTATTCCCTTGGTGGCAATATGTTAGCGTGTTATTTAGCCGAAAGTGGTCAAAATGCAGATGTGGATGCAGGTGTCGTGGTCTCTGCACCGCTCATGTTGGAAGCCTGTTCATTGCGGATGGAAAAAGGGATTTCCCAATTTTATCAACGCTATTTACTCAATGGCTTAAAACGCAATGCGACTCGCAAACTCGTTCGCTATCCAGGTTCATTACCATTAAATCTGTTACAGCTAAAGCAACTTAAACGGATCCGTGAATTTGATGATGTGATCACCGCTCGTATTCATGGCTTTGATGATGCGACGGATTACTATCAAAAATGTAGCGCGCTCCCTAAGCTTGCCTATATCACCAAACCAACGTTAATTATTCATGCCAAAGATGATCCGTTTATGGCGCCAGAAGTAGTTCCTGATCTATCACATTTACCTAAAAATGTGGAGTACCAGATGACGGAACACGGTGGTCATGTGGGCTTTGTGAGTGGCACATTAAGAAAGCCCAAAATGTGGCTAGAAACCCGCATTCCACAATGGCTAATCCCTTATCTAAATAAGGAAAAAAAATGATTATTCCTTGGCAAGAACTTACGCCTGAAACACTGGAAAATCTAATTGAAAGCTATGTGTTACGCGAAGGCACTGACTATGGTGCCCAAGAAAAAAGCCTGCAAGATAAAGTGAACGATGTGAAACGGCAGTTAGTTTCTGGCGAAATTGTGCTAGTCTGGTCAGAATTGCATGAATCCGTTAATTTCATGCCTAAAGCCCGCTAACCCGCTTCGTTCGCTGTTTCTGAAATAGTGGCCATAAGCGCAACACAGGGAGTCCGCTATGTCCAAAAAACACCCGATTATTGCCATCACTGGTTCAAGCGGTGCTGGCACAACGTCAACTAGCCAAGCCTTTCGTAAAATATTCCACCAATTAAATATCCAATCAGCCACACTAGAGGGGGACAGCTTCCACCGTTACACGCGCCCTGAAATGGATATGGCGATTCGCAAAGCCAGAGAGCAAGGCCGCCATATTAGTTATTTTGGTCCAGAAGCCAATGACTTTGCGCTACTTGAGCAAACACTGGTGGATTACGCCAAAACGGGCTGTGGGAAATCGCGTAAATACCTACATACCTATGATGAAGCAGTACCTTATGGCTTACAACCAGGTACGTTCACTCCTTGGGAATCGTTACCTGAAAAAACGGATGTGCTGTTTTATGAAGGCTTACACGGTGGGATTGTGACACCTGAGCACAATGTCGCGCAACATGTTGATTTACTGGTAGGTGTTGTGCCTATTGTGAACTTAGAGTGGATACAAAAACTCATCCGTGACACCACTGAACGTGGGCACTCTAGAGAAGCAGTCATGGATTCGGTGGTACGTTCAATGGGGGATTATATTAACTACATCACACCACAATTTTCCCGTACCCATATTAACTTCCAACGCGTACCTACTGTAGATACCTCAAACCCATTTTCAGCGAAAGCTATTCCTTCACAAGATGAAAGTTTTATTGTTATTCGCTTTCGTGGACTTGAACAGATTGATTTTCCCTATCTACTGTCAATGATATCTGGCTCGTTTATCTCCGCGATGAATACGATTGTCGTGCCAGGGGGGAAATTAGGCTTAGCAATGGAATTAATTATGATGCCAATAGTCGAAAAGCTAATTACTCAGAAACATGACTAAATTGTTTTTTTGATTATTAAATAAGATGCTTACCATTAATTAGAATAAGCATCTTATTTTTAAAATATATCAATAACTATTAAATTTATTTTTAATTTTTAATTTCAAAGCTATGTGTCACTTCGACGGTCTTTTCTAACATCAACGCGACTGAACAATATTTTTCAGCAGAAAGCTGAACTGCACGTTCAACCGCTTTATCCGTTAATTCATTCCCTGTTACAATAAAATGCAAATGGATTTTAACGAAATAACGAGGCGCTTCTTCACGGCGCTGAGAGGTTAATTTCACTTCACAGTCGGTAATATCATTACGGCCTTTTTGTAAGATGGATACCACATCAATTGCACTGCAACCACCTGCAGCCATTAACACCATTTCCATTGGGCTTGGTGCTTTATCGCCTGCATTGCCGTCCATCATCACTTGGTGGCCTGACGCTGACTCACCTAAAAAAGAGAGCCCCTCCACCCATTTAACTCTTGCTTCCATTTTATTCCCCTTGAAATGAAATCGATTTAAAGGCTACATTGTTCCATAGATATAAAGAATGTTATATCAGCTTTATTCTGCTGAAGCGATACAGGGAAGACTTTCTGTATCGGATATGCTACAAACAATACTTAGTTGATAGGATTAAGATCAAAACTCAACGTTTTATTTGATTATATTATAGTGTTGATATCAATTTGTTTACCCTAACCATGAAAAGCGATTGATGCAATGTTGCTCTTCCTGTTATTTAGGGTATATAAGACAAATTAATATGCTAAGCTAGTGACTTTAAAGCCAGCCTTTCTGGTACGCTTTTTCCGGATGGCTGCAATAACATACAGAGGATAACGCTAATGGTTCTCGGCAAGCCACAAACAGACCCTACTCTTGAATGGTTTTTGTCACACTGCCATATTCATAAGTATCCATCCAAGAGCACACTGATCCATCAGGGTGAGAAAGCAGAAACCCTTTACTACATAGTTAAAGGTTCAGTGGCTGTTTTAATCAAAGATGAAGAAGGCAAAGAAATGATCCTCTCCTACCTGAATCAGGGGGATTTCATTGGTGAGCTTGGATTATTTGAAGAAGGGCAAGAACGTACTGCGTGGGTTAGAGCAAAAATCGCCTGCGAAGTTGCTGAAATTTCTTACAAAAAATTCCGTCAATTGATTCAGGTTAATCCTGATATCTTAATGCGCCTTTCCGCGCAAATGGCAAGCCGCCTGCAAACAACGTCAGAAAAAGTGGGCAACCTCGCCTTCTTAGACGTAACAGGCCGTATTGCACAAACGCTACTGAATTTAGCCAAACAACCTGATGCCATGACACATCCAGATGGGATGCAAATCAAAATCACCCGTCAGGAGATTGGCCAAATCGTTGGTTGTTCCCGTGAAACTGTCGGCCGTATTTTGAAAATGCTGGAAGATCAAAACTTAATCTCCGCGCATGGTAAAACCATTGTTGTTTACGGTACTCGATAACTAACCTTTCGCCTCACTCCCTTGGTGGGGCGCACACTTTCGAATAGCGTTATATCATGAGTATAACGCTATTCCTCCAGAATACGATTGTTTTGTATATCATTTTTTAATGAGTATCGTTTCTTTATATTTTCTCTTTTTAGCTACCTATAAAATAATAATTATAATATTAATAGGGAGTTATGTTCATGAAAGTTACACTGAGCAAGTTATCAGGTCATTCCGAAATTTTTAAAAATATTAGTAATTCCGATGATTTCATAAAAAAAATTTTCACCGTGACTACAACATCGAGAAAAGAACCATTTTCCGCTCATCGACAATTCAAACCATCACATACTTGTAGCCTAGAAAGTATTGATTCTGCTTATGAAAGTGATTCAGAAGATGTAAATGATACTAAATTATTAAGCGCTGACGAGTTTAAATATAAAGTTAATCAATTGAAAGGTAATTTATATAAATTTTACGCATCTACTTTTTATAATGAGCAAGATGCCGATTCGCTAATAAAAGAAAATCAGACTGTATTTGACGAATTTAACAATGCTGATAAAGAAATATATGGATATGCCAATTTTTTGTACCGATACGTTAAAATCCCAGGGATTAACATCAAAAATTCAGAAATAAAAGATGAAATCATAAGAAACTATCATCAGCCAAAGCAACTAGAAAATAAAAACGGCACTAAAATCCCTTTAATAATTAGAATAAACAAAAAAAATATCAATAATATTGACTTATCTTTAGAACCAATTAAGAAAAAAACAACGGACTTTTCTCAGAAAAAAATTGCATATGTACACGATAAAGTCACTGACAACAGCCAATATAACTCTAAAGCCATCCCTTTACCTAAAAGCACTTTTGAGTTTAAGGGAAATATACTACAAACAAAAACCTCAGCATTAAGAACACAATATATCAAACAACATTACAAGCTATCTAACAAACCTACGCCATTAGACTATAAAAAACAAAAAAATAGGAATATCAATTCAATTAAAACCTCTGACTTAATAAAAATAAGCAATAGTATTAAAAAAGAACAAAGACTAACAATGGAAATGGATGCACTTAAAGATAATATCATTAAAATACAAAATCAAATTAATGTTAATGATAACTTATTGAAAGAACTAAAAAAAATAAACCATTGAGTAAAACACCTTTTGCATTTATTTAAAACCATCATTACATTAATAATTAATTACATCTTATGATGCATAATCACAATGCCATAAGACAAAACCAAAATATTGAATAAATTAATTCTTCAACATTAAGAATGAATATTTATTTAGCAAATTACTTCTTAGCATTAATATAGGATATGACTATGAAAACTAACACCCTAAACAATACCATAACTAGCTCGCTATACAGAAAAAGTTCATCAACTGGGGCAATGAGAGAACCCCCTAGTATTATACAGAAAATTAAAAATATGAAAGTAAATAATCCTTTCTCATTTTTTCGTTTTAACCCAAAAAATACGGAATCAACATTTCATATTAACTTAACCGTAGTTAGTTCAAAGGAAAGTAATTTAAATTTATTTAATAAATTAAACTCAAACAAAAAAACAATATTTTCCCTCGAAAATAAGCTAATAGAAAAATCATTTAATATCCCACAATTCATTAAGGATTTAAAAAATAAAATAGAAAACTCCATTGATAATTTATTAGATAAGAATAAATTTTTTAGCGAAAATCCAGCTACAGATGAAATCATAGAAACACAAAATGAAACAATAGGCTACCTTAAACATTACCTAGATTTATTAGACAAAAGTGAAAAATTGACAAATAAACACGAAGAGCTAAAAAATGAAATTGATGATCTGAAATCATCCATAAGATATGAATCAAAAACAAGAGGAATTTCACATTTAAAAAAAGAAAGTAAATACTTAGCCTCATTAGAAAAAGAAATATCAATAGAAAATGATATAGAAGAAAAAAATGAAAAAATTGAAGAGTTAATTAAAATACAAAGCTCAGTAAGGACTTTATTGAGCAATGAGTTAAAAGATATAAAAAATAAAGTTCACAATATTACACTGGATAAAAATGCTCTAGGAAAAAATATTTTCGCCCTAAAAAAAACAATAACTAGTGAACCTTTAATTACTTATGATGAAGATAATACGCCTATATACCATAATGAATCTCACAACTTTGACTTTGACGATTTTTTTGAAAAGAAACCAGAAGTAGAGAACAAAAAAAATAATAAAAATATTGATAATTTAATATTTGAAAATGAGTCATTATATAATTTAATAGAAGAGTTAGCTAATGATAACCTTGATTATAGAGGTTTAGTCCAAGACTTAAGAATTAATAATAATAATAATAACCATAAAATTAGAGCGCTACAGGAGAAGCTTGCCAATAGAGCACCATCGATAGCCTCAATTAGTCTCACCTCGTTATCTTCTGGCTACTATTCTGATAATGAAGGTAATAACCTTACACCAGACACTAAGGTTAATGAGGAAAAAATAGCTCAAAAAGAAGAGACACTAAAAAATAAATATCCTTTAGCCAATAATAAAGGAATAAAAAAATACTCGCATACACATAAAGTTCAATGCCTAGCTGCTGGAATACCAATTAATAGCTCAAAAGAGCAATTACAAGCACGGTTAGAAGCCCAAGCTGAGATGAAAAAAATACTATTGTCAGCTCAATAATCGTTATAAAAACAATATTTTCAATAAGTTGCAGAAATCATTCTGCAACTTATCTATCCGTTATTTCAACAACTTCCCAATCGCCGTCTCTAATTTTGCCATACCACTGTTAATTTCTTCTTCAGAAATAATCAGTGAAGGTGTAAAACGCAGTACATTAGTGCCAGCGTTTAACATCATTAGCCCTTCTACTGCACTGGCTTGTAAGATATCTTTCGAACGGTTGAGTAACCTGCCGTCTAACTCAGCACCGATTAATAACCCCATTCCTCTGATTTCAGAAAAAATGTTATATTTATCATTCAGCTTATTTAAATGTGCAACAAATAGCTCGCGACGTTTTTCGACACCGTTTAACACTTCTTCGGTATTAATAATATCAAATGCCGCATTACCCACCGCACAAGCTAATGGATTACCACCATAAGTCGTACCATGAGAACCGACTTCCATGGTTTTCGCGATTTCTTCTGTGGTGATCATTGCACTAATTGGAAAACCACCGCCCAATGCTTTTGCCGTGGTTAAAATATCAGGTGTCACACCATAGTGCATATAAGAAAATAATTTGCCTGTGCGCCCCATTCCACTTTGTACTTCATCGAAAATTAATAAGGCGTTATTTTCATCACACAGCTTACGAACACCTTGCAGAAATTCTGACGTAGCGGCAGTGACGCCACCTTCGCCTTGTACGGGCTCTAAAACAACCGCACAAGTGTTCTCATCGATCACCGCTTTAACTGCATCAAGGTCGTTAAAAGGTACATGGATAATGTCCGCAGGCTTTGGCCCAAAACCGTCTGCGTATTTAGCTTGCCCACCAACCGAAACGGTAAATAGTGTGCGGCCATGGAACCCCTGCTTGAATGCAATGATTTTGGTTTTATAAGGACTGTATTTTGTGATGGCATAACGACGCGCTAGCTTAAAAGCCGCTTCATTGGCTTCTGAACCTGAGTTCACAAAAAATGCGCGATCGGCAAATGTCGCTTGAGTGATCTTTTGCGCGAGTTTAAGTGCTTGTTCATTGGTAAAGATATTACTGACATGCCAGAGTTTTTCACTTTGCTCGCGGACTGCTGCGACTAAACTTGGATGGCAATGCCCTAACGCTAAAACGGCTATTCCCCCTGCAAAATCAATGTATTCTTTGCCCTGCTGATCCCAAACTCGGCTTCCTTCGCCTTTTACTGGAATAAACTCAGCGGGCGAAAATATAGGCAACATGACTTGGTCAAAAGTCTGCCGATTTACTGATTGTTGTTCTGTCATACCCCTCACCTGCTCTAACTGGATGCTTAAGTGAAAATATAAGCATCAAATATGAATAAAAAATCACAAAAGAGCAATAGGCAAGGGGGAAATATGCATAATTAATTTATTATTAGTAATATTGCCAGACTAATACTTTAAAAAGTTGTTCAATAACTCATGGCCTTGTTCACTCAAAATGCTTTCAGGGTGAAACTGAACGCCTTCGATTGGTAAGGTTTTGTGCCGTATTCCCATGATTTCATCTACATCACCGTTATTCAGTGACCATGCTGATACATCAAAAGAAACAGGAAGTGTCTCTGCTGCAATAACGAGAGAATGATAACGAGTGACCGTCAACGGGCGGTTCAAACCTTTAAACACACCTTGATGGTTATGATGAATTGCGGATGTTTTTCCGTGCATCACTTCACGGGCTTTGACGACTGATGCGCCAAAAGCTTGCCCTATAGCTTGGTGGCCAAGGCAAATCCCCAAAATAGGCAATTTCCCCGCAAAATACTTTATCGCCTCAAGGGAGATCCCAGCTTCATCTGGTGTACATGGCCCAGGTGAAATCACCAGATGCGTAGGCGAAAGCTGTTCAATTTCTTCGATGGTAATTTCGTCATTACGTTTTACAACAACCTCAGCACCTAACTCACAAAAGTACTGGTAAAGGTTGTAAGTAAATGAATCGTAATTATCAATAAGTAGAAGCATAGTAGCCTATCCGACTGATTTTTATCATTATATATTATATCCCATGCATATTTTTCGGATATTGACAATCAGAACGATGATTAAAACACCACGAAAAATAACAAAGGGCGGCTATCATAGCACAGCCTAAGCAAGAAAATAGCCTATTTAAGTCAAGGAATGCTTTTTATCCATAAAAATTTCCATATAAAAATCATGGAATTATATTTACACCAACATAACAATTTCATAATGAGATTAAGAATTACTTTAAATACAAGGGAGTAAAAGTATTGACTAAAACGGTGAAATTCAGACAAACTTTTCGTGGATTTAATAGACAAAAATTAAATTAGAGCCAAAATTAGCACTAAAAATAGAGCTAAAAGCAAATTTAAAAAAAATCCTGCAGCGGTGATGAAAGAACCGACTTTCACTACAGCATAATTGCTATAAAATTAAGCTCAAGAATGATGCGTATCGTCTTGTTCATACAGTGAAAAGTGATAATTCCAGTGATATTAATGTCACCGTAACCATTATTGCGGTAGATAGGCGTGATGAAATGTATAGCGAACTTAAAAAACGGCTTTTTGAGTAGTAAAAGTGGGTAAACTCATCCGCTTACCCACTAAACAGCATTAAGGCTTTTTAATCACTTCAGCTGAAATAATTGTAATTGGCTCTACGGGAACATTTTGGTATGGGCCGACATTCTCCGTTTTCACTTTAGAGATTTTATCTGCAACATCCATGCCTTTAACAACTTTACCAAACACGGCGTAACCAAAGTCACGTTGACCGTGGTCTAAAAATGCATTATCTGCAACATTAATAAAGAACTGGCTTGTTGCGCTGTCTTTATTTGCTGTACGGGCCATTGAAATGGTACCACGTAAGTTACGCAAGCCATTATCCGCTTCATTTTTGATAGGTGCGCGAGTTTGTTTTTGCTGTAAATCTTTATCGAAACCGCCACCTTGGATCATAAAACCAGGAATAACACGGTGGAAGGTTGTTCCGTTGTAATAACCTTCATTAACATATTGGACAAAGTTTTCTGTCGTCACTGGTGCTTTCTTACTGTTCAATTCTAGTTCAATATTACCCGCAGACGTGACTAATTTGATGTAAGTCTCACCCGCCGATAATGCAAAAGAGGAGGCGCTCATTGCGCAGACGGCCAAAAGTGGCACAAAAATTCGTTTTAACATGTAAGATCCCTTTCGTTATGACATATTACAACTGCAGTTAGGCAATTCTAGAGCGAAGCCATCAAGATTGCTAAAGATTTACCTATATTTACGCCAAAAGCTTGAAAATCACAAATTGCGTTAGATTGTAGGCCAATTTCGATAAAAAACGTCGAGAATTGTGATTATTTCTCCATTGCCTACTTTTTCTACTCTTATCTGGTCATTCATTATAGGATTACCCAAGCGCGGGTAATATTTCGAGTTGTCGGAAGAGGCCAAGCAAAGCTATAATCCCCCCGCCTTTTGAGGCTAACTCAGGGAGAACGACAAATGGCAATTAAGAATCATAACTATCAGATGGCAAAATTTGTCATCAGTGCACCCGATATTCGTCATCTACCCAAAGATACGGGTATTGAAGTGGCTTTTGCTGGCCGCTCAAATGCAGGTAAATCCAGTGCGTTAAACGCATTAACACAGCAAAAAAGCTTAGCACGTACCAGTAAAACACCTGGAAGAACTCAGCTCATCAACCTATTTGAAGTTGAAGAAGGTGTACGTCTTGTTGATCTTCCAGGCTATGGTTATGCCGAAGTTCCCGAAGAAATGAAACGCAAATGGCAACAAGCACTTGGCGAATATCTGCAAAAAAGAGAGTGCATTAAAGGCCTCGTCGTTTTAATGGATATCCGTCATCCGCTAAAAGATCTCGATATGCAGATGATTGAATGGTCTGTCGCGATGAATGTGCCAGTCTTAGTCTTGCTGACAAAAGCCGATAAGCTGGCATCAGGCGCAAGAAAGAAACAGCTTACAGAAGTGCGTGAAGCGCTGGCACCATTAGAAGGGGATATTGAGGTTGAATATTTCTCTGCACTGAAAAAGATTGGTGTTGATAAACTGCGAATTAAGCTAGATAGCTGGTATAACACGCCAGCGTAACCGACCAAACAAGTGAGTCACTGATGGCTCACTAACCTGCCTCAAATCTAATTGCCTGAATTTTAGATAAAAAAATGCTCCAGTCAAAAACTTTGACTGGAGCAGCTAATATTCAGCTAAATCCGATTACGTGAAGTAAAAGGTCTGAAAGATAGAACATCTTACCTCTGTACCCTACGCCTATTAATGTACTTTATTTTTCGCTCGAAAAAAAGTCTTTTTGTAGTTTTTTTTCAAAGCTTACTACGATTCAGCTACCCATATATTCAAATCAAGATAAAAAATCGTATTTTTATTACATATTTATGAGAGCTACATCGCATAAATATGTCATTTATTTTTAATTTTTCAAGTTAAAATTCAGTGAATTATCGAGTAATTATGTTCAATTTGCAGTCAATAATACCAAACGCATAACTACCCGAAACGTATTCATAAAAAAGCGCCTAATAAAATTTCATTAGGCGCTTCTCAACTTTAAGCTCATCAAAAACTAGTGGGCTTCATCCCAGTTATTCCCGATACCAACTTCCACTTTGAGCGGTACATCAAGCTTCAAGCTTTGCTCCATCAGGGCTTGTACCTGAGCTTGAACACGCTCTAACTCAGACTCTTTGACCTCAAAAACCAATTCATCGTGTACTTGCATTAACATATCTGCTTGTGGTTTTTCCGTTTGTAGCCAGTTATCGACAGCAATCATCGCTTTTTTGATGATGTCAGCTGCAGTGCCTTGCATTGGAGCATTGATCGCTTCACGCTCTGCGGCCTTACGACGCATACCGTTGCTGGATTTTATATCTGCTAAATATAATCGACGCCCTTCTAAGGTTTCAACATAACCCTGTTCAGATGCCTGTAAACGCGTATTTTCCATATAACGTAGAACACCTGGATAACGTTCAAAATATAAATCCATATAACGCTGAGCTTCACCCCGCGGGATGCCTAACTGACGCGCTAAACCAAAAGCACTCATACCGTAAATCAAGCCAAAGTTAATTGCTTTTGCACTGCGACGTTGATCGCTAGTCACTTCATCAAGAGGAATACCAAACACCTCTGCTGCCGTTGCTTTATGAATATCTTTCCCTTCTGCGAACGCGGTAAGTAAGCCTTTATCCTGAGATAAATGCGCCATAATACGTAATTCAATTTGTGAATAGTCAGCCGCCATGACTTTATAACCATCACGCGCCACAAACGCTTGGCGAATTCGCCGCCCTTCTTCTGTTCTTACAGGAATATTTTGTAAGTTAGGATCTCGTGAAGATAAACGCCCTGTTGCCGTAACCGCTTGATGATAAGAAGTATGAACGCGGCCAGTACGCGGGTTAATCATGAGTGGCAGCTTATCTGTGTAGGTCGACTTCAGTTTGGCTAAGCTTCTGTGCTCCAAAAGCAATTTAGGCAACGCATGGTTAAGCGCTAGCTCTTCCAATACCTCTTCATTCGTTGATGCTGCACCACTTGGCGTTTTCTTAATCACGGGTAATTGCAGTTTTTCAAATAAAATAGTCTGCAACTGTTTTGGTGATGCAAGATTAAACTCTTCGCCCGCCAGTTCAAACGCTTCTTTTTCCAATTCAGCTAAACGCGCCGTGATCACTTTGGATTGTGCTGCCAGTGTCGCTGCATTAATTAATACCCCTTTGCGCTCCATGCGAACTAACACAGGCACCAGCGGCATTTCGATATTTTCAAAAATGTGCTTCAGTTTTGGCTCCGCTTCTACCTGCGGATAAAGTGCTTGATGCAGCAACAAGGTGACATCAGCGTCTTCAGCTGCATAATTCGCGGCTTCTTCTAGCGCAATCTGATTAAACGTCAGCTGCTTTTTACCTTTACCTGCAATCTCTTCAAAACTGACCGTTTTATGGTTAAGGTGGCGTTCTGCAAGGCTATCCATATCATGACGTCCCATACCTGCCACACTATTTAATACATAGGATTCCAGCATGGTATCATAGCCAATACCTTTTAATTCAATGCCATAGTTTTCTAAAACTTCCGCGTCATATTTCAGGTTTTGACCAATTTTGAGAATTTTTTCGCTCTCAAGAATCGGTTTCATCGCTTGAAGGACTTCATCAAGCGGTAACTGAGCGGGTGCATCAAGGTAATCGTGGCCTAAAGGCAAATAGGCCGCATGACCCGCTTCAATCGCAAATGACATGCCGACCAAACGCGCTTCTTGCGTGTCTAAGCTGTCAGTTTCGGTATCAAAAGCAAATAAAGAGGCGGCGCTCAGTTTTTCAATCCAGCGGTCTAAATCGGCTTTTTCTAAAATGGTTTGGTAATTTTCAGCACTCAGTGTTGGTGTTGCAGGGGCCGCGGCTTTTACTGGTGCCGTCGCAGGCGTTGGAGCCGCTTTATTACTGACACCTTTGCCATCCATCCAAGAGCCGTTTTCAACATCCGCTAACCAACGTTTAAATTCATAGCGGCTAAATAATTGATGAAGCTTATCTGCATCAATTTCAGTCACTTGTAATTCTTCACATCTTTTATCTAGCTCTACATCGGTTTTGATCGTCGCCAGTTGGTAGGATAAAAACGCAAGTTCACGGTTTTCCGCCATTTTAGGGGCTAACGTTTTTGAACCTCTAAAACCTAATGGCGCGATAGCATCAAGGTCGTTGTAAATGGCGTCTAAACTACCAATACCTTGTAACAGTGCTAATGCCGTTTTTTCGCCAACACCCGGTACACCCGGAATGTTATCTGACGAGTCACCCATCAATGCGAGGAAATCAATAATAAGCTCAGGAGGAACACCATACTTATCTTTGACTTCATCAGGGCCTAAGATGGTGTTGTTCATGGTATTGATCAGTGTGATATTTGGCTCAACCAATTGCGCCATATCTTTATCACCCGTACTAATCAAAACAGGCATACCTTTACGGCTCGCCTCACGGGCTAACGTCCCGATAACATCATCAGCCTCTACGCCTGAAACAACCAGCAACGGTAACCCCATCGCCTCAACCATTTCATGTAATGGCGCTATTTGTGCCCGCAAGTCATCAGGCATCGGTGGGCGGTGAGATTTATAACTTTCGAATAATTCATCACGAAACGTTTTTCCCTTCGCATCGAAGACAACCGCGACATGGCTAGGCTTATATTGCAGCATTAAACTGCGCAACATATTGAGCACACCATACATGGCACCTGTAGGCTCACCTGCGCTGTTTGTAAGCGGAGGGAATGCATGATAAGCACGGTATAGGTAGGAAGAACCATCAACCAAAATAAGGGGGTTTTCTGCAATCTGAGCCATAGTCTGTCATCATCTTGTTAATCGGGAATGAAGAGCCATAGGATGCCATAATGTGGCTTAGGATACATCCCAAGTTTTACATTACGCCAACCCTCTGCCGAAATTCTGTTGAAATCGCGACCAATTTCAAACAAATGATCGCTAATTCAAGCCAACGAAGTGATTATTCACCCCATGGCTAATCACACTACGTAATGGAATATCCTGTGGATAACCGTGTGTATATATTTATGTTATTGATTGAATTCAATAAGAAAGAGGTTGTTTGTATATAAAAACAAGAAATAAAAATCAATGGGTTAGATAATACATGTTTTGATTTAACACAAGATGAAGAGAGTCGTCGAATTGTGGATATTGATTCAGCAGTGAGGGGAAATAGCTTGATGGTGGCATGATTTGCCACCATCAAGAAGGCTTACTTTTTATTCACTAAGAAATTCACCACATTGGAGAACTCTTTGCCATAGTCTTCCGCTTTATCAGCTGAAATACCGTTGTTGCGGACTTGATATTTACCATCAACAAATAATGCTGGCACACCACGCAGTTTTAAATCTTGGGCAGCATTTTGCTGTTTTGCCACCACAGATTTGACCACGAAGCTATTCAGTGCTGCATCATACTCATCACCAGAGATACCTGCTTTGATGAAAGCATTACGGATATCAGCTTTGCTGTTGATAGTTTGTGTTTTTTGGATGCCTTCAAACAGAATTGGCGTCACTTTATCTTCTGCTTTCAATACAATAGCAACTGCCCACGCTTGCGTTAAATCAGCGCCTAAAGGCCCTAAGAAATCAACGTGATAACGTTCCATTTTTACGCCTTCCGGTAAATTTGCTTCTACCGTTTGTGGCACTTTATACACACTTTCAAACTGGTAACAGTGTGGGCAGTAAAAAGAGAAAAACTCTAAAACTTGTGGCAGGTTTTGCACAGGTTTAACATCGGTATACTCTTTACCTTCCGTGTAATTTGCCGCTGCAGCACCAAAAGACATGGCAATACCAAGCAAAGCCAACATAATTTTTTTCATAGACTACATTCTCCAAAAACAAAGACTTAAATGTTAAAACTGCGGGGTTAATTGCAAAGGAGCATCCTGCAACCGTTCAATTTGCTGCGCAAACTCAAGAGATTGCTTTTGCCAAAAATCATCAGCCTGTAGCCACGAAAACGCCCGAGGAAATGCAGGGTCTTGCCAACGGCGAATAATCCACCCGAGATAGTGAACCATACGCATCGCCCTAAGCGGCTCAATCAGCTTCAGCTGTTTTACATCAAAATCAGAAAACTCATTATAAGTTTCTAATAACGTATCTAATTGAATGAGTTGCTCTTGGCGTGAGCCATTGAGCAGCATCCATAAATCTTGAATCGCAGGGCCATTGCGCGCATCATCGAAATCCACCATCCAAGCCTCATCACGCCACAAGATATTGCCTGGATGGCAATCCCCTTGCAGCCTTAGGGTAGATAAGCTTGTTGGCCATTGCAGTTTGACCTGTGCAATCAGCTTATCCAACGATGTTACAAATGGCTCTTTATCGCGTTCTTTTAACAATGAACTTGAAACAATAATATCGCGCGGTTTATCAAGGTATTCATCCACGCCTATTGTCGGACGAAATACAAAGTTTTTACGCTGACCAATTTGATGAATGCGCCCTAATAAATGCCCTACGCTTTCGAGCTGAAATAAGTTGTCTGTTTCATATTGCCGCCCACCGATACTCGGAAAAACAGCAAACATAAAGCCACCAAACTCCAGCACCGTTTGCCCAGCAAACTCAAGAGGGGCTGCAACAGGAAGTCCTTCATCATGTAATTCTAGCGTAAAATCATGTTCTTCTTGAATTTGCGACCGATTCCAACGTTCAGGCCGATAAAACTTCACCACATAACGTTGACGATTTTCATCTTGAAACTGAAAAACGCGGTTTTCATAGCTGTTTAATTCAGTCAGCCCTGATTCTAGGTAAATCCCCGCTTCCATTAGCGCGTCTAAAATCAAGTCAGGTGAAATCCCACTAAAATGGAAATTCGAAGGTTCTATCTCATTCATGATTTAGTCTTTTATGATCCCACGAGCACGCAAAATGGCCGTTTTAAAGTCATCTTCATAGTCTTTTTTTAGCCCAGGGATCACATCGTTACTGTCAGTGCCACGCATTTTCAGATGATAAATCAATACATCATCCGTTAATTCAGATAAGCTGCCTTTAAAGCCCGCTTCATCAGCAAGTTTCTGCAATAATTCAACAAGGTTTAAATCTGAGTTATCTTTCCAAACAGGGTGCAGAAGCTCAATAACTTCATTTAAGCGATGGCATTTCATGTTTATTCCTTTATCACGAATATTCGATACAAGTTATCAATAATCATACAAGAGAAAAAGCGAACTGTTGTCAATCTACGTAAAGTTTAGCGCCAATACGTACGAATATTCATTGATTTTATAGCAAAATAGAATAAATTTTAGCAATTACTATACGCGAAAGTGTTTGCAGGTAAGTTGAAACATTTTCTTGAAGATATTCAAGGATATTGAATATGTCATTTCGACAGTCAATTACAGGGGTCATACTGGCAGGTGGCCGAGGAACACGTATGGGCGGGCAAGATAAAGGCTTAGTGCCTTTGTTAGGCAAGCCTTTGTACCAATATATCCTCGCACGCTTATCCCCCCAAGTTCACCAAGTGATGATTAATGCCAATCGCAATCAAGATGAATATCGTCAAAGCCAATTGACGGTTATTACGGATTTAAATGCGGATTTTTCAGGCCCTTTAGCAGGTATGCAAGCAGCTCTTCGTTGCGCCAAAACCGATTGGCTGCTATTTGTCCCTTGCGATGTTCCTTCTTTCCCATTGAATTTAGCGGAAAAAATGTTCATGGAAAAAGATCAGCATTTGGCCTGTTACGCTCAAGATACCGAGCGCGAACACCCCACTTTCGCCCTGTTACACCGCAGTCTCCAATCCCAACTCGATGATTATCTCGCCAGAGGTGATCGCAAATTGATGCTGTTTATGCAAAAAATCAATGCAAAAGGCATCACGTTCTCGTCAGAATCTGGTTCATTCGCTAACTTGAATACACCAGAAGATAGCCGTAACTGGGAGTTACAACAAAAATAGCCATGAAACAAAATACGCTACCTCTACTCGGAATTACCGCCTACAGCGGCACAGGTAAAACAACATTATTAAAAAAAGTCATTCCACTGCTTAGGCAACGTAACGTCCGTGTCGGTTTAATCAAGCACACCCATCATGATATGGAGGTGGATAAACCTGGTAAAGACAGCTTTGAATTACGCAAAGCAGGTGCTGACCAAACCCTTGTCGCCAGCGAAAAGCGCTGGGCGCTTATGACAGAAACCCCAGAATCCAAAGAAATGGATCTGTATTATTTAGCAAGCCGTTTTGATCCTGCGTCTTTAGACTTGATTCTCGTCGAAGGATTTAAACATGAGACGATCGATAAAATCGCTTTATTTCGATCTGAGGTTGGAAAACCACTGAATGGCCTGATCGATAACTATGTAGTCGCTGTCGCCAGTAATGAAATCATTGATACTCAAGTGCCACAGCTTGACATCAATAACCCAGAACAAGTGGCTGATTACATTGTGTCTTGGTGGCAAAAAAGCCGATAACTGCGCACATTGCGCCTATTAGTTGCATAAATAGGCGCAATACGTATTAAATGAAAATAAACAAGACTTATGACTCGTACTCAACGCTTGCTGACCTTATTACAAATCTTAAAAGAAAACCGTTATCCAATTACGGCAGAAGCCCTTGCCTCCCAGTTGGAAGTAAGTATTCGCTCAGTCTACCGCGATATAGAATCTCTCCGAAATCAAGGGGCTGAAATTGTTGGGGAAGCAGGTATCGGTTACCAACTCAAAACAGGGTTGTTATTACCGCCATTAACCTTTGATGAAAATGAATTAGAAGCATTGATTTTAGGTTTGCGTTGGGTAAAAAGTAATGCGGATACTGAACTTAAAAATTCAGCCATACGTGCAATCAGTAAAATCAATGCGGTGGTCGCGGGGAATGCCCAAAAGATCCTCAATCAAAATACCTTATTTGCCCCTACAACCCATTATTATGACATCAATGATAAAATTGCTAAGGACTTACGCTTAAGTTTACGAAAAGAGTGCAAAGCCCGAATGACTTACCTTGATGGCCAAAACCAATCAACCGAACGCGTTATTTGGCCAATTGCCATTGGTTATATGAAAGAGTCCCAAGTCTTAGCAGCATGGTGTGAATTACGAGAAAGCTACCGTCACTTTCGCTTGGATCGTATTCAGTCGTATTTTGCACTTTCCGATAAACTACCGTATCCAAAGGAATATTTATTAGCACGATGGCAAAAAGACGTGTTGTGTGTCTCTCCTGACAATTTCTGACACTCCCCTCCCTTATAGTAAGTACTCAACTTCATATAAGGGAATAACCATGAGCGAACTCGTCCTTTTTACTAACTCAATGTCACGCGGCAATACCGTCGATTTATTATTAAAAATCCTAGATGTTCCTTACAAACGCATTGAGCTAGGCTATGGCGCAGACATGCACACCGCTGAATACCTCGCGATTAACCCGATGGCTAAAGTGCCTGCATTAGTTGATGGAGATGCTATCGTCACTGAAACTGCAGCGATTTGTACTTATTTAGCAGATAAGTTCATTGAAAAAGGCTTAGCACCTGCACTGGATGACCCAAAACGCGCTGCTTATTATCGTTGGTTTTTCTTTACCGCAGGGCCAATTGAATCAGCCTTTACGGTCAGTGACTTAGGTATTCAATTAAACGAAGAGCAGCAAAAATCGTCTGGCTTTGGCTCTGTTGAACGCACAATGGCCTGCTTAGAGGTGGGTTTAAACAGTGCTAACCCATTTATTTGTGGCGAACAATTTACCGCTGTCGATGTATATGTCGGGGCATTTGTGATGTTTTTAGTCAAATACCAAATTATGGAAGCCACTCCTGCAATGAAAAAATACCTTGATAGCTTAGCAACCATCCCTGCAATTGCAGAGCTACTGGAAAAATAATTTCAAAAAAAGCTAAGCTCATCAAAGCTTAGCTTCTGACTGCTGACAAACCGATTAGGTTTGACTGCAGGTTGGATAGGTTTTGAAAACAAATTAGGAAAATCAATTTATTGATTTTCGGCTGATAACACAAAGCAGGAAAAACGACGCTTTTATCCTGCTTTGTCAACAACCTCAAGCTAAGCTCATCAAAGTTAAGCTTTTAAATTTAGATGGCAATGCTTAACGCATCGTCACAAACTCTTCCGCTGCGGTTGGATGGATAGCCACGGTATTATCGAAATCTTTCTTGGTTGCGCCCATTTTTAATGCGACCGCAAAACCTTGAAGAATTTCATCCATACCGAAACCAATACCATGAATTCCGACAATCTTTTCATCTTCACCAACACAAACTAACTTCATGCGGCAAGGTTGGCGATGGGAAGTCACTGCGGTATACATCGCCGTAAACGATGATTTATAGCTTTTCACATTGTCTGCACCGTATTTTTCAACGGCTTCTGGCTCGGTTAAACCGACAGTACCAATTGGCGGATGCGAGAATACAACAGTCGGGATATTACTGTAATCTAAGTGCTCATCTGGCTTGTTATTAAACAAGCGCTCAGATAAACGACGCCCTGCGGCTACCGCCACTGGTGTTAATTCCACTGCACCCGTGTTATCACCAACCGCATAAACACCTGCAACGTTAGTGTTTTGGTATTTATCGACCTTGATGTAGCCTTTTTCATTTAACGCGACACCTGTTGCTTCAATATTCAGGTTATCTGTCATTGGCTCACGACCAATAGCCCAAATTAATGCATCGACAGTCTGTTGATGGCCGTTTTCCAATTTCAACGTCAATGAACCATCGGCATTTTTCACCACTTCTTTTGGAATTGATTCAGTGTGCAGTTTTGGCCCTTCGGTGTTCATCACTTCCACCAGCGTTTCGACAATCAGTGGGTCAAATGAACGCAATGGCGCATGTTTACGGACAAATAAATGCGCTTCAGCCCCTAAACCATTTAATACACCCGCTAGTTCAACGGCAATATAACCCGCGCCAACAACCGCCACGTGTTTTGGTAAATCCGCCAGTTCGAAGAAACCATCGGAAGTCATGCCGTACTCCGCACCTGGGATCGCAGGGATCACAGGACGACCACCTGTTGCAATCAAAATATGATCGGCAGTATAGGTTTCACCATCCACTTCAACAGTATGCGCATCCACAAAACGCGCAAAACCGCTGATCACATCCACTTTATTATTCCCTAATACACGGTCATAGGATTGGTGAATACGATCAATATAAGCAGTACGACTCTCAATTAAGGTTTTCCAATCAAAATGGTTAATGGTTGTGTCGAAACCATAATCAGGGCCATAGTTGCGAATGGCTTCTGAAATTTGCGCAGCATGCCACATCACTTTTTTCGGTACACAGCCGACGTTAACGCATGTTCCGCCTAATGCTTTCGCCTCAATTAAGGCACATTTTTGTCCATACATCGCCGCACGGTTCATCGATGCAATACCACCGCTTCCGCCACCAATTGCAATATAGTCGTAATGTTTGCTCATAATTTGGTTATTCCCATTTATTGAATGACTTATTTGTTCATTTTCTCGCAGGTCGCTATCCATTGTCATGAGATAAATAGCGATTTACGATAGTCCATGCCTGTTATTTCAATTGGTATCGCCTATTAATTAGGTGAATTACTCAGGCACAATCCACTCAACTAACGTGTGTCCTGTACCTTCTGGAACCAGCGTTTTATGCAACCACGGCAGCACATTTTTCATTTGCTGTTCAAGTTTCCAAGGTGGATTAATAACAATCATTCCTGATGCCGTCATACCGCGCTGGTCGCTATCAGGACGCACAGCTAACTCAATTTGTAGAATTTTACGAATGCCTGTCGCTTCTAATTGGTTGACCATGCGCTTAATTTGCTGGCGCAATACCACTGGGTACCAAATTGCATAAGTGCCTGTTGCGAAGCGTTTATACCCTTCCGCAACCGCTTTCACGACCGCTTCATAATCTGATTTCATCTCATAGGGCGGATCCATCAAAGCAAAACCACGGCGGCTGTGCGGAGGTAATTTTGATTTCAACTGTTGATAGCCATCTTCCCGTGAAACTTGCGCACGCCTATCTTTCAAAAACTCACCACGTAATAAAGGATAGTCGCTGGTGTGTAATTCAGTTAATACCAGTTTATCGTGTTCGCGTAATAAAAATTTGGCTAATAACGGCGAACCTGGATAATAACGTAAACGCCCGCCGTCATTAAGGCGACGCACGATATTCATATACGGCAGTAATTCTTCAGGTAAATCCGGCTGCGCCCAAATACGTGCAATTCCGTCGAGGTATTCACCGGTTTTTTCTGCATGTTCACCCGTTAATTGATAACGACCCGCTCCTGAGTGCGTATCTAAATATAAAAACGGTTTTTCTTTCTCTTTCAAAGATTCGATGATCAAGCTCTGTACTGTGTGTTTTAACACATCAGCATGGTTGCCTGCGTGAAAGCTATGACGATAACTTAACATGTAACGTTTATTTCCTGAGGAAATTCAACACTAACCACCATTGTGGTTACTATTAAATAAATGCGTAAAAGAGCGCCTTTTTGAATAAAAAATAGGCCGTATTGATTCTTGTGCGCCATTATAGCGAAATTTGGTCATAATTGTCACAGTCATAAAATCAGTAAAATCCGCATGACCTAAATGCGATAAAACGCTATCCTAAACACAAATTTTGACACATTTAAGGGAAAAAAAATGAAAAAGTTACTCATCATCACCGCAATTTCTGCTGTTTTTTTTACTAGCACTTCAGCAATGGCGGCTAAAGGCCAAAATGGCTGCGAAATAAAAAAACAAAATATTGAAGAACAAATTAAATACGCCAAACAACATGGTAACCAATATCGTGTTAATGGCTTAGAACAGGCGTTAAACAATGTAAACCGTTATTGCACACCTGAATCTTTATACCGTGATAGCCAAAAAGATGTCGCAGAAAAAACCGAAAAAGTCCAAGAGCGCGAAGCGGAGTTACAAGAAGAAAAAATAAAGGGCAATGACCGCAGTAAAATCGAAAAACGTGAGCGCAAATTAGCTGAAGCACAAGAAGAATTAAAACAAGCACAAGCAGAATTACAAACCTACAAAGACGCTCTTTAGTCTTTCTCATTTCATTATTAACCGCACTTCAATGCCTGTTTTCATTGAAAAATCGGCATTGGAGTAAAGTTATCCATAAATTTACGCTATAGTAATGGCAGGTTATCGTTAATAAACAGCAAATTGCTCGAAATACTGCACTAATTTAGCAGTAAAAATAAGAGGGACATCAATGTCAGATAGGCAGGAAGACGAACAAAAAGAAACCAATAAACTGAAAGCGACACTGACAAAAAGCCTCGATGGCAGTAAAAAAGCGCTCACTTTTTCTATGCGTGTGGTGAATTTTGTTACCGCAATCCCTTTTATTGCACATTTAATTCGTACCGCACAGCGTTTTACTGACCGCATGGGCAACCAGTTTGGCGCCGCAATCACCTACTTTTCTTTTCTCTCGTTAATTCCTGTATTGATGTTCTCCTTTGCTGCCGCAGGTTTTGTGTTAGCCAGTAATCCTGAACTCCTTGAAAAACTGGTTCGCAGCATCTCTGCCAATATTACTGACCCTACTCTCGCCAATACATTAGAAAGAACAATTGATACCGCAATTCGCCAGCGGACAACAGTTGGTTTAACAGGTTTGGCACTAGCCGTGTATTCAGGCGTTAACTGGGTGAATAACTTACGGTTAGCGATTTTGGCGCAATCAAGGCCTGTTTGGGAACGAAATGAAGATGAACAAGAAAATATCGTTTTCCGCTACATTCGTGATTTTTTTGCTTTAATTGGCCTATTAATTGCGCTGATTGTCACCATTACCCTGACATCCGTTGCAGGTTCAGCTCAAGCCACCATCGTCAGCACACTGGGCTTAGATGGTATTGAGTGGCTAAAACCAGCGTGGACGTTAATCGGTTTAGGAATATCCATCACAGCAAACTTCCTGTTGTTTTTATGGATATTTTGGATCCTACCACGCATGCAACACCGCCGCCGTTCCTTGTTCAAAGGCACACTATTAGCCGCGATTGGCTTTGAAATTATTAAATCAGTAATGACGTGGATTTTACCAAATTTGGCGTCATCACCTTCAGGTGCCGCATTTGGTTCTGTGCTGGGTCTAATGGCGTTCTTCTACTTCTTTGCTCGCTTAACCTTATTTTGTGCCGCATGGATTGCGACGGACGAACCCAAAGGCTCACAACAAGAAGCCACACTCTAATCATTTAATCAGGGGGAACTATCCCCCTGATTTGCCTAATCAAACGACGTTTGTAACTCTTTAGCCAGTATCTCGACTAGTTCAGCGGCAGGCAATTCACGTACCTTCGCCACATTTTGGCCTGCCCAGTGAGCCGCAAATTCGTCACTCCCTGCTTTTGTCGCGGCAGCATTCAGCTGCTTACCCACATCATAGGCGATTGGGTAATCTGGCAATTTACTCGGTTCATATTTTTTTCCTGCTTCCATAAACGAATTTATAATTCCACGAGCTGGACGTCCAGAAATCGCCGATGTTAACGCGGTATTATCTGTTGTTTGCTGTTTTAATTTTGCACGATAGCCCGCATTCGTCGCAGACTCAGGACATAACAAAAATGCGGTGCCAAGCTGTGCGGCTGCCGCACCATTGCCTAATGCGGCTTTGATATCTTGGCCATTCATAATCCCACCCGTAGCGATAATTGGCAGATGGGTATGCTGTGACAATAATTTCACCAGCGCTTGCGTTGTCAGTTCATCATCAGGCGCTTTTACATCAAACATCCCACGATGACCACCTGCTTCAATCCCTTGTGCAACTATCGCATCAATACCTACTTTTTCAATCGCCTGAGCTTCTTGCAGATTGGTTGCCGCAGCCATGGTATAAATCCCCTGGGCTTTTAACTGACTAACAACCTCGGCTGATGGCACATTGAAGTGAAAACTGACTACTGGTGGCTTCATTTCAAGGAACAAAGCCAACATGTCGGGATTGTCGAGAAATGAGAGGTAAATTTCACCCAATTGTTCAGGCGGCTGCGCATTAAATTGCGAGAATTGTGGTGATAAATAATCAACCCATTCTTGTTCATTTGCTTGGCTGCGTTTGGGCGTTAGATGGCAAAATACATTCACATTAAACGCTTTGTCTGTTAGGGCTTTCGTTTGTGTAATCAATTGCCGAGCTTGTTCAACAGAACTGGCCCCTAACGCTAATGACCCCAAACCACCTGCTTCTGAAACCGCAGCAGCCAATGCAGGTGTTGAAACAACCGCCATCGGTGCTTGAATGATGGGATAGCGTAAACCTAAGCGCTGTAGAAATGCATTTGAGTTATTCATTATCTTTCCTTTGTCTCAATGTCAGGGTACACTTTATGTTCTTATTTAAAGAATAAACATAGCATAACATTCACATAAAAAGAAAATGAACTCTGAATCTCTAAAAATATTTTGCACTGTTGCCGTCGAGCTCAGCATTACGCGTGCGGCGACTCGGTTAGGCCGCGTGCCATCAAATATCACCACCCGAATCCAACAATTGGAAGCGGATTTGGGCGAGTCACTTTTTATCCGTCAAAATAAACGCCTTGAGCTTTCCGAAGCAGGTAGGCAATTTCTTGATTATGCACAGCGCCTGCTCGCATTAGAAGAAGAAGCTCGCCATGTGATCAGCGGTGGCCAAGATGGTGGACAATTACGAATTGGGAGTATGGAAAGTACAGCGGCTTGTCGGTTACCTTTACCGCTAGCGCAATTTCACCAACAAAACCCAACCACGCGATTATTATTACGCACGGGGTCTTCTCTATCGCTCCTTGAGCAAGTGCATACAGGAAAACTGGATTGTGCTTTTGTTGCCCTACCTTCTTCACTCTATGAGCCTAGTCAGTTTTCACAAATGGGTATTAAAACAGAGGCTATTTGGCAGGAAGAATTGCAATTGTTACTCCCTGAACACGACCACAGTGCTCGCCATAATGCTGATATTAAGACTCGTTCACTCGCCGCATTTACCCAAGGATGCAGTTATCGCAATATTGCCGAGCAGTGGTTGGGGATCCCCGCTAATTTAGACTGGAATATTCAGGAGATGAATTCTTACCACGCCATGATTGCTTGCGTCACTGCGGGAAGCTGTGTCGCACTATTGCCCAAACACCTTATCGAGTCGATGCCAATTTCGCCATTGCGATTAGGCCGTATTCCAATCACCACCTGTAACACTCTGTTGATTTATCGTGAGAATTACCACGTACCCGCATTTAGCGCATTTAAAGCGTGCATCACGTCTTCGCGTAATGGGTAATATGGGAAATTCCCAATTGACGGCCTGATAAGGACTTTTGATGACAAACGTAATCCCACAACTGGAAAACTTATCCTGCGGGGTAGCTCTCTACTACCATAACCAACTTAAAAAAAGCGTTGGTACATTTTGTGCCAGAGGTGCATCACTGGATAACGCCCCGCTTACCGTCGATACCCCATTACGCATAGCGAGTAATACGAAAACCTTTACCGCTGCGGCAATTTTACGTTTAGCTGAAATGGGAAAAATCAATATTGATGATGCTATTTCCAAGCTGATTGACCCACAATATGATTCATTACTGAGTACTCAATACAACACCCAACAAATCACCGTTCGCCATTTACTCAACCACAGTAGCGGGTTACTCGACCACGCTGATGCAGATTACCTTAAAGAGGTTATAAAGCGCCCAGATTACCAATGGAGCCGCCTTGAACAAGTTGAGATGTATGTACGTAAGCAGTTCCCCTTTATCGCCCCCTCAGAGTCTTTTATTTATTCAGATACTGGATACATTCTACTCGGCGATATTATCGAGCGAATAACAGGACAATCCCTTGGTCAAGCTGTTCGAGAATTACTCAAGTTTGATAAAATCGGCCTAGAAAGTGCTTACTGGGAATATTTAGAACAACCACCACAAAGTGCATCGCCAAGGGCAAAACAATACCTTGGTAAGTTTGAAGGGACGCATATTCATGCCTCTATGGATGTCTATGGCGGCGGCGGGTTGATTATGTCAGCCAAACAAATGGCCCAATTTTTAGAAGCCTTATTTGAAGGGCAAGTTTTTGATTCACACGAAACGCTAAAAACTATGTTAAGTGTCGGTTCCCATAAAGATGCCGAAAGCTATCGCTTGGGTATTATGGCGAGTGAAGTTAACGGTATAACCCTTTATTCGCATTTAGGTTTTTGGGGGTCTGTGGCCTACTATTCACCAACAACAAAAACCAGTGCTGCGGGCTTTGTGGATGACAAAGAATCAAGAGACACACTGATTAGCGTGATTGAAACATTATTAACTGAACAATAATTATTGGGAAGAAAGATAGCCTGTGTATTTGCGCAGGCTATCTTTCAGACTGCTGACAAACCGATTAGGTTTGACTGCAGGTTGGATTGGTTTTGAAAATAAACGAGAAAAATCAATTCATTGATTTTTGGCTGATAACACAAAGCAGGAAAACCACGCTTTTATCCTGCTTTGTCAACAACCTCAAAGATAGCCTGTGTATTTACGCAGGCTATCTTTTTATCGATTATTGGGCAGCTGGAGTTGCTGGCGCAACTGGAGTTGGCTCTGGAGTTGTAGGAATTTTCGGCCAAAGGACTTTATTGAATTTCTGGCGAATTTGTTCTGCATCCATGGTTTGCTTATCTTTAGGCTGTGCTAAAACAAAAGCAGCCTCTTGGGACAGCAAACGTCTCGCTTCCATATTCACTTGCTCAAGGCTTTGTGCAGCTAAAAAAGCCTGCCTTAAGCGTTGATATTGCTCTGGTGCGATATCCACAACACCATTTTGCTGGGAAATCAAACGCTGGCTAATCAGAACATCCGTACTGGTGCGTGCATACGCAGCAAACAACTGAGACAACTGCACCTGTTTTTCTTTGATCATCTCATCGAACAACTCAGGTGAAATCCCGTTTTGATTAATTGCTGCCAGTTCACTCGCTACAAGGTCTGTTACTGCAGCCATTTTTTCTGGCGCTGCTGTAACGGTAAGCGTACAAGTCGCTTTTTGATATTGCACTCGGCAATCTAAACCAGGGACAACTTCATCTTGATTGAATTTTTGGTTAAATGATTTTTGTAACGTACGGTAAACTGCTTCACGCGCTAAATCACTCGCCCAATAACGCAATAAAATGTTTGAATCATTAATTGGTAACCAATCAATATCCCAAATTAAAGACAGGGTATCTTGTGCTGGTTGATCCTGCAGGATATCAATAGACTGCGGCTTAACGGTGGATAATACCGCCACAGAAACAGGTTCTGAACGTCTTCCTTGCAGCCCAGAGAAAGTTTGTGAGATTGTATCGGACAACATCCGTGAATCCACATGCCCCGCCACATAGAGTGTCATCACATCTGGCGTGTACCATTTTTGGTAAAAATCATTCACACCTGCGAGATCAACATTCCCACTAGGTTTCTGGCCTGGGTCATATCCCATCATGGCTGAACCCTTCAAACGCGCACGCCAAACGGGATCATTCGCATTTAATGGTAGCGTTGCAACAGGCACATTTTGAGCTTCTAGCCCATTGTGCAATGCTGCTTCTGTGTATGTTGCACCTGCTACTGATGTTGACAGCCAACTCAGCGCCTGTTTAATTAAATCAGGACGGTTGTTCGGTAAACTTAAGCTGTAAATCGTGTAGTCATAAGAAACCACGGCAGGAGGAATTGGCATATCTGGATCGGTCGCCTGTCGCCAAAACTCTTGTAAAGTCGCCGTCGGAAATGCTTCTGTTTGGTGAAGTAGCGCCATTTTAGGGATTAAATAGCTATAACCTTTTTCACTCGCTTTTTCTGATAATGAACCTGCTTTAATGGCTAACCTGAGCTGAATACGGTCATTCGGGCGCTGTGGTGTTTGTAATAATTGCCAGCTAAAGCCATTTTCTAGCTTTCCTTGCTGCCATGCTGGATCGGGTTGTAACGGTTCAGCCTGCGCAAATTGCGCAACTGACAGTAATACAACACTGATAATATACCGAACTTTCAAGCCCTGCATGTAAACCCCTATGTGTTTTATATCTTTATATTTAACCGCAAATTACAACGAATAAGTTAACGAAAAACGCGAACTTACTGGGTTAAACGATATCGTATGGCTTTATCCAATCTTTCATTGCCACCACTCTAACGATATTAGACCATAAAGCTGAAAGCATGTTCATGGCTTAGTCTGAATTTTGTTGTTTTCTTTGACGATTATAACCTTTTGCCAATAAACCAAGCTCATCATCGTGATGATAGCTAGATACGGTGACTTGATTTACCGATTCATTAGTTTGCAATTCAATCGCTATTTTACGTAATGGCCTAACAATCATACGACTAACACACCAGGTCATCGCAATTGCAATAATCAATACCAACAACAAATAAGTGGTCGTCATTAAAGCAAGCGTATTTAGTGCAAATCGATAAACTCGGTTCGAATCTACCTGTAAGGTCAAATAGCCTTGAGGCTTGGCTTGTAGCACAACATTGCCATAAGCATATAATGGCACTGTCATTTCCACAGGAATGCCCACAATATACTCTACCCATTCAGGTATCGGCTTTGGCGTCGCAAAACTTAAATTCATGACGGTAGCATCATCAACAGTAACTATCGCTTTTCCCATAATGCCAGAGGTTTTTAAGCTCACAAGCAACTTTTTCGCTTCGTTAAGATCTGAGCTTAGCAGAGAATCTGTTAATGGTTTTTGAATTTGCACAACAGCATTACTGAGCTGACCCAAGTAATCCTGCTTGCGCTGCTCTAGTAAGTAACTGAATTGAATAGCTAAAAAAAGCGCAAGTGAGAGTAATGTAATCGCAAAAAATGCAACCATACTTTTTAATGTTAGTGAGCGTTGGACTTGCGTATTCATTTGGCCACAACCTTCCTAATCAAGTCGCTTTTTAAAGAAGAACGAAAAACATCTGTCAGTATACTTGATTTTATCTGCAAAAGAGTAATTTAAAAAGAAAGATTGGATATTTAAGATAAGATACAGCTCGAAGAGAATTATGCACTAACTCCACAAATAAAATGGCAGAAAGAGGGACTTTCTGCCATTCAAAAATTTAACTTACAACAATCGTGTGTTTTTCGTCTTCATCGACAGCAAAACATGCGACAAGCTGCTGGTCATATTCTTTCAGTGTCGGTTGAAATTGTGTACATTGGCTAAATGCACGGCGGCAACGTGCAGCAAAAGCACAGCCAGGAGGTGGGTTCAACGGACTTGGCAATTCTCCCGTTAATTTAATGCGTTCACGACGTGAATCTGGGTTCAGCCTTGGGGTTGCCGAAAGTAACGCTTGTGTATAAGGGTGCAGAGGATTGTTAAAAATCTGCTCTTTCGTCCCTTTTTCCACACAACGCCCCAAATACATCACCATCACCTCATCGGCAATGTGTTCCACCACGGATAAATCATGGGAAATAAACACATAAGACAAGCCTAAATCCTGTTGAAGATCCATCATTAAATTTAACACTTGAGCACGTACAGACACATCTAGCGCAGAGACAGGCTCATCAGCCACCACAATATCAGGGTCAAGCATCAAACCGCGTGCAATTGCAATCCGTTGACGCTGACCACCTGAAAACATATGCGGATAACGGCTATAATGCTCTGTTTTCAAACCGACTTTAGCCATCATCGATAATACTTTTTCTTTCCGCTCTTCTTTCGAAAGCGATGTATTAATCACTAATGGCTCTTCCAATATTTGTCCCACTTTTTTACGTGGATTCAAAGACCCATACGGGTTTTGGAAGACGATTTGAATTTTTTGACGACGTAATTTTTCAGCTGATTTATCTTTAACTAACAGGTTTTGATCTTGGTAATACAACTCGCCATCTGAAGGTTGCTCAATCATCGTCAGCAAGCGGCCTAATGTGGATTTACCACAACCCGACTCACCTACAACGGCTAATGTTTTGCCCCTTTCGAGCTCAAATGAAACGCCATCCAGTGCTTTTAGCGTTTTTTCTGCACCAAACACACCTTTTTTGACGGAATAATACTTTTTCAAGTCCACAGCTTTTAGCAGTGGTGCTGCATGTTTGTCACTCATAGTGTTGGCCTCCCCATATCATCAAGCGGCATATGGCATTTAACTTGGCGATCACCAACGGTTTGTAACATTGGCTCTTCTTGGCGGCATTTCTCTGTGGCATACGGGCAACGCGGATTGAGCAAGCAACCCGTTGGCCTGTCATATTTACCAGGAACTACGCCTGGGAGTGAAGCTAAACGTGATTTATTCGTCGCAAATTCAGGGAGCGCACGTAATAGCGCCTGTGTATAAGGGTGACGAGGATGTTTAAAGATATCACTCGCTTTTGCTGACTCGACAACTTGCCCTGCATACATCACGATAATGTGGTGAGCGGCTTCAGCAACCAATGCAAGGTCGTGAGTAATCAGCACCAGAGCCATATTTTCTTGCTGTTGTAACTCCAACAGTAATTCAATAATCTGTGCTTGAATCGTCACATCCAGTGCGGTTGTTGGCTCATCTGCAATCAATAACTTAGGACGACAGGCAATCGCCATCGCAATCATCACTCGTTGGCTCATCCCACCCGATAACTGGTGCGGATACACATCCAAGCGTGATTCAGGATCAGGGATCCCCACCATATCAAGTAGATCAATCGCTCGTTGCTTACGAGTACCTTTATTACCACCTTGATGAACTTTTAATGCTTCCATGATTTGATAACCCACTGTAAAGCACGGGTTCAAGCTGGTCATCGGATCTTGGAAAATCATCGCAACATCGGCACCGACAATTTGTCGGCGCTCTTTCTCAGGGATAGACAATAAATCACGGCCATCAAACTTTAATGAGTCCGCCATCACTTTTCCAGGATAGTCAATTAACCCCATAATGGCTAAAGAGCTAACCGATTTTCCTGAACCTGACTCGCCAACAATCCCGACGACTTGGCCTTTTTCAACGCTATAGCTGATCCGATCAACGGCGCGAAACGGAGCTTTGTCGTCGCCGAAATGTACCGAAAGTTGTTCTACATTTAACAGTGCCATTAAATTACCTCATCACTGCTTGAGTTTTGGATCAAATGCATCACGCAAACCATCGCCCATCAGGTTAAACGCTAATACAGTTAATAAAATTGCTAATCCTGGGAACGTCACGACCCACCATGCGCTCTGTGCAAACTGCAACACATCAGACAGCATTGTTCCCCACTCTGGCGTTGGAGGTTGAGCCCCCATACCAAGGAAACCCAAAGCAGCCATATCTAAAATAGCATTCGAAAACCCTAACGATGCCTGAACAATCAAGGGCGCGAGGCAATTAGGTAAAATATTGACAAACATCTGACGAATAGCCCCTGCACCAGCAACACGTGAAGCGGTCACATAATCACGGTTTACTTCGACCAAAACGGCTGCACGCGTCAAACGGATATAGTGAGGCAATGCCACGAATGTCAATGCAATAGAAGCATTCACAATAGAAGGGCCAAAAATAGCCACTAGCACTAAGGCCAATAACAGGCTTGGCAACGCCAACATGATATCGACAACACGCATAATCAGCGCATCAACGACACCACCAAAGTAACCCGCAATCACACCAATTGTTACCCCCATGATCAGTGAAAGCACAACCACAAGGCAACCAACTAGCAGTGATAAACGGGCGCCATACATCAAGCGAGATAATAAATCGCGCCCAACGTCATCGGTGCCTAAAATAAATTGCCACGTTCCGCCCTCTTGCCAAACTGGTGGGGCAAGTAAAAAGTCACGGAATTGTTCATCTGGAGCATGAGGGGCGAGTACTCCTGCAAAAATCGCGATTAGCACCATCAGGATGATGTAAAACATCCCAACAACTGCCCCTTTGTTGCGTTTAAAATAGTGCCAAAATTCTTGTAACGGTGTCATCGGCTGTGGGGCGCTGACAACGGTTGGCTCAGTAGATTGAGACATTTAGCGCTCCTTATTTCTTATGACGAATTCTTGGGTTTACAATGCCGTACAGCACGTCGACCACTAAGTTAACGAAGATAATCAATGTGGCAACAAGCAACACACCACCTTGAACAACAGGGTAATCACGGCGTTGTAGCCCTTCGATTAACCAACGGCCTAGCCCTGGCCATGAGAAAATGGTTTCGGTCAAAATAGCCCCCGCTAGCATAACCCCAACCTGTAAGCCAATCACGGTGACCACTGGCAACAAAGCATTACGTAAAGCATGAATAAGGATAACCCTTGCACGGCCTAAGCCTTTCGCTCGTGCGGTACGGATGTAGTCTTCACCCAATACTTCCAACATGGAAGAACGTGTCATTCGCACAATAACGGCTAATGGGATCGTCCCCAATACAATGGATGGCAAGATAAGGTGTTCTAACGCATCAACAAAATCACCGCTTTCCCCCCAAATTAGGGTATCAATAAGCATAAAACCCGTGAGTGGTTGTGAATCATCAAGGAAAACTGTGTCACTTACCCGCCCTGCAACAGGCGTCAAGTCAAGCTGTACCGACACTAACATGATGAGCATGATCCCCCACCAGAAAATCGGCATTGAATAACCTGTTAAGGAAAGTCCAATCGCGGTGTGGTCAAAAATCGACCCGCGTTTAACTGCGGCTAATACCCCAACAGGGATGCCAACAGAAATCGCGAAAATCATGGCACAGGTGGCTAATTCGACAGTTGCTAAAAAGCGTGGAACAAATTCTTCCCATACGCCAATGCGACTTTTTAGGGAAATCCCTAAATCGCCATGAAATATGCCATTGATATAATGCAGGTATTGTTTCCAAAGTGGCTGATCGAGCCCTAATTCAGCCATTAGATAGGCGTGTCTTTCGGGGGATAACCCTCTTTCGCCCGCCATGATCATGACTGGATCCCCAGGGATCATATGGACAAAAGCAAATGTGAGTAATGTAATACCGATAAACGTGGGGATCACAAGCCCCAATCGTCGGAGGATAAATTGCAGCATATCCTGAATCTCTTTAATAATGCCGTTGACGGCTCTTAGTCCGTTTGGCTACTCAGAAAATCACTTTTCTGGGTGCTCACAAACAACTGAACTTCTCTGCTTCTTTTAAAGAAGAAAACGCCCTTCGTTCCAAACCAGCAACGAAGGGCATAGACAGATTAGATACGATTACTTCTCGATGTCGACGTTTTCGAAGTGGTGCTTACCTAGTGGATCAACCACATAGCCTTTCACTTCTTTACGCACTGGTTCAAACACAGTTGAGTGAGCAATGATCAGCGCTGGCGCTTGGTCATGCATGACGACTTGTGCTTGTTTGTACAGTTCAACACGTTTGTTATGATCTGCCGTCATACGAGCAGGCTGGATCAGGTTTTCAAAGCTTTCGTTACACCATTTGGAGTAGTTAGAGCCTTGTTTTTTCGCAGCACAGCTAAATAATGTGGCAAAGAAGTTGTCTGGATCCCCATTGTCACCCGTCCAACCCATCATGACCGTTTGTGGCTCACCGTCTTTAGCACGCTTGAGGTATTCACCCCACTCATAGCTAACAACTTTTGATTTCACGCCAACTTTCGCCCAGTCCGCTTGGATCATTTCGGCCATGCGGCGTGCATTTGGGTTATATGGGCGCTGAACTGGCATCGCCCACAAATCAATTTCAAACCCATTCGGGAAACCTGCTTCTGCTAACAGTGCTTTGGCTTTTTCTGGATTATATTCATAATCCTTCACGGCATCGTTATAGCTCCACATGGTTGGTGGGATCAGGTTTTTCGCTTTTTGGCCTGCACCTTGGTAAACCGCTTCGATGATCGCATCTTTATTCACTGCCATTGACAATGCTTGACGAACCTTTTGATTATCCAGTGGTTTTTTCTCTACGTTATAAGAGAGGTACCCCACGTTCAGACCTGGTTGCTCTAACAAGGTAATATCTTTGTCTTGTTTCATGCGCTCTAAGTCAGCTGGATTTGGATATGGCATAACTTGGCATTCATTTTTTTGCAGTTTCGCATAACGTACTGAAGCATCAGGCGTGATTGAAAACACTAAGCGGTCAAGTTTTGGTTTTGTTCCCCAATATTGGTCATTCGCTTTATATAAAATGCGGGAGTCTTTTTGATACTGTTGTAAAACAAAAGGGCCCGTTCCGATAGGGTTTAAATCAACTTTTTCAGGGGTTCCTGCTTTCAACATTTGGTCAGCATATTCCGCAGACAAAATGGAAGCGAAGTCCATTGCCATATCCGCTAAGAATGGTGCTTCAGGGCGAGTTAGTGTAATTTTTACAGTGTTATCATCGACTTTTTCAACTTTATCGATAATTTTATCCATATCCATTCCCATGAAGTACTCATAGCTACCGCCAGAAACTTTATGATATGGGTGGTTTGCATCTTTTTGACGCATGAATGTATAGATAACATCATCCGCATTGAGGTCACGAGTTGGTTTGAATTCTTTGTTTGAGTGCCACTTCACGCCTTTGCGTAGGTGGAAGGTATACACTTTTCCATCATCACTCACTTCCCAGCTCTCTGCTAAGCCTGGCTCAATCTCTGTAGTACCTAATTTAAACTCAACTAAACGATTATACAGCGGAATTGAACTTGCATCGTATGTTGTACCAGACGTAAATAACTGAGGGTTAAAGCCTTCTGGCGAACCTTCTGAACAGTACACTAATGTTTTAGCTTGTACTGATGCCGACACTGCTAATGCTGCTAGTGTTAATCCTACTGAAAGTAGACCTGTTTTTTTAATAGAGCGCATCTGTATGCTCCTGTGGTGTTCATGTTGTTTTTGCTCGATGACTAACCCCGCCATTAAAATGACAGAAGTAGTATCTGTATTTTTGTTATTCATTGAGCAATTAATCAACTGTCACTCACTTCGTCAATAGCTGCATTGACTCACTACACACAAAACTCGTAACATATTAGAAACAATTAGCATGTTAATTTAGGCTAAAATAGCAATAATGAAGCCAATAAGTAGGCATTATAACCATATTATTAGTAATGATTAGTGTTTTGTGTTGGGGTTATTTATTTTTATATTTGTGATTAAGTGCTGAATTACTGAACGAATATAGCGCTTTACCCAATAGCTGCTGAAATAAAACACTGAAGGAAATGAGGATTGAAATTATTTTAGCATGTTATTATTTAGTTTATTTTTTATCCATATTAAAAACATTCGCCTGTTCATGCTAAACATAATTTTAACCAATTGATAACTTAAAGAATAAAATAATTTTTATGCGTTCCTTTTAATCATTCAAGCTGTATACATAAAATTCTATGATATTGTTGATAAAAGCTACAATTGGCTAAGGCGCTCCCCTCCCTCTCATGCTGTTGTTAAATTATTGGCTAATAACGCATACTCGCTTGGATACCAGAATGGAGGCTATTAGCAACAACCTGATTAACTTGCCAAATAGGCGCTTCAAGGAAAACATGATAATTGATTGCCCCTATTGAACCCCTCACTCCAGCCTTGCAGCCTAATAAGGCATTTTTTCGCCAAAATGTTGTTCTATCATTTGCCGTTACCCCCATTCCAATAGAACTGTACAACTGAGTTTGTTCCCTCGGTATATCCCAACTCACTTCATTGTGTAGCTTTAAGCTATTGTCCCCCAACTCAATACCATCTGTATTTGGAAAACCCTGCACGCCGTTTCTTCCAAAAAAAGCCTCTCGCTCTAATAATCCATCGAGTTTAGAGCGGCTCAATTGGATATCTAAACTATTCTGATAATAAATAGGTGTGCTTCCCCAAGCTGATGAAAATGATAGCTGGTAAATTTGAGGCCGTTCTAACCCTGTAATTTGTGTCGCATTGGCGCCAAACAAACGGTTCCCTTGTTTGTATTTCAGAGATACCGTCGCTTGGCCTCGTGAAAAAATGTGCTGGTAAATCAGTTCACCAGACAAATAGCTCGCTAGCCGCCTTTGCGTTACCAGGCGTTGCCCTGCTAAAAAGGTATCAATAGTTTGAATTTGCGAACTAACATTAAATAAAGTAACGCTATTTTCAGTGCGATTAAAAATATATTGTGCGGTCAGTAATAATGCCCGATTACGTTGCTGCATCTTCAATGCGATGTCATTAATTGGTATCTTTGTTTGGCTATTTTGGTAATGACTATAAAGAGAAAACAACCAATAACGATATGGTAGCGAATAACCAAGTGCGATAGCTTGTAGCTTATTTCCATTCGAAGAACCTAAAGAATGATTTGCATTTAAATACAGCGAATCATTTATCCGTAACGGATTAGCAAAAATAACATCATGAGAGATGACGGCTTTAGGCTGGCTATCAAAAGGACGATATTCAATAGACAATGTTCCTCTTTGAGCACGTTGATTCCCACCAACGACAATAATCTCAGTTGCCTGAGGATTCATCTCATCAGGCGCTAAATTAATATGGTAAGGAACTAAAGCTGCATTTTGTAGATTATACAAACCCTGTTCAATATGTCGTAAATTTAGAACATCGCCCGTTTCAAAAGGAAAAATATTGGCTCCCCCCTGATAATGAATATTCGAAATAGCCCCTGTAATAACCTCGGCCTGTAAAATGTCCAAAAACAAGGGTTGTTCAGGGTAAGACAGATAAGACGTTAAATAACCTGCTTTAATCAGCTCTGTATTTATATAATCCGCATAGGTAAGTAACTCAGACGGAGTCATACATCGACCTTCAATCATCCCACGCCAGATTTTTATCTGCTTAGGTTTAATCTTGGGTAACCGCTCCATACCCATTAAATTAAGAACGTTAATAATGATACAAGATAGGGGCGTAAGCTGGCTCACATCCGCATTTTGCCTATTTGGCGCTGCAAAACCTTTTGGTATCACCGCTATTAGGGCAACAAAGTAAAGGATAAGAAAAATAGAGGGGTTAACATGTTTGGTTTTCATTAACGAGTCCTTGTCATGAAAAATACCTTTATCAGCGCCATAAACAACTTGAGCTAATAAATAAGCTTTATTGTAGCCAGTACGTAATTCATGAGGAAAACTCAAACCGTAGGTGTGTATAACACCAAATACAGCAATAGGTTGCAATCAAAGTTAATCTGAAAAAATAATAATCGAAAGGTTTAAAATTGCGAGGAGCTAAAACGAGAAAACCCACCTCTATGAGGTGGGTTTTGGAATTTGGTCGGCGAGAGAGGATTCGAACCTCCGACCCACTGGTCCCAAACCAGTTGCGCTACCAAGCTGCGCTACTCGCCGAAAACGGTGTGAATAATACTGCCAAGAATGGGGGTCGTCAACCCATTTTTATCGAATCTCGTTCATTTGCTGATAAAACCGCCAAAAATGTAAGGTTTCTTTGTTTTTTTACCAAACTCACTACAAAAATAAGCGCTAAATACAATTTAGCGCTTATTTATCAAACAGATTAACTTTTATAAAAAGACACTCAGTTGCACATTAAATGTGCAATTTGGCCTTATTGTAGTAACGAAATATCTGCCACCTTTAAAAATAGCTCACGTAACTGGCTTAAAAGTGTTAAACGGTTCACTCGAACAGCTTGATCTTCATCCATTACCATGACATTTTCAAAGAATTCATCAACGACATCACGTAAAGAAGCGAGCTCAGCAAGTGCATCTTGGTAGTTTCTTTCTGCAAACATTGGTGCCAGCTTATCTTGCAGAACAACAACGTGTGTCGCCAGTTTCACTTCTTCTGGCGTTTTCAGCACAGATGCTAAAACAGTATCAGATAATTTCTCATCTGATTTACTCAGAATATTTGAAACTCGCTTATTTGCCGCCGCAAGGGCCTGTGCTTCTTCCAATGTACGGAAATGCGTAACTGCTTTCACGCGTGCATCAAAGTCAGCAGGCTGCGTTGGACGACGCGCTAATACCGCTTGAATGGTATCAATGCTATAACCTAGCTCTTGATACCAAGAACGGAAACGGCCAAGCATAAATTCAACCACATCATTGACTACATCTTTGTTGGTTAATTTATCACCGTATAAACGTGCAGCCTCTTCAGTCATTTCCACTAAATCAAGCTGGTAACCTTTTTCAACGATAATACGCAGAACACCTAATGCAGCACGACGCAAAGCAAATGGGTCTTTATCCCCTTTAGGGTGCTGGCCGATTCCGAAGATACCCGCTAATGTGTCCATCTTCTCTGCAAGTGCTAATGCAGCAGAAACATCAGTAGAAGGCAGCTCATCACCAGCAAAACGTGGTTGATACTGCTCTTTAATTGCTAATGCAACGTCTTCTGATTCACCATCATGGCGTGCATAATGCATTCCCATGACACCTTGTGTATCAGTAAATTCGAAGACCATGTTGGTCATTAAATCACATTTCGCTAATAACCCTGCACGAGTTGCATGGTTAACATCCGCACCAATTTTACCTGCAATCCAACCCGCTAAAGCTTCTAAACGATCCGTTTTATCACGCAATGTCCCTAATTGTTTTTGGAACAAGACTGTTTCTAGGCGTGGTAAATTATCTTCTAAACGTTGCTTACGGTCAGTTTTAAAGAAAAACTCCGCATCGGCTAGACGAGGACGAACGACTTTTTCGTTACCAGAAATAATCTGCTGTGGATCGGAAGATTCAATATTCGCCACGAAAATGAAATTTGGCATTAAATTGCCAGCGTTATCATAAACAGGGAAATATTTTTGGTCGCCTTTCATAGTATAAACCAGCGCCTCTGAAGGAACTTCTAAGAATTTCTCTTCAAATTTAGCAGTTAATACCACTGGCCATTCAACCAATGAAGCAACTTCTTCTAATAAGCTTTCGGTTAAGTCTGCTTTTCCACCCAACGCTTGGGCCGCTTTTTCTGCGTCGGCTTTGATAACCGCTTTACGCTCTTCGTAATCCGCCATGACTTTACCGCGTTCGCGTAAAATAGCCGGATATTGCTCAGCATTATCAATCGTAAACTCAGGTTCGCCCATAAAGCGGTGACCACGAATCGTTCTCGCGCTCTTAATGCCTAAAATTTCACCGTCAATAACATCGCTACCCAGTAGCAGTGTAACAGTATGAACAGGACGCACAAATTGTGTGTCTTTATCTGCCCAACGCATCAATTTAGGGATAGGCAGTTTCGCTAATGAACGGCTGACCATATCCACCAGCAATTCGCTGACAGCTTGGCCTTTCATTTGCGCACGATACAGTAACCATTCGCCTTTATCTGTCGTCAAACGCTCTGCTTGATCAACAGTAATACCACAACCACGCGCCCAGCCTTCCGCCGCTTTAGTCGGCTGTCCGTCTGCACCAAATGCTTGGGCAATAGCAGGGCCACGTTTTTCAACTTCACGATCAGGTTGTGATGCCGCTAAATCGGCGATTTTAAGCGCTAAACGACGCGGAGCAGCAAACCAAGTTACTGCGCCGTGAGCAATGTCAGCTCCATCAAGCTCTGCGGTAAAGTTTACAGCGAATGATTCAGCTAATGAACGAAGAGCCTTCGGCGGTAACTCTTCGGTACCGATTTCCACAAGGAAAGTCTGTTGAGTCATGACAGCCTCTTAGTTCTTATGACACATAGGGAATCCAAGCGCTTCACGTGAAGCATAATACGCTTCTGCGACCCCTTTAGTGAGGGTACGAATTCGTAAAATATAGCGTTGGCGTTCAGTAACAGAAATGGCTTTACGCGCATCCAGTAAGTTGAAAGTATGAGCGGCTTTTAAGATGCGTTCATAAGCAGGCAATGGAAGAGGAGTTTCCAATGCTAACAAATGTTGTGCTTCTTTCTCATATTCTTCGAAGCATTTGAAGAGAAAATCAACATTTGCATATTCGAAGTTATAGGTGGATTGCTCAACTTCATTTTGGTGATAAATATCACCGTAAGTGGTTTTGCCTAACGGGCCATCACACCACACAAGGTCGTACACACTGTCGACACCTTGGATGTACATTGCCAAACGTTCTAAACCATAAGTGATTTCACCCGTTACAGGTTTACATTCAAGCCCACCAACTTGTTGGAAGTAGGTAAACTGAGTGACTTCCATCCCGTTTAACCACACTTCCCAACCCAGTCCCCAAGCACCTAGTGTTGGGTTTTCCCAGTTATCTTCAACAAAGCGGATATCATGAATAGTTGGGTCTACCCCTAGCTCTTTCAACGAGCCGAGGTACAGTTCTTGGATGTTGTCTGGTGATGGTTTGATGATCACCTGAAACTGATAATAATGTTGCAGACGGTTTGGGTTCTCACCATAGCGACCATCAGTTGGCCTACGAGAGGGTTGAACATAAGCCGCAGCAATAGGCTCAGGGCCTAATGCACGCAAACACGTCATTGGATGGGAGGTTCCTGCGCCGACTTCCATGTCCAGTGGTTGAACAATGGTACAGCCTTGACGCGCCCAATAATCCTGTAATGTCAGGATAAGACCTTGGAAGGTTTTGGTATCAAACTTTTGCATGTTAGATCCGCACGCGATACGTTAAATTTAATGAAAGTACGCCAGTATACCCTTTGACCGACAGATATACAGCATTGAATATGTCTGTATTTATTCTAAAAATAAAAAAATATCCTTTCATCCCTTTTAAACTGGTTATTTATACAGTATAAGTATTGTGTTTTTGAGGCAAGTTGATTGTGATTGGAAAAAGGATGAAAAATGGATACATCACCAACACGTTGTCATTGGGTCAATCAAGATCCTGAATATATTGCCTACCATGATGATGAATGGGGCAAACCAAACCATGATAATCAGCATTTATTTGAAATGCTTTGTTTAGAAGGGCAGCAAGCAGGGTTATCTTGGTACACAATTTTAAAAAAACGCAAAAACTATCGGGAATTGTTCCACCAATTTGATCCCCAACGTATTGCATTGATGAATGAAGACGATGTTGAGCGATTAATGCAAGACCCACGAATTATTCGTAACCGCTTAAAGATCAATGCGATAATTGCAAATGCAAACGCTTATTTAGCAATGCAAAAAAATGGAGAAGACTTCTCAACTTTTTTATGGGAATTTGTCGACGGACAGCCAATAATCAACCGCTGGGAAAGCTCGTCCCAAGTCCCCGCAGAAACAGAACTTTCCAAAAAACTCTCCAAAGCACTCAAAAAACGGGGATTTAAATTTGTTGGCTCAATCACCTGTTATGCCTTCATGCAAGCCACTGGCATGATAAATGACCACTTAATTAGCTGTTACCAATTTAAATGATTCAGAATTTATAGATGGACCACCCTGTTGGGAAAGAAAAATAAACTATCAAAACATCAACATCAAAAACTATATGTCTATTTATTTCTTTATTTGCAACATTTTAAATTGAAATTAAATAAAAATAAGCGGTTGAACTCTAGGATTGGGCAGAGTATGTTTTAAATTCCATTAACAACCTAATAGACATATGTGAATTAATGCAATGATATTTTCTAAATTTGGTAATAAGTTCGCTCAAAATTCAGGGATTTCATTATTAATGAAAGACTTGAATGAGGGCATCAGAACCCCTGGCTCCATCATGCTTGGTGGTGGTAATCCCGCCCATATCCCTGAGATGGATAAATACTTCCAAGAATTATTAACTGAAATGTGTGCAAATGGCCAATTGACGGACACTTTATGCAACTATGATGGTCCTCAAGGCAAAGATGCCATGTTGAAAGCGCTTGCAGCAACGCTAAAAGCAAAACTAGGCTGGAACATCAGTGCGAAAAATATCGCGCTAGCAAATGGCAGCCAAAGTGCTTTTTTCTACCTATTTAACCTGCTAGCCGGTCGCTTTGAAGATGGTATCACTCGTAAAGTCCTCTTTCCTCTTGCCCCAGAGTATGTCGGGTATGCGGACTCAGGCCTTGATGACGACCTGTTTGTTGCGAACAAACCACAAATTGAATATTTACCTAATGGCCAATTTAAATATCGTGTTGACTTTAATACTTTAGAAGTCACTGATGATATTGGTGTTATTTGTGTATCTCGCCCTACAAATCCAACAGGGAACGTGATCACAGATGAAGAAGTTGAGCACTTAGATCAATTAGCAAAACAACACAACATCCCATTGCTGATAGATAATGCTTATGGTGTACCTTTTCCAGGTATTATTTTTAGTGAAGCGACACCATTTTGGAATGAAAATGTCATTCTTTGTATGAGCTTATCTAAGCTTGGTTTACCAGGTACTCGCTGCGGTATCATAATTGCCAATGAAGAAATCATTGAAGCCGTTAGTAATATGAACGGTATTATTAGCCTCGCCCCTGGTGGTGTAGGCCCTGCATTAGCACTGGAAATGCTGAAAAGGGATGATTTAATCTCATTATCTAAGAATGTTATTGGCCCTTTCTACCAGCAACGTGTTGAAGAAGCTATTAAGATCATTCGCCGTTATATACCCGAAGATAAATGCCTCATTCACAAACCAGAAGGCGCTATTTTCTTATGGCTGTGGTTTAAAGACTTACCAATTAATAGCTTAGAGTTATACCAACGTTTGAAAAAGCGTGGTGTCCTGATGGTACCTGGGCACTATTTCTTCCCTGGTATTGAACAAGACTGGCCACATGCACACCAATGCATGCGAATGAATTACGTTCCTGAGCCAGAAAAAATAGAGCAAGGGATCAAAATATTAGCGGAAGAGTTAGAAAAAGCATATCAGGAAGTGACTTGCTAGACGAGATAGAAATCTTGTTTTAACTGCGTCTGACTCGCTAATTTTAAGAAAAAAAAGCCCTTTCAAATTGAGAGGGCGAAAAATTAGCGAGAACTCCGTAATTGAAATCAAATAACTTTTTCAATACGAATATCATTCAAATCTATTAGAACACCTTTTTTGTTTGGTTATAGCTTGAACAAAAGCACTTTTAGCTGCTATATGTTCGGATACCTCATTTCACTGTCGTGCTCCCTACCTTACATCAGATTAACTATCCAATTGAAATATTAAATATTTTTAACCTTTCAATTGAAAAAACTCCGCATATCATCGTAAACATTAAAGAGTCCAAAATAGAATCGCAATTAATTGTGGAGAAATAATCCGCAAAAACATCGCTAATGGATATACCGTGGCGTAAGACAGCGCAGGTGCACCACTCGTTGGGTGAATGTTATTAGCAAATGCAAGCGCCGGAGGATCAGTCATTGAGCCCGCTAATACACCACATAAGCTCAAATAGTTCATTTTACCAAACACTCTGGCAACAATACCGGTAATAAATAAGGGAACAAACGTAATGAGTAACCCATAACCAATCCAGGTTAATCCATCGCCTCTGATCAGCGTTTCAATAAAATCACCACCTGAATTTAGCCCAACAACAGCAAGGAACATCACAATGCCAAGCTCTCTTAATGCAAGATTAGCACTTGGAGGCATAAACCAATACAGGCGTCCAATAGTACCAATTCGACCTAGAATCAGTGCAACAACTAGCGGTCCACCAGCGAGCCCCAATTTTAATGCGGCGGGGAAACCAGGCACAAAAACAGGAATTGAACCAAGAACCACACCAAGTCCTATACCTAGAAAGACAGGTAACATTTGCACCTGCTGTAATTTTTGTTTGGCATTTCCTAGCAACGCTGTGACAGCTTCAATGGACTCTGGCCGCCCAACAATATTTAAAATGTCGCCGAATTGCAGTACTGAATTATTATTCGCAACTAAATCAATCCCTGTTCGGTTTAATCGTGTGACAACAACATCATATTTTTGTTTTAAGTTCAGGTCTTTAAGCCTTTTACTCAATACAGCATCATTAGTAATCACCACGCGAACAGAATGCAAAATGGAACTTGATGTAGATAAAGAGGCATCAACTTCCTCCCCTAATATTAAGCGTACTTTGTTTAGGTCATCTTTTTGCCCAACAACATGCAGTAAATCACCTAAATGAATTTCTGTTGTTGGCTGGGGAACAACCAGCATATCGCCACGTTTTAGCCTTGAACACACAATCGCTTCACTACCGAGCAATGGAATATCTTGCATCATTAAGCCATCAAGGTTGGCATTACGGATCGCAATATTCATGGTTTGCAATGTATCGCGCTGTTGGATATTGGTACTATTAAAGGCGGAGTCTTCTTTATCGATTGAAATTCTGAAAATAATCCGCACTAGCCACATCACCAATAATATTCCACAGATCCCCATGGGATAGGCCATTGCATAACCCATTCCCATTTGGCCTACAAGGTTTGGGTCTGATCCTAAATCTGTCAGAATTTGCTGGCCAGCCCCAAGAGATGGGGTGTTTGTCACTGCCCCTGAAAAAATACCCAGAATAATGGGGAGTGGAATATTGGCAACTTTGTAAATAATGGCTGTAACTATTGCGCCTAAAGCCACAATCATTAATGCAAAACCATTAAGCTTCAAACCTGAAACACGTAATGAAGAGAAAAAACCAGGGCCAACTTGAATACCAATAGTATAAACGAACAAGATTAAACCGAATTCTTGAATAAAGTGCAGCATGTCCTTATTAAGTTGTAGGCCATAGCTTTGGGCGAAGTGCCCGACAATGATCCCGCCAAAAAGGACACCACCAATTCCCAATCCAACATTACGGATTTTCCAGTTTCCTATCCATAACCCTAGAGCGGCAGCCAACGCCAACAAACTTACAGTAAGAGCTAGTTCACTCATAGACCGCATCCTTTTGACGACAAGTTACCCAGAAACCAAGCCTATATCGGCGATAAAACATACTACTGAATCGATTATGCCAAATAGAAAAAGAGTAAGATGTGTCATAGAGCACACTTTAGAATGAATTAAAATCTCTATGTCTTTGAATTTTCAGATTGATAACAAATATCAAAATAATCATTCTTTCTTTTTCTAAGTTCTTCACAATTCATAAAATAAATACAAAAAAGAAACAATCTTCATCAATAAGATATAATTAAATATTAATTAAGAAAATGTATGCCATTTAATTAAATAATAATACAACACTGCGATTGTGAATTTTTTGTTTTTCGATATGATGAATGAAAATCAGGAATAATCAGCAAAATATAGGTTAACCACCATATGCCGAGTTTACATGCAGCACGATTAATTGCTCTTATCACACCGCTGTTTTTAAGCGGCTGCTCAAGTATTATGACTCATGCAGGTCCCTCTGATGGTTACTACCCAGGCTCTAAAAATAGCATTAAAATGATGAACGATGATGAAACTGGCTGGGTAGTTAGGCCTCTACTTGCGATTGACCTCCCATTTTCTATTGTTATGGATACACTTCTAATCCCTTTAGACTATGCAAGATCAGGCGATGATGGAAAAGAGGACTCCCCTAAGAAGCGATTAGAAGGTCTGAATAATAAAGAAAATAAAGAATAATACTCATTCAGGTTGGAAATCTATCTTAATCCCTAATTAAAAATGGGATATATAGTGCGTTATTTTCTATTTATTAGTGACACCAATTTTTCTTGTTATATTTTCGAAAATGCAATATTTAACGACACTTATCTGAAATATTTTCGTGTTGAATATCCAACTTAAAAAATTACCTTATTAAAATATAAAATAATTAGAGCATAATTCAGAATAAAATAAAGTCATTTATGAATAAAAGAGCTTACTACTTCTCTTTTATTCATAATTATAGTGACCTACTGATATTATTCTAACAATGTAAACCCGTTTCTACGATATAAAGTTGTCTAAAACCTTCTATGTCTCGCATGAATGCGATAAGTTTATCATTCGGAGAAAAAACGACCGCATCAGCGCTAGGCGCTTGTTCAGTACGCTCAGTTAATCTAATTAACGTTTGTGTCGCAACATGGCAAATGGTCACACTGTTGTCGTACACGAAGCAAATATGCTCACCTTTACTATCCCAATTAAATGCAGATTGTATTGAAGAATCACCATGAGTGATTTGATTTAGCTCCCCCGTTACACTATTAACTAACCATAACTGCACGTTGCCAAAATCATCATGCATCAAACAAGCTATTGATTTACCATCTGGTGAAGTACGAAGCCAATGCCTCGGCTGTTTTGCTAAACCTGGATACTTACGCTGATGCGTATAAGTAAGCCGCTTTTGATGTACACCTTTTGGTGGTGCAGGCAGACTCAACTCCGTCCCCTGAAGTGGTTTTTCACCTGCAACCATACAACATTGAGGCTGTGAAGGTAAATCCACAATGAAAATTTCAGGAATGACCTCACCATCCTGAGTATGTGTATCCCCAATAAAAACAAGTGCCCTTTCTTGCCATTGACCATCTTGTTTTTGGTAACCTCGTTGCCCAACCCAACCTTCTTCATAGGCACGGCTAATTTCATCACTATCAGGCTTAGGTTCTGCAATCGTCTGGCTCACAACACAACAAAAGTAGTCCCCATTATACTCACGTTTATGTTTTTTCGGCTCAACATTAACAGCCCCTGCGGGTACAGCAATAGCCACATTCCGTTGATCCAACGTCACATCTAACTCATGCATCACATGGTCGTTATACGTAAAACTTAACCATTTACCATCAGGACTATACACATGGACATGAGTCCCCCCTCTCAGTGCACCTGCAATATAAGGCGGTGAAATACACATCGCATCTATAGGACAAGCCACATTCAGTTGAATGTCATGGACATATACACCACGGCGATGATGAAAGTCATAATACCATTGCTCATCAGGGTATTCTGGGCCATGAATGAATGCATATTGAGGGGGGTGTTGTGAACTTACTGTCACGACACCAACATGCGCCCCATAGTTAGCTCGATAAATTTCGACTTCTTCCAATGTATTTACATGAATTTTTTCTATCGATAAACCCGTAAATGAACTGCCATTTGGTCGAATGTCATAAGCTATCCACAAGCTATCAGGTGTCCATACATTAATGTTCGTAAGTTGGTGGCTCCGATTATCGTTTGTTAAACGTGTTTCTTTATAAGGCAATTTACTATTCAATCTGTTATCCTTTCACATCATTTAATATAGCTATCGGATTACTTTAACTAATCTAATTTGCATGGTACTAGAAAATCTCAGTCGAGAAATTTCAAAAGTAATATTACCCTTTAGCAATAACTTTAATATTGAATAAAACCATTATGTTATTAAGTGTGCTTTATATTATAGGTATCACCGCTGAAGCAATGACAGGCGCTCTGGCAGCTGGTAGACGTAAAATGGATGTCTTCGGTGTCATTATTATTGCCTCTGCAACCGCTATAGGCGGTGGTTCTGTGCGTGATATCTTACTTGGACACTACCCATTAGGCTGGGTCGCACACCCAGAATATATCCTAACTGTTGCTGGCGCAGCTGTTGTCACCATTTGGATAGCGCCAATGATGAAACACTTGCGCCGCCTATTTCTTATTTTGGATGCCATTGGGCTAATCGTTTTCTCTATTCTTGGTGCTCAAATTGCGCTCGATATGAATTATAGCCCTATTATTGCCGCAATTGCTGCCGTTATCACTGGTGTATTTGGTGGCGTTCTCAGGGATATGCTGTGTAATACCATTCCTTTGGTTTTCCAAAAAGAAGTCTATGCTGGGGTCTCTTTCGCAGCCGCATGGATTTATATCGGTTTGTTACAAACCCCACTCCCCCAAGATATCGTCGTTATTATTACCCTTGTTGTCGGGTTAAGTGCACGCTTAATCGCAATTCGCTACCGACTTGGATTACCGATATTTAACTACGAAAACCAAGATTAACCTCTATTCTATTGAGCCATTAATTTATTCAGTTAATGGCTCATTTGCTTTAAATTTCTGTATGGCTTGTAACGCAGATTGAACTTCAGGCTCAGCTAACCATTTTTCTAACTTTTCCTTTTGCTTTTGGGTTAGCTTTAAGCGTTCAATTTCAGAACTGTTATAAAGGCCTTCTAGCGCTATAATTTGCTCAATTTTCATTTTCGGTAAGGGGATACCTAAACCTTTTAGCCATAATGGGATTGATTGAAATTTAACTGATTGAAACTGTTCGATTGAAGAGGTATTTTTTTTGTTTTTCGGTAGCCCGTTTTGCCAATCTTGTCGTAGCCATGTCGTTAACTCAGTTAGCTGATGATTTTCAACCCAGTCACGCCATGTGGCCTCATTCACCCCTTTAATTTTTAAGCTTTTACCTAACCAAATTAAACGAGCAACAAACTGTTGTAAGCAAGCATTTGTATATGCTAAGCAACTAAGTGAATTAAAACTATCAAAAGTAGAAAGATCTGGATATGTACGCTTTTCAAGCCGCCAAATAACGTCTTCTATTTTAGGTGTTCCAAGACCCGAAAGAGTAACCAAGACTTTATCTCCTTCAAGTAAATCTTTTTTTCTCCAAGATGCCAATGAGCCAATACTGACTCTAGAGATAGTTTTTCCTTCAAGATTGATGGGGTTAATCGTCGCAACAACGCTCACTCGTCCTGTTCGGCCAACTTTGAATTGTAAATACTTGACCACTGAAGCCACTCTACGCAGTGGATATTTCCAAGCAACCGCCCAACTATTTTGATTTGGTTTCCACGCAAACGCATCTGGAAATGGATAACTTTTTAGTACGATACCATCCGTGGCAAAAGGAAGTTCATTTTGATAATAGTGCTCACGCCATTGCTTTACTTGTGTTTTATTTTCAATTTTGTGACTATATTTTTTTGCTAAGGGAAACCCTAATTGAGCAAGATCCTGAAGCTGTTTCATTGGTTCTGATTCACCGTTTGGCCAAGCCCAAATAAATATTCCGATATCAGGCTCAAGAACTTTTGGCTGTGCCTTACGCATTAACCAACCCGCTATTTTATTTCGGGCGTTTACTCCCCCACTTTTTGCTTGGATGTGCTGGTTCAACCGCCAGAAAAGTTCACCTTGTAAAATGACACTTTTATGTATATCAATCTGCTTTGGAATTGCAGGTATAAAGTCAGCTTTATCGCGCCATTCTAAGCCTTCAACGCCATTACCACGGCTGACCATAGAAACAAGATGACCATTTTGATAGACAAGGGTTACTGCCACGCCATCCACTTTCGGTTGTAACCAGATTTCACGGCGAGAATCAACCCATTTATATACCTCAGATTCGGCTAGCTTTTTCAATCCTGTATGGGGAATAGGATGTTTAATAAGTTGTACTTTTTTAGGTAGCACAACTTCGGGAAGTTCTTCAGAAAGTTGCTGGCAACGGCGTAAAGATTGCCATTGATGAAGTAATTGGTCATAAGCTTCATCACTAATTTGGCTATGACCAGATAACCGATAGACCTGATTCCATTCCTGTAACTGAGCGCCTAACCGATGGCTTTCTCGCTCAATCTCACTCATGTTCCCTAATTCGCAATGCTCATTTAATTCAACATGACTGTAACCAAAGGCTAAACTACCAATTCCCCAAAAACCAACCATCAACATACCAATAATAAACGCTAAGTTACTCCTAAATTTATCCATAAAACATGCCATAACAATTCCTTTTAAATAATTAACTTCCCCTATACTCAATACGCTTTATCTTTTTAAGCATGAAAGTATTTGTCTTAACGCTCACGCTAAAATGTGTTTTTTTGCGAAAAGCTTCGCAAGACAGATGTGATTTTCAAGAATACTCAATTCATTTCTGGAAGCTGCTCGCAGATTACTCATAGATCAATTTTCTATTCTCTACTATTTATGTTTTATTGATATCGCTGCATGTTGATGGAAGTGTGTGTATACTATGTGGGGTTTATCTCCGTCTTTTATGTTTAACCCTCGACTATTCAAGAAATCATCATGATACAAGGTACGTTATATATTGTTTCTGCGCCTAGTGGTGCGGGTAAATCAAGCCTTATTCAGGCTCTATTGAAAACACAACCGTTGTATGACACGCAAGTTTCTGTTTCTCATACAACTCGAGCTGCACGCCCTGGTGAAGTTCATGGTGAGCACTATTTCTTTGTATCAGAAACTGATTTCTTACAAATGGTCGAAAATGGTGACTTTTTAGAGCACGCTTGTGTCTTTGGAAATTACTATGGAACGTCTAAACCTATTATTGAAGACGTTTTAAAAAGTGGAGTGGATGTTTTTCTTGATATAGATTGGCAGGGAGCGCAACAAATTAGGGCTAGAATGCCAGAAGCGCGCAGTATTTTTATTCTCCCACCATCCAAAGACGAACTTTATCGCAGGCTACGTGGCCGTGGCCAGGATAGTGATGAAGTCATTGAAAAACGAATGTCACAAGCAGTAGGTGAAATCGAACACTTCAACGAGTATGATTACCTTATCGTTAATGATGATTTCAATACCGCATTAGGCGATTTACAATCCATTATCCGCACTGAACGCTTAAAATTAGGGCGCCAAGTTCAGAGACATGATGCTTTAATCAGCAAATTACTAGCAGACTGAGAATAGTTTCAGTATCATATCAGGTCATTTTTTTATTTCTTTTGGAGTAGCACACTTATGGCACGCGTAACTGTTCAAGACGCAGTAGAGAAAATTGGTAACCGCTTTGACCTCGTATTGGTCGCAGCACGCAGAGCTCGCCAGTTACAAACTGGTGGAAAAGACCCTTTAGTTCCTGAAGAAAACGATAAATACACAGTTATCGCGCTACGTGAAGTAGAAGAAGGTTTAATTAACGGTCATATTTTGGATGTGCGTGAACGCCAAGAACAGCAAGAGCAAGAAGCGGCTGAAATGCAGGCAGTTTCGGCAATCGCTGAAGGTCGTCGCTAATTACTAAGGTGGGTCTGCCTTGTATCTGTTTGAAAGCCTTAATTTAGTTATTCAAAAATACCTCCCTAAGGAGCAAATTGAATTACTAAAACAAGCCTATGTTGTCGCACGGGATGCCCATGAAGGACAGACCCGTTCAAGTGGTGAGCCTTATATTACTCACCCTGTTGCTGTTGCTTGTATTCTTGCCCAAATGCGTCTGGATCATGAAACACTTATGGCTGCGCTACTTCATGATGTGATTGAGGATACTCCAGCAACATTTCAGGACATAGAAGAATTGTTTGGAACAACCGTCGCAGGTCTTGTTGAAGGTGTTTCCAAACTTGATAAGCTAAACTTTCGCGACAAAAAAGAAGCTCAAGCAGAAAACTTCCGCAAAATGATTATGGCGATGGTCAAAGACATTCGCGTCATTTTGATTAAACTGGCAGACCGCACTCACAACATGCGCACATTAGGCTCATTAAGGCCTGATAAACGTCGCCGTATTGCTCGTGAGACCCTAGAGATTTATAGCCCGCTAGCACATCGGCTGGGTATACACCATATAAAAACAGAGCTCGAAGAGCTTGGTTTTGAAGCACTCTATCCTAACCGTTACAGAGTTATCAAAGAAGTCGTTAAAGCGGCTCGTGGTAACCGAAAAGAGATGATCCAAAAAATTCTCTCTGAAATTGACGGTCGACTCACTGAAGCTGGTGTTCCTTGTCGTGTCAGTGGTCGAGAAAAACACTTATATTCTATCTACCGTAAGATGCACCAAAAAGAGCAACGTTTCCATTCCATCATGGATATCTATGCTTTTAGGGTCATCGTCAAAGATGTAGATACCTGCTACCGTGTTTTAGGTCAGATGCATAGCTTATACAAACCACGTCCAGGGCGTATTAAAGACTATATTGCTATCCCTAAAGCTAACGGCTATCAATCCCTGCACACCTCTTTAATTGGGCCACATGGCGTGCCAGTTGAAGTCCAAATTCGCACCGAGGATATGGACCAAATGGCAGAGATGGGCGTTGCTGCTCACTGGGCCTATAAAGAGCAAGGTGAACAAGGCACTACAGCGCAAGTCAGAGCACAGCGTTGGATGCAGAGCCTGCTTGAATTACAGCAAAGTGCAGGTAGCTCATTTGAATTTATCGAAAGCGTGAAATCAGACTTATTCCCTGATGAAATCTACGTTTTCACCCCCGAAGGTCGTATTGTTGAGTTACCAACAGGCGCAACCCCTGTTGATTTTGCTTATGCGGTGCATACAGATATTGGACACGCTTGTGTTGGTGCTCGTGTTGACCGACAACCATACCCGTTATCCCAGTCATTGAGTAGTGGTCAAACCGTTGAAATCATAACAGCGCCAGGTGCACGTCCAAATGCCGCTTGGCTTAATTTTGTTGTCAGCTCAAAAGCTCGCGCCAAAATTCGCCAGTTACTGAAAAATTTAAAACGCGAAGACTCAATTAATCTTGGTCGACGGTTACTTAATCATGCTTTAGGGGCAGGAAATAAACTCGCCGATATTCCTCAAAATCATATCGATGCTGAACTGGCCCGCATGAAGCTCAATTCTATTGATGATTTGCTTGCCGAAATAGGCTTAGGCAACGCAATGAGTGTTGTTGTCGCGCGTAACTTACAAAATAATCCACAGGGCACACTAGAAGATCAAGCTGTCATTGAAAGCCGTAATAAACTGTCTATCAAAGGTGCTGACGGTGTTTTAATCACCTTTGCAAAATGTTGCCGCCCAATTCCTGGTGACCCTATCGTGGCACATATTAGCCCTGGAAAAGGCCTAGTTATTCACCATGAATCTTGCCGTAATATCCGTGGCTACCAAAAAGAGCCCGATAAATTTATGGCCGTTGAATGGGATAACGAAACTGATACCGATTTCATCGCTGAAATCAAAGTAGACATGATTAACCATCAAGGTGCGCTTGCAAACCTCACGGCTGCAATTAATGATGCCAACTCAAGCATTCAGAGTATGAATACTGAGGAGAAAGATGGTCGTGTATACTGTGCCTTTATCCGCCTGACCACTAAAAACCGTGTTCAGCTGGCAAATGTTATGCGTAAGATACGTATCATGCCAGATGTTCTACGAGTAAGCCGAAACCGTAACTAACGAATATGAATGAACGCCGCTATCGCCGCATTTGCCAAATGATGGCGATGCGGCAGCCAGACCTCACGATTTGCCTTGAAGAAATTCATAAACCCCATAATGTTTCTGCGATAGTCCGCAGCGCTGATGCTGTGGGTATTCACCAAATTCATGCTATTTGGCCAGACCAACAGGTTAAATTATCCGTCTCTTCCGCCGCAGGTAGTAACAGTTGGGTAAAGGTTATCTCTCATCAATCAACTGAAGATGCTATTTCACAAATAAAATCGCAAAATATGCAGGTATTAGTAACAAACTTATCTGAGCACGCTGTTGATTTTCGCGAAATTGATTATACCCGCCCAACTTGTATTATGGTGGGACAAGAGAAAAAAGGTATTTCAAAGCAAGCGCTCGCACTGGCAGATAAGCACATCATTATTCCAATGGCGGGTATGGTGCAATCATTGAATGTTTCTGTCGCCTCTGCCTTAATACTCTATGAAGCGCAAAGGCAGCGGCAATTAGCCGGCATGTATGACCGCCAACACAGCACGCTGTCAGCGCAAGAGCAGCAAGAGTGGCTATTTGAAGGGGGTTATCCTGTACTTGCTGAAGTGGCTAAACGCAAAGGCTTGCCGCGTCCATATATCAATGAACAAGGGCAAATTGAAGCCACTGATGATTGGTGGGTGCAAATGCAACTAACCGAAAAAATGAAAAGACAACAATTTGGTTAAGGAAAAGGAAAGAACATGAATAGTGGGCTACTTGATACCATTTCACTGACTTCGCTGCATGGAATTGGTGCAAGCCAGTCAGAAAAAATGCGTAAAATCGGTTTGAACACCGTTCAAGACCTACTTCTTCATTTTCCACTTCGCTACGAAGACCATACCCGTTTGTACCAAATCAAAGACCTTTTACCTGGAACAACGGCGACTATCACAGGTGAAGTAATCCAAACAAAAGTGGTTTTTGGTCGAAAGCGAATGATGACCAGCCTCATTACTGATGGAACAGGCAACTTAACACTGCGCTTTTTTAATTTCTCTGCTGCGATGAAAAACAACTTAGCAGAAGGCCGACAAGTTACCGCCTATGGCGAAATTCGCAGAGGTAATACAGGCCCTGAGATTATTCACCCTGAATATAAAGTTTCTCAAGATACAGGCAGTATTACGCTGCAGGAAAATCTAACGCCTGTTTATCCCACTACAGAAGGGGTTCGCCAAGCCACATTACGCAAAGTCATGGATCAAGCTCTGGTCATGCTTGATAACAATAAAATTAAAGAGTTACTTCCTGAAGAACTGAGCCGTGGCATGATAAGCCTGCCAGATGCAATACGATTACTGCATAACCCGCCCCCCAATGTTGCACTCAGTGAATTAGAAAAAGGTCACCATCCTGCACAAAAACGTTTGATACTTGAAGAATTGTTAGCTCACCACTTAAGTATGTTAGCAATTCGAGCTGGTAACGAACGTTTGTATGCACAACGGTTAACCTCTAATGGCAAGCTAAAGGCACAACTGCTCGCACAGTTACCTTTTTCACCAACCAATGCACAAAACCGTGTTGTGGGTGAAATTGAAGCTGATCTCGCGAAAGACTCACCAATGATGCGTTTAATTCAAGGAGATGTGGGTTCAGGAAAAACCCTTGTTGCTGCATTAGCCGCTGTATGTGCTATCGAAAATGGTAAGCAAGTTGCCTTAATGGCACCGACTGAAATTTTAGCTGAACAACACGCAAATACTTTCAAACAATGGCTCGAACCATTGGGCATCAAGGTCGGTTGGCTTGCTGGTAAACAAAAAGGGAAAGCGAGGGAACAACAACAGGAAGCTATTGCAAGCGGTGAAGTTTCAATGGTAGTTGGAACGCATGCTATTTTCCAAGAGCAAGTAAAGTTTAATCGCTTAGGTTTAGTGATCATTGATGAGCAGCATCGTTTTGGCGTTCACCAGCGCCTCGCTCTGCGTGAAAAAGGAGAGCAGCAAGGGTTTCACCCTCATCAACTTATTATGACCGCTACACCAATTCCACGCACGCTAGCGATGACCGCCTATGCGGACTTAGATACTTCCGTTATTGATGAACTCCCTCCTGGAAGAACACCTGTGACTACCGTCGCCATCCCTGATACACGACGTAGTGATATTATCGAACGTGTACGCCAAGCTTGTATTGACGAAGGTCGCCAAGCCTATTGGGTATGTACACTCATCGAAGATTCTGAGCTATTAGAAGCCCAAGCAGCTGAAGTGACAAGTGAAGAACTGGCACTAGCCCTCCCTGAACTCAAAGTGGGCCTCGTTCACGGACGAATGAAGCCAGCTGAAAAACAAAGCATTATGGCTGCATTCAAAAATAATGAAATTCAGCTACTTGTCGCGACAACTGTAATTGAGGTTGGTGTTGATGTCCCCAATGCCAGTTTAATGATTATTGATAATCCTGAGCGTTTAGGCCTTGCTCAACTGCATCAATTAAGAGGCCGTGTAGGTCGTGGGGCGATTGCTTCTCACTGTGTACTTTTATATAAAACGCCGCTCACCCATATCGCCAAGCAACGCCTACAAGTCTTACGTGATAGTAACGACGGTTTCGTCATCGCCCAAAAAGACTTAGAAATTCGCGGGCCAGGAGAATTATTAGGCACGAGGCAAACAGGCAATGCTGAATTTAAAGTGGCTGACTTACTCCGTGATCAATATATGTTGCCAGAAGTGCAGCGCATTGCTCGCCATATTCAACAACAATACCCTGAAAATGCACAACAAATTATTGAACGCTGGCTACCTGAGCGCGAGCAATATGGGCATGCATAATCCACGTTCTAAATACACTTCTTTAAACGAAAATTGCCGTGAACTTCTTCACGGCAATACCTGTTTTACTATCGATGATTAGAATATTAATTATCCCGCAATAGTCGGGAAAACGGGTAACATCAGATACAATTTAATGACTATAGCATTCACAATATCAATAAAGAATGCACCAACCATTGGTACAACTAAGAATGCTAAGTGAGATGGTCCTAATCTATCTGTAACCGCTTGCATGTTTGCAATCGCTGTTGGTGTTGCACCAAGGCCAAAACCGCAGTGACCTGCCGCTAAAATAGCCGCATCGTAGTTTTTGCCCATCACTCGGAAGGTAACAAAAATCGCATATCCCGCCATTACGCACGCTTGTACTGCAAGAATGACAATCATTGGAATTGCTAATGATGCCAATTCCCATAATTTTAAGCTCATTAATGCCATAGCTAAGAATAATGACAGACTAACGTTGCCTAAAACAGAAACCGCTCGGTCAAACACCCGGTAAAAGCCCAGTATGGATAAGCCATTACTGAGGATCACACCGACAAAAAGAACACACACAAATTTCGGTAAAGCAAACACCGTTTCCGCTAATAAACCCGAAAGGTAGCTACCGACCAATAAGCAGATAGCGATTAAGGCAATGGTTTCAATCAGCACCATTGAACTTATCATACGGCCTGACTGTGGTTTTTCAAACGCTGTTGGAACGTCTTTATCGTCTTCTAGTGTACCTGGCGTCGGAATATTTCGCGTTAGGAATCGTGCAACAGGGCCTCCTATTAATCCCCCTAAGACCAACCCAAATGTTGCACATGCCATTGCAACTTCGGTTGCACTTTTAAAACCATAGCTTTCAGAGAATATTTTCCCCCATGCCGCGCCAGTACCATGACCGCCAGAAAGTGTGATTGAACCAGCAAGTAGCCCCATTAATGGGTCTAGTCCCAGTAGTTTTGCAAGGGCAATCCCCACAGTATTCTGGACAAGCAATAAACCGACAACCACAAAAATAAAGATAAACAACGCTTTACCACCTGCTTTTAAACTCGCTAGGTTGGCATTTAGACCAATGGTGGCGAAGAATGCCAACATCATCGGTTCTTGCAGTGATAAGTCGAAAGACAAGCTCCAATCAAACATTTGCTTCAGCAAAAGTAGACTAAAAGCGACTAACAATCCGCCTGCAACAGGCTCTGGAATCGTGTATTTTTCTAAAAAAGGAACGGTTTTAACGAGTTTCCGTCCAAGCAGTAATACTAATGTAGCTGCTACCAAAGTCCCGTAGACATCGAGATGATACATTTACGTACCTCGTCTGTTGTTAAAATTATTAAATATTAGTAAGACGTTAATTTCTTCCTTAAAACGCCAAAAACAGGTGAACAGATTAGAAAAAAAAACTGTTATAAATACAAGTCAAAAGATATAAAAATGTGACGAACTTAGTTTAACTATTTACAATATTTATTTTGCGCAAACGATTGCTTTTTAATTTAGTCGCTTTACAATGCGTTTTTTGTTGGTGGGAAATGAAGGCAATGAATACAGCAACGTCTGAAAAACAAAATACGGAATCAACGATAAACACCCAAAGTGAGCTCATCTATAAATTAGAAGATAGGCCACCGCTTCCCCAAGCCCTATTCGCGGCTGGGCAGCACCTTCTCGCGATGTTTGTTGCTGTTATCACCCCCGCAATGCTGATCTGCCAAGCCCTCGGGTTACCTGCACATGATACCCAACGTATTATTAGCATGTCTCTATTTGCTTCTGGTATTGCCTCTTTAATTCAGATTAGAGCATGGGGGCCTATTGGTTCAGGGTTATTATCTATCCAAGGAACCAGTTTCAACTTTGTTGCACCTTTAATTATGGGAGGTGTTGCACTCAAGCAAGGTGGGGCAGATATTCCATCCATGATGGCGGCACTATTTGGTACGTTATTAGTTGCTGCGCTCACTGAAGTTATTTTGTCTCGCTTCTTACATTTAGCGCGTCGCGTCATTACGCCATTGGTCTCTGGTGTTGTTGTAATGATTATTGGACTATCACTGATCCAAGTCGGTCTCACCTCTATTGGGGGCGGTTATGGGGCAATTAGCGATAATACCTTTGGCTCCCCTGATTATTTAATTTTGGCAGGCATTGTTCTCGCAGTCATTATTCTGCTCAACCGCCAAAAAAATCCCTATCTACGAGTCGCCTCTTTAGTCATAGCAATGGCAGTAGGCTACCTTGCTGCTTGGTGGATGGATATGCTACCAAATGCGCAGCCAACTGAGCCAAATCAGTCTATTATCACTGTACCTGAACCTTTCTATTATGGTTTATCATTTGATTGGAACTTATTGATCCCCCTGATCTTAATCTTTATGGTAACCTCTTTGGAAACCATTGGTGATATCACCGCAACCTCTGACGTTTCTGAACAACCCGTTCGAGGCCCACTTTACATGAAACGCATTAAGGGTGGCGTATTAGCAAACGGCTTAAATTCAATGGTTTCCGCCGTATTTAATACCTTCCCAAATTCCTGTTTTGGTCAGAACAACGGGGTTATTCAATTAACTGGTGTTGCTAGCCGCTATGTGGGTTATATCGTCGCATTGATGCTTGTTTTACTGGGGTTGTTCCCTGCTGTTGCGGGTTTTGTACAGCAAATCCCTGAACCCGTTCTTGGCGGTGCAACCATTGTGATGTTTGGGACGATTGCGGCATCTGGTGTGCGTATTGTTTCCCGCGAACCACTTAATCGCCGAGCGATTATGATTATCGCGCTGTCACTCGCTGTTGGAATGGGAGTTTCACAGCAGCCGTTAATTCTGCAATTTGCCCCAGACTGGCTGAAAACCTTGTTTTCTTCTGGTATTGCCGCAGGCGGATTAACAGCAATTGTACTGAATTTAGTTTTCCCACTCGAAAAATAATCGTTCATCTAAACCGCTAGAGTTGAATATTCTGGCGGTTCTTCTGTATGCTATCCTTAAATTATCGCGATATTAAACGCATTCCCCCACAAATTTGAGGAGCAGCTAGCTGTGAAATGGTTAATTAAATTTGTTACCTATGCATTCTTGCTACTGCTGCTATTGTTTATCGCCGCCTACATTGGGTTACAAACGCGCTGGGGAGCATCCTATTCGAGTCAATTCCTTAGCAAATTTACTGACTACGATATTCATGTAGGGATTATGGGACATGAATTTTCCAACCCTGGCGAATTCATCTTCCAAGATGTACAATTAACATCACAAAACAAAGACTTGTCCCTAGATGCACGTCAAATCGTGGTTGATGTAAATTGGCGCAATATTTTCAGTGGTACAGCGATCCGTCGCTTCATCATCACACAAGGTGAGCTTTCTACAACCCTATCCCCTGAATCAACACCACTGCCTATTTCGGCGGCTATTCTGCAATTTGAAAATAGTCAGCTAACCCTTAAACAAGGTGATGACACCATTTTCGCTACAGGGTTTACTGGGGGGATCACGCCGTGGAGGCCGACAGTGAATCATCCGTTTGGCTATGGCGATTTTCGTTTCACCTCCAGCCAATTAAAAATCAATGAATTACCATTTAAAAATGTGGCACTGACTGGAAAGTTGCAAGAGCAAGTCACTGAAATCAATAAAGCGAGTGCATACCTAAATAACGGTTATATTGCAGGTGAAGGTAAAGTATTTACTGATGGTGCAATTACGATTGATTCATTAGCAATGAATAAGGTTGGCTGGGAAAACAGTATTGATTTCGATACATTATTTGATGCAATTAGTAGTGATAGAACCATTCAAATCAAAAATCTTGAATTAACTAACATTGATATTCAAGGAAAAGACTGGGCGCTTTCAGGGCTGAGTACAGAAATCGATCAGCTCAGTTTGGTCAGAGGTAGCTGGACAAGCCCTAAAAGTAAAATTAGCTTTAATGTTGACCAATTAGTCATGAAAGATCAACAGCTAAGTACACTAATCGGTGACTTGAATATTGATGGAGACAAACTAAACATCAACAAGTTATCAGGCTACTATAACAAAGGCGTATTTAATTTAAGTGGTGCTTGGCAACGTAATGATCAAGTTCTTACCATTAATGAAGGTAAGCTAGGCGGCATTTTATATACCCTACCAGAAACTTGGCTCGCTTTTTTTGCTGAACCCGCACCCTCTTGGTTATCAGGCCTATCCATCAAAAAATTCACTGTCTCCCAATCGTTGCTGATGAATATCCAGCCAGAATTCCCGTTCGAATTCACAGCGTTAAGCGCCAACATTGAAGATGTTGACCTCATTAAGCTAAAACAGTGGGGAGTTTGGAGCGGTAAGGCGACATTCAATGCCGATAGCGGCACAATTAACCAAGTTTTAGTCCGTCGTCCGTTCTTAGAAGTACGTCAGAGTGGGAAATCCTCCGCAGCAGCGAGTTTAACAGTCAGCACGGAAAGAGGTATCAGCAAGATTGGTGTATTAGTGAAACAAGAACCGAAAAAAGTGCCATTTTTGTTACGAGCTTCAGGGACTAACATTGATTTAATCGATTTAAATCAATGGGGATGGTCAGGTTTCCCAGCACAAGTTATCGGTGACTTTGATGCAACACTACAGGGAGATTTCCTCGCACCTTCAGTTGCTAAAAGCGTAAATGGCGAGCTGATGGCAATGCCTCTTCAAGGTAAGCGCTTATATCGTACGGTCGTAAAAGGGGTTGTGAGCTCTTCGGTGGAAACACAAGAAGAAATACCCAATAGGGAAACAACACCTGCGCCACAAGGTGCAACACAACAAGACACCCAAGTTCCTGCGTTAACGGCGCAATAACAGATCGAGTAGGAGACGGGATCCCCCCGTCGTCCTCTCACACCACCGTACGTACGGTTCCGTATACGGCGGTTCCTGTCTGTATCGAACGTTTTCAATACATGAGTCTGTTTCATGCATCGTGTCGCCAGTTAACGTTTAGAACACCGCAAACACCGTCTAGGTTTCCGACCCTTCTTGTTTATTTGTCGGCACAATGATTATTCATTGCCTTGTGTTCCGATAACTCGAGAGCACACGTGACTTGCCGCTCGTGACAGGTTCAGCCCTTTATGCTATCGGTTAACTAGCACTACTACGGCGTCTGCTGACTTCTGCCATTGCATCCCAAGACCTCTCGGTGTTAGTAGCATTAAGGCACAATGGCATATCTCCCGAGGTAATTCGCGCGACCTTCCTGCCTATGTCTGTCGGCTCTACGTCACAGCGTTCCGTATAAGTATTGGGCGTTGACGATATATGCCGCCTTACCCCGCTGTGCCGCCTAAACCGCTTCCTGTTCGTCAGACTGGCATTTTGCTTTCAGCTTCCTTCAGATTTCACCTCGCGATGAACACCCTTGCCGTTCAGCTAACACCTCCCCTTATCGGGCGTGTAGAGGACTTTCACCTCCAAGTCACCTGTTAACCGCCACAGTCAACAGACAACGCCAATCAAGGCGCACATAAGCAAAAGGCAGGTCGATTGACCTGCCTCTTCGCATTATTCAACTGGCAATAATATATTCTACTTTGTTTTTTCGACAGGTAGCACCATATAAACCCCGCTGAAAACTGCACCAACTTGGTTATTTGGGTCACTTACTTCCACTTTCAGTTTAACTCGCGCTTTGCTGCCTCGCGCTAAGCGGTCAAGGTCACCACTCATATTCGCTAAATCCGCAATTGCCGTTGGCCTACCACTCACTGGCTTGCCGTAGCGGATGTTGGCATCCACTAACACAATATCACCACCAAGTTGATGCTCTTGCATTAGCAGCCAAATAAGCCCCCAACCGGTTAATGTCGCGAGTGAAAATTGGCTACCTGCAAAAATAGTTTCATGGGGGTTTTGGTTGCCCGCTTCTGGCATTGTCGTAATAAAACGGGTCCCTGTATATTGTTCGATGCGAACACCCATTTTTTCACTTAACGGAATGTATTTATGCCATGCTTGCTGTAATTCACCACACCAATCAGGACGATGTAAGATTTGGTCTAGGGTTTCAATTGGCTTGATCATTAAATAATGACGCACAGGTGTTTTAAGCTGCCCTGCAACTTGCCCCCTATTTTCAAACCCCATCTTATTAAAGAAAGGAACGGCTTCTTCACGCACACTGGAAACAATACGTTTTACACCTTCTTGCCGTGCAACTGACTCCAGAGCCATAATAATCAACTTCCCCAGCCCTTTACCTTGCATGACGGGATTAACAGCGAGGAAGCGAATTGCACCTTCGTTATCGGCATTAATATATAGACGGCCAATCGCCAAAATACGGTTTTTATCATCCACCACCATTTGATGGTGAGCCGTTAAATCATAACCGTCTTTTTCAGAACCGAGGGGTTGATTGAAGGGTTTTCGCAACATTTCCCAACGAAAGTGGTAGTAAGTTGCAAATTCAATTTCATCTTTCGGTGTACGTAAATGGTACATCGTTTCCCCCTTTAAAAATGGAATCACACTTGCAGCCAAAAGGTCACAGGGCCGTCATTAGTTAAGCTCACTTGCATATCAGCAGCAAATTGCCCAGTTTCAGTCGTGACGCCATGCTGACGGCTTTGTTCCACAAAATACTGGTACAGTTTATCGGCTTTTTCAGGCTCTGCCCCCCCAGAAAAACTAGGTCTCATGCCTTTTTTGGTGTCTGCCGCTAACGTAAATTGTGAGACAACCAATAAGCTGCCTCCCGCTTGCTGAACATTCAGGTTCATTTTCCCTTGTTCATCACTAAAAATACGGTAGCCCAGCACCTTTTCACATAAGCGTTTTGCTTTTTGCTCGTCATCGTCTTTTTCAACGCCAAGCAGAACCAACAAACCTGAGTTTATTTGCCCAACCGTTTGTTCATCAACAACCACACTCGCATGAGTGACTCTCTGGATTAATGCAATCATGATTACTCTGCACAAAAAGATGGAGCAACGTTAGCCGTTGCTCCATCTTCAATATCAAATATTATTCAACTTCAGCACTAAAATCGTAAGTACGGAAATATTCAGGAACGGTATCTTTATCCACAACATGAATACTATGGATACCAAGAGCTTGCGCGGCTTTAACATTTTCCTCTACATCATCGAAGAAAACGGCATCTGCTGCTTCAAATTCTTCGGATTGCAGAACGTATTTGAAGATTTCAGGATCAGGCTTACGCATACCTAAATCTTGGGATAAATAGAGAAAATCGGAGGAAGCTGCAATCTCTGGGTAGTGTTCTGGCCAGTAGTCCAAATGTAGACGGTTAGTATTCGATAAGACGACAACACGGTGCCCTTGTTCACGCAGGCGCTCCATAATGTCAATCACTTCTGGTCTTAACGAAATAAAAATAGCGTGCCAGCCTTCAGCAAAGTCTTCAAAGCTCAGAGTGATCCCCATTTCTTCACAAAGTAGCTCTGCAAACTCTATATCTGAAATTTTTCCACACTCATGTAATTGAAAGATATTGCCAAAAGTAAACCGTGATTTGATTTCTTCACTTGGTGTGCCGCTCAGTTCAGACCATTTATCAAACACACGATTAAAGTCGATATCAATAATCACATTACCCATATCGAAGATATACAGCATAAATTTTCCTCTTTGTTATTCACTAAATTTACTTTAATCATTATTCGTCCAACTGAACAGCCCTAATTGGTGATAATTCACGTTATTTTGTCAATTCATCGGTTGAGCACTAAACCAGAAAATTGCTGCCGACCTAACCCTTTTTACTGCAGATACAATAACAGGGCTATTAATCACTTTTACGCTGGCTCTTTACTACGACAATAAATACGGAATAACCGAGCTAAATGTTCCCCTGCTGGCGTTAATGTTGCGTCCCGGCGCTGCACGAGAGCAAACGTGGCATAAGGTAGTTTTTCGATTAAATCCAATGCGATATACCGTTGTTCAAAGAGAGGCTCATCTATCGTGTCTATCGACACAATGGTTAAAAAATCACTTTGTGCGACTAAACTTAAACAACCAATTAAGGTTTCACAGGTCACACTGAAATCCATGGGGCGCTCCATCATGGAGAACACATCGGCGAGTTGCTTGTAATATGTGCCCTTTGGGGTTGGCATCGTCCAATCGCAGTCCACTAACTCAGTAAGCGATTTCGCATGCCGTAAGGGGTGATCTTTACGCATAATCACTTTGTATTCTTTTTGCATCAACCGCTCAAAAGTAAACTCCGCATCCAAGCTTCCTGGGTAATAAGTGTTAATCGTGAAGTCCAGTTCCCCTTGCCTCAATTGAGTTAGCATGGTTAATAATTGCCCTTCCATAATGCGCAATTTGATATTGGGATAATCGCGGTGAAATTGAGTGACGACTTTTGGCATTAATGAACGAGCAATACTACCTGCAACACCAATGTTCACCGTTCCACCAATCAATCCAATACGTTGTGAAATCTCTTCTTGCCCGACCCGTAATTCTTCAAGAATTAAGCTTGCACGGCGTAAAAAACCCTCCCCACATTCCGTTAAATAAATCCCTTGGTTACTGCGAATAAACAATTTAGCCCCCAAGCTACTCTCTAATTCACGAATAGATTTCGTCAATGCAGGCTGAGAAAGCTGTAGAAAACGGCTGGCGGCTCGAATACTGCCATGCCGGCTAATTTCGACGAACGCCCTGAGCTGATTTAATTTTATGGGTGGTGCCATATCAATACCCCGATAACTTTTAGTTATATAGCCAAAGATAATTGTATCTTTTTTACTCTAATTTGATTGTGTACAGTCAGAAAATAGAGAAACAAAAAATTAACATTTAGCAAATTAAATAATTTTTTATAAATTAAAATAACCAAAGCAAATTAATATACTACTTTTTAAAATTAAACGAATTTTAATTTTAAAACCCATACACATCCCTATTTCAATATCCCTGTACTGATTTTTCTTGTGATAACTAAAAGAGATACAAAATGAATACTGACTTAGATAGCACCATCCAGCAGATGGCACAACAATTACAAGCATGGCGGCGTGATTTTCATCAGTATGCAGAATCAGGTTGGTTTGAATTTCGTACAGCAACGCTTGTTACCGAAGAACTGCATCAACTTGGTTACCAACTGCAACTGGGCAAAGAAGTCGTTAAAGCGGATGCTCGAATGGGCCTTCCTACCGAAGAAAAATTGGCAGAACAAGAAAAAAGAGCGATTGAACAAGGCGCTTTAACTCAATGGCTACCTCACTTTTCAGGGGGGTTCACTGGTATCGTTGCCACACTCGATACTGGCCGTCCAGGCCCAACACTTGCTTTTCGTGTCGATATGGATGCCCTTGATTTAAATGAAGAACATTCGTGCCAACACCGTCCACATAATGAAGGTTTTGCTTCCTGTAATCCGCACATGATGCACGCGTGCGGCCACGATGGGCACACCGCCATCGGCCTTGGGCTTGCTCGTATTCTCAAGCAATATGAAGCGAAGCTGTCTGGTCGCATCAAGGTTATCTTTCAACCAGCGGAAGAAGGCACCCGAGGTGCCAAATCCATGATGGAAGCAGGTGTGGTTGATGATGTCGATTTCTTTGTGGCTATCCATATCGGTACAGGTGTGCCAAAAGGCGAAGTCGTCTGCGGCAGTAAAAACTTTTTAGCTACCACAAAGTTTGATGTGACCTATCAAGGTGTTGCGGCACATTCAGGTGCAAAACCTGAAGATGGCAAAAATGCATTAATTGCCGCAGCCCATGCAACCCTAGGCCTATATGGTATCCCGCGTCACAGTGAAGGAAGCTCACGCATTAATGTTGGTGTATTGCAAGCAGGTATTGGCCGCAATGTCATTCCCGATAGCGCACTGCTCAAAGTTGAAACGCGCGGGGAAACCAATGAAATCAACAAGTTTGTCTACGAAAAAGCAATGCACATTATTGAAGGCGCCGCCAAAATGCAAGATGTCGCCTTTGATATCAAACTGATGGGAGCCGCACAAAGTAGCCACCCAAGCAATCAGTGGGTTGATTTTATTTGCGATTTAACAAAAAAACAGCTTCCTGAATTAACCTCTATCGTTAAAAACCGCTACCAAGCCGCAGGTTCGGAGGATGCAACCTATTTTATGGAACGCGTAAAAGAGCGTGGAGGCCAAGCCACTTACATGATTTTTGGTACAGATCTCAGTGCAGGTCACCACAATGAGCGCTTTGATTTTGATGAAAATGTGATGATAACAGCAGTAAAAACGCTGTCGACAATTGCCCTGCACCTCCCTGAATTCGGAGCGAAAAATGGATAAACAATTCACATCATTTATTGGTGATTATATTGAAAATCATCGCGCCCAGTTTACCGCGCTAAGCGACAATATTTGGGATCACCCTGAAACCCGCTTTGAAGAAACCTATTCTGCTAATTTACTGGCTGACGCATTAGAGCAAGAAGGCTTCCACGTTGAAAGAGGGGTTGGTGATATTGAAACGGCGTTTATCGCCAGCTATGGTGAGGGGTCACCTGTCATTGCATTATTGGGCGAATATGACGCTCTCGCAGGGTTAAGCCAACATTCTGCTTGCAGCGAGCCAAATCCCTTAGTAGAAAATGGTAATGGTCACGGGTGTGGGCATAACTTACTAGGCACCGCCGCGTTATCTGCCGCTTTTGCTGTCAAAGCCTGGCTGCATGACAATAATTTATCTGGTACTGTGCGGTTTTATGGCTGCCCTGGGGAAGAAGGCGGATCAGGTAAAACATTCATGGTCAGAGAGGGCTTATTCGATGATATTGATGCTGCCATTACATGGCACCCAGAATCATTTAGTGGTGTCTTTAATGTGCAATCCCTTGCTAACATTCAAACAGCTTTTCGCTTTAAAGGTATTGCTTCTCACGCAGCAAACTCCCCACACCTAGGCAGAAGTGCACTTGATGCCGTCACCTTGATGAATGTTGGCGTGCAATTTTTACGCGAGCACATTATTCAAGACGCTCGGATACACTATGCCGTCACCAACACGGGGGGCGCATCCCCAAATGTCGTGCAACCTGATGCAGAAGCCCTCTACCTTGTCCGCGCCCCGCAACTTGATGAAGCACAAGATATTTACCAGCGTGTGATTAATATTGCACAAGGAGCTGCCCTGATGACAGGGACGCAACTAGAAGTCCGTTTTGATAAAGCATGCTCAAACTATGTGCCTAATCGGACGCTAGAACACGCCATGTTTAACCACATTACTGAATTTGGCATCCCTGAATATACCGATAAAGAACGTCAATTCGCTGAGCAAATTCACAATACATTGACAAAAGATGATTTACGCAATGCCAAGCTAAATGCTGCCCGCAGTGGAGGAGAAGAAGGCGAACGTTGGTGTGAAAGGCAGGGCAATAAAGTACTCACGAATGAAGTACTGCCTTACGTTGAGTCCAAAGAGTTGATGTACGGCTCAACCGATGTTGGTGATGTCAGCTGGGTTGCCCCTACCGTTCAATGTTTTAGCCCATGCTTTGCCTTTGGTACCGCACTGCATACTTGGCAATTAGTAGCACAAGGGCGCACCTCTATTGCCCATAAAGGGATGCTGCTCGCAGGGAAAATCATGGCCTCTAGCGCCATTGAGTTGTTCTTGAAGCCCGATTTATTAGCACAAGCAAAAGCTGAATTTACGCAGAAAAGGCAAGTTACCCCTTATCAGTGCCCTATTCCCAAAGATATTAAGCCTTCAAAATTAAAATAAGTAGTTCCTTAATACTGGCGGGGTTTACCCGCCCATAAGTCATAACAATAACAATGAAGATAGACACAAGGAAACCCTATGAGCGACTCAACAACTGTGCACAAAAGCCCCGGGGCAATTTTTCGCTGGATAGAACGAGTGGGAAACAAAATCCCAAACCCATTCATTTTGTTCGTTTATTTAATTGCCGTGCTGATGATTGCGACGGCTGTATTATCTTGGTTTGATTTATCTGTTAAAAACCCCGCCAATGATGAGATGGTCAGCGTTAAAAATTTATTAAGCGTGGAAGGGTTACAGTGGATTTTACCTAATATCGTTAAGAATTTTAGCAGCTTTGCCCCCCTAGGCGCCATTCTCGCATTAGTCATTGGGGCGGGTTTAGCTGAGAAAGTAGGCTTACTTCAAGCTTTAATGTACAAAATGGCATCGGGTATTAATAAGCGCTATGCCAGTTATATGGTACTGTTTATCGCCTTTTTCAGCCATATTTCTTCAGATGCGGCGTTAGTTGTCATGCCACCACTAGGTGCCTTGATCTTTATCGCGGTAGGTCGCCATCCTGTCGCTGGCCTATTAGCTGCAATTGCTGGGGTCGCTTCGGGTTTTACCGCAAACTTATTGATTGTCACCACCGATGTATTGTTATCGGGAATCAGTACAGAAGCAGCAATGATGATTGACCCAAATCTACATGTCAGCGTTATCGATAACTGGTACTTTATGGCCACATCGGTGATTGTGTTAACCATCGCAGGTGCACTACTGACAGACAAATTTATTGAACCCCGTCTCCCCGTGTGGGAAGGCACGTCACATGACCGACTCGAAGAATTGACGCCAATTCAAAACCGTGGTTTATTGATGAGTGGCTTGTCTGCACTAATCTTTATCGGTTTAGTTGCGCTCATGGTTGCCCCAGAAGGCGCACCACTGCGTGATCCAGTAACTGATACAGTGATCCCCTCGCCGTTTATCAAGGGTATCGTTCCTGTCATTATTATTTTCTTTTTCGTCGTTTCCATTACCTATGGTGTATCAACCAAACAAATCAAAAAGCCGAATGATATCCCAGACTTATTAGTTGACCCAATGAAAAGCATGGCAGGTTTCATTGTGATGGTTTTCCCACTTTCTCAGTTCGTTGCATTCTTTAACTGGAGCAATATGGGGAAATTCATGGCGATTGGTTTAACTGACTTGCTAGAAAACTTAGGGATGACGGGTGTGCCCGCGTTTATTGGGTTAATGTTTTTATCTGCGTTTCTGTGTATGTTTATCGCCAGTGGTTCTGCTATTTGGTCAATACTGGCACCGATATTTGTGCCGATGTTTGTGTTACTTGGCTTTCACCCTGCTTTCGCACAGATTGTGTTTCGTATCGCTGACTCCGCTGTGTTACCCCTTGCGCCGATGTCACCGTTCCTTCCGCTCTTTTTAGGCTTTTTACAACGCTACTATAAAAATGCGCAGCTAGGGACCTACTATACCTTAATATTGCCGTATCCAATTGTATTCTTTATTGTTTGGATGTTATTGCTAGTAGGCTGGTACTTTGCAGGCTTACCTATCGGGCCCGGAGTTTACCCACAACTTACCCCATAAAAAAAGGCGCCTAAATGGCGCCTTTTTACTACTTATTTTAACTAAAAATTAGTCTTCTTTAGAACGGTTTGCACGACGGCGATCGTTCTCAGTCAGATGACGTTTACGCAGACGAATAGACTGCGGAGTCACTTCAACTAATTCGTCATCATCAATAAACTCAAGCGCTTGTTCCAAAGTCATTTTAATTGGTGGTGACAGAGTTGTTGCTTCATCGGTACCTGACGCACGCATGTTAGTCAGTTTTTTACCAGTTAAGCAGTTAACTGTTAAGTCATTAGAACGTGAGTGAATACCAATGATTTGGCCTTCATACACTTCAGCACCGTGACCTAAGAATAATTTACCGCGATCTTGCAGGCTGTACAGCGCGTAAGCAACCGCTTTACCTTGACCGTTAGAGATCAGCACGCCGTTTTGACGGCCACCGATTTCGCCTGGGCGAACATCATCGTAATGGCTGAATGTTGAGTACAGTAAGCCAGTACCTGAAGTCATTGTCATGAACTCGGTACGGAAGCCAATCAGGCCACGGCTTGGGATGATGTAGTCAAGACGCACACGGCCTTTACCATCTGGCATCATGTCACGCAGGTCGCCTTTACGCTCACCTAACGCTTTCATGACATCACCTTGGTTTTGTTCTTCAACGTCTAAAGTGACTTGTTCGAATGGTTCTTGTTTACGACCATCGATTTCGCGAATGATAACTTTTGGACGAGATACCGCTAACTCGAAGCCTTCACGACGCATGTTTTCGATCAGAACAGATAAATGCAGCTCACCACGACCAGATACACGGAATGCATCAGGGTCTTGAGTTTCTTCAACACGCAGTGCAACGTTGTGAACCAGTTCTTTATTCAGGCGGTCAAGGATCTGACGTGAAGTCACGAATTTACCTTCTTTACCGCAGAAAGGTGAGGTGTTAACACAGTAGAACATGCTAACTGTTGGCTCATCAACCGCTAACGCAGGCAGTGCTTCAACGCTACCCACTTGGCAGATAGTGTCAGAGATATTCAGTTCGCCTAAACCTGTCAGCGCAACGATATCGCCCGCTTCAGCTTGTTGTGAATCGATACGCTCTAAACCTAAGTGAGTCAGAACTTTACCAATTTTACCGTTGCGAGTGTTACCTTCGCTGTCGATAACAGTCACTTGTTGGTTAGGTTTAACCACACCACGTTTGATACGACCAATACCGATAACACCTAAGTAGCTGTTGTAATCCAACTGCGAAACTTGCATTTGGAAAGGACCATCGACATCGACTGCAGGTGGCGCAACATGCTCTACGATAGCTTCGTACAGCGGAGTCATGTCTTCAGCCATGTTTTCGTGCTCAAGACCAGCAATACCGTTTAATGCAGATGCGTAAACGATAGGGAAATCGAGTTGCTCATCCGTTGCACCTAAGTTCACGAATAAGTCGAATACTTGGTCAACAACCCAATCAGGACGTGCGCCTGGGCGGTCAACTTTATTGATAACAACAATAGGACGTAAACCGTGGTCGAACGCTTTTTGCGTTACAAAGCGAGTTTGTGGCATTGGGCCATCCATCGCATCAACAACCAGCAGCACACAGTCAACCATAGACATAACGCGCTCAACCTCACCACCGAAATCGGCGTGACCTGGTGTGTCTACGATATTGATATGATAACCATTCCATTGGATAGCGGTATTTTTAGCAAGGATAGTAATACCACGCTCTTTCTCCAAGTCATTGGAGTCCATAACACGCTCATCAACCGTTTCACGTTCACCGAACGTGCCTGATTGTTGCAATAATTTACCCACCAGTGTGGTCTTGCCATGGTCAACGTGAGCGATGATGGCGATGTTTCTTAAGTTTTGAATTGACAAGGATTTTTACCGTTTAATTGACAGGAAAGGAATATGCTTTTTGCGGTATTCTAATTACCCAAACATACTTTCTACGTTAATTTGCTGTTATTTTACACGTTTTTCCGCACAAGTGGAATAAATGTGAAACCCATCACTGTATAAAAAGTTTTTAACGAAAAAACATTCAGTTGCGTAACAGTACCAGATTCCCTCATAAAATAATGAGCATCATCTCTGCGAAACCACGAAGTGACAGAATAATACGCTAAAAACTTAATATTAGCAGCCCAAAAAAAGAACAAAAAATAGACTTTCTTTCTTAATCGCTATTTTTAATGTCTTTTTGTGTTATTTAGATATATCTAAATTGACTAATTAGATATATCTAAATATAGTAAAGCCATAAAATGAATTCGATATATCTAAAGTTACAAACTAAGGAGTAACTATATGCTAATTAAATCTTGTCGTCATGTATATTATGCGCGCCATGACGAAAATCAGCGCGGCCACCACGATGGCTGTTGCCATGGCGAAGGTCGTCACGGGCACGGTGAACGCCGCCATAGGCATGGTGAATGTTGCCACGGTGAAGGCCGTCATGGGCACGGACACGGCGAACGTTGCCACGGTGAAGGCCGTCATGGTCACGGACACGGCGAACGTTGCCACGGTGAAGGCCGTCATGGGCACGGACACGGCGAATGTTGCCACGGTGAAGGCCGTCATGGTCACAGTGATGAGCGCCAAAGAGGCCGCGGAAGAGGCAAAGGCCTGCGCCGTTTATTCGACCACGGTGATCTTCATATCATGGTGCTTTCATTAGTGGCGAAAAAACCGAGCTACGGTTATGAAATTATCAAAGATATTCAAGAAGCTTCGAACGGTCTTTATGTGCCAAGCCCAGGTGTTATTTATCCAACATTAACACTGTTAGAAGAACAAGGCTTTTTAGAGTCTCAAATTGTTGAGCGCAATCGCAAAAGTTTTACTATTACGCCAGAAGGCGCTGCGCACTTAGCACAGAATAAAGAAACAGAAGCGGTTATTGCTCGTAAGCTGGCGAAAGCACGTGATATGCAACAAGGCAGCAATTTAGCAGAAGACATTGAAATGGCAGTCAGCCGCTTTAAAGCCCTACTGCGCCACAAAATGGTTCTGAAACAATTGAATGAAGAACAAACGCGTCAAATAGCTTCCATTATCAATGATGCCGTAAAACAGATTGAAGAAGTGAATACCTTATTAACGAACAGTGATGATGAATAACACCTCCTCACTCATTAAATAATGTTTGCCAATTCAGCTTTGGGCTTATTATTAAGCACAAAGCTGGCTTTTTTCTCTACCCTTTTCTTTTTGCACCAAAATAGTGCATGCCATCATCAAAAATGCACCAACCAAGTGCAAACTGTGACTATTTTTAACTCAATCGATTGACATTCTCTCGTAACAATCCGTATTTACTCTTCTTTTAAAAGTTGGCACGATTTTCGCTTATAGTATTTATAGTGAGCGAGCAACGTGCATTAATGTGATTAATCACCGCCGCCATGCCAGACAAACCAACAAACGCAAAATATGATGCGGTTTGTTGATTAGACCCGACCAGGAGAGCCGAGAATGTCCGCTGAACATGTTTTATCGTTAATTAAAGAGCACAATGTAAGATTTATTGATCTGCGTTTTACCGACACAAAAGGTAAAGAGCAACATATCACTATCCCTGCTCACCAAGTTGACGAAGACTTCTTTGAAGAAGGCCAGATGTTCGACGGTTCATCAATTGGTGGCTGGAAAGGCATCAACGAATCTGACATGGTACTGATGCCAGATGCATCTACTGCAATGTTAGACCCATTCTTTGCTGATGTGACCTTAATTATCCGTTGCGATATTTTAGAGCCGGGTACCATGCAAGGTTACGACAGAGACCCACGCTCCATTTCTAAACGTGCGGAAGATTTCCTGCGTTCAAGCGGTATCGCTGACATCGTGTTATTTGGTCCAGAACCTGAATTCTTCGTTTTTGACGATATTCGTTTCGGCAACAACATGCACGGCAGCTACTACCATATCGATGATATCGAAGCGGCATGGAACACTGGCACAAAATACGAAGGCGGCAATAAAGGCCACCGTCCAGCCGTTAAAGGTGGTTACTTCCCAGTACCACCTGTAGACTCATCACAAGACCTGCGTTCTGCAATGTGTACCACAATGGAAGAGATGGGCTTAGTTGTTGAAGCTCACCACCATGAAGTGGCAACTGCAGGCCAAAACGAAGTCGCCACCCGCTTTAATACGATGACCAAAAAAGCGGATGAAACCCAGATTTATAAATATGTTGTGCACAATGTTGCCCATGCATACGGCAAAACAGCTACCTTTATGCCTAAGCCATTAGTCGGTGATAACGGTTCAGGTATGCACTGCCACATGTCTTTATCAAAAGACGGCGTGAACCTGTTTGCGGGTGACAAATACGGCGGTTTATCTGAAATGGCGCTGTACTACATCGGCGGTATCATTAAACATGCTCGTGCGCTGAACGCATTTACAAACCCAACAACAAACTCATACAAACGTTTAGTTCCAGGCTTTGAAGCTCCTGTAATGCTAGCTTACTCTGCACGTAACCGTTCTGCATCTATCCGTATTCCTGTGGTTGCAAGTACCAAAGCACGTCGTATTGAAGTGCGTTTCCCAGACCCAGCAGCTAACCCATACTTAGCGTTTGCAGCGCAGTTAATGGCGGGTCTTGATGGCATTATCAATAAGATCCACCCAGGTGATGCAATGGATAAAAATCTGTATGACTTACCACCAGAAGAAGCAAAAGAAATCCCAACTGTTTCAGGTTCTTTAGATGAAGCACTAGCGGAACTGGATAAAGATCGCGAGTTCTTAACTCGTGGTGGTGTATTCACAAATGACGCTATCGATGCGTACATTGAATTAACCCGTGCTGACATTCAACGTGTCCGTATGGCACCACACCCGCTCGAATTTGAAATGTACTACAGTGTGTAACACGCCGTTCCACTGATAGTCTTTGTTGCCGTGAAGCACTTGCCCCATCTTTTGATGGGGCCTTTTCTCTCTAAAACTGCACCAAAGAAACAAAAATCAAATATCGGTTGTTTGGTCTATCAGGTATAATGCACCAAAATAGTGCAGGAGTGACATGACATGAAAACCGAACATTTGCCAGCACCCGAACAAATCCTCGACTCCCTTATTAATAGCGTGCTTATTTTGGATTACGATTTGGTTATCCATTACGCCAATCATGCCGCATTGCAAATCCTAACCCAAAGTCAGCGCAAACTCTATGGGACTCCCCTTCCACTCTTATTTAGCTATTGCTCACTCAATGATGAATTAATGCTCAATAGTTTAAAAGAAGGCCACAGTTTTACTGAAAATGAGGTCACGTTGGTGTTTAATAACCATTCCCACGTAATGTCATTCAGCGCACAACCTTTTTCAGAACAATTTATTTTAGTTGAGCTGTCACAACTCGATAGCCAGCGACGCCTTAGCCAAGAATTGGCGCAAAATGCACAGCAACTTGCCGCGCGTGAACTGATCCGCGGTCTGGCTCACGAAATAAAAAACCCACTGGGTGGGTTGCGGGGGGCAGCGCAGTTGTTATCTAAGGCGCTGCCCTCCCCACAATTAAATGAATATACTCAAGTCATTATCGAACAAGCCGACCGCTTAAGAGCCTTGGTCGATAGATTGCTTGGGCCACAGTATCCAGGACCAAAAACTCAGCAAAGTATTCACCATATTATGGAAAACGTGGTGCGCTTAGTTTCCCTCGAAAAACCTGCTAATGTCACATTAACTCGCGACTATGATCCAAGTTTGCCCGATTTAGACTATTACCCCGATCAAATCGAACAAGTTTTACTGAACGTCACCCGCAACGCTCTACAAGCCGTCGCTGATACGGGCGGTCATATCACACTACGCACGCGCACTGCATTTCAAGTCATGCTACAAGGTGAGCGTTATCGGTTAGCTGCGAGGATTGATATCGAAGACAACGGCCCTGGCATTCCATTGGCCATCCAAGATACGCTTTTCTACCCAATGGTGAGTGGCCGACCTGATGGGACAGGGCTTGGGCTGTCAATTGCGCGAAGTTTAGTGGATCAACATGCAGGGAAAATCGAGTTTACCAGTTGGCCAGGGCACACTGAGTTTTCTATTTATCTACCCATCAAAAAATAGGGGATAACCATGTCGCAGGGAAAAATTTGGGTCGTGGATGACGACAGTTCCATTCGCTGGGTTTTAGAGCGAGCACTCAACAGTGCAGAATTTGTCTGCACCTGCTTTGACAGTGCTGATGCGGTACTTGCTGCATTGGAAAACGCACTCCCTGATGTTTTGTTATCCGATATTCGCATGCCTGGAACCAATGGTATTGAGCTACTCAATACCATTAAACAATCACACCCCCTTTTGCCGATCATCATTATGACAGCTCACTCAGACCTCGATGCTGCCGTTAATGCCTATCAATCTGGTGCCTTTGATTACCTGCCTAAACCGTTTGATATCGATGAAACTGTGGCATTGGTTGAACGTGCGTTAAATCATAGCCGTGAACAGAACCACACGGGGCGTGAAACAAAACAAAAAGCGCCGATTGTTTCATCCACCATGATCGGTGAAGCGCCTGCAATGCAGGAGGTATACCGCATTATCGGCCGCTTATCGCGCTCATCAATTAGCGTACTGATTAACGGTGAGTCAGGGACAGGGAAAGAGCTTGTTGCCCACGCGTTGCACCAACATAGTCCACGAGTTAGTGAGCCATTTATTGCCCTGAATATGGCCGCTATTCCAAAAGATCTCATCGAGTCGGAGCTTTTTGGTCATGAAAAAGGCGCATTCACAGGAGCAACCCAAGTTCGTCAAGGGCGTTTTGAACAAGCCAACCGCGGTTCATTATTTTTAGATGAAATTGGGGATATGCCCCTTGATGTACAAACACGGTTATTACGTGTTCTTGCTGAAGGGCAATTTTACCGTATTGGTGGCTATACTCCTGTGAAAGTGGATGTGCGAATTATTGCCGCCACCCACCAAGATCTTGAAAAACGGGTTAAAGAAGGTTTATTCCGTGAAGATTTATTTCACCGGTTAAATGTTATTCGAGTACAACTTCCTCCTTTGCGAGAACGAACGGAAGATATTCCACGCCTTGCACACTATTTTTTACAAAATACCGCAAAAGAGTTAGGTGTAGAAAGTAAAGTACTGCACCCTAACAGTGAAAAAATTCTGCAGCGCTATTATTGGTCAGGAAATGTTCGCCAATTGGAAAATGTCTGTCGCTGGCTGACCGTTATGGCGGCAAGCCAAGAAATTTTACCGCAAGATTTGCCAGATGATTTACTGGAAGAGCACTCAATACAAAACACTGAAACCAATAAACCAAAGGCCAATGAACCTGCAAAGGCTCCTTTACCTGTGCATCAATTCACCTCAGATGCACAATGGTTTGAATTATTGGAAAAGTGGGCTGACCATGCGTTATCCGCCGGAAAAGATGATTTATTAGCACAAACAGTGCCACTATTAGAACGCACTCTACTTAACTGCGCACTGAAACACACCGATGGACATAAACAGGAAGCTGCTCGCTTATTAGGCTGGGGGCGCAATACCCTAACCCGTAAATTAAAAGAATTAGGCATTGAATAAACCACAATAAAATTAAATAACTTCATTTAATTTTGGCAATTATTCAAAAAGGAGTAGAGGAGAACTCTACTCCTTTATATTAATTATAAAATAGTTTTATTAACGTTTCATATTAAAACAAATAAGCACTCTCTATTTTAGACAAACTAACCCCTATCCCACTCCTTATAATGACCATTAAAATACGACATTCTATTTAATGCAGTACATTAATGATTCTTTTTTAAGAAAATCACATATCTTATTTAGCCCAGTGAAATTATTAAACACCCTATGAACACATTATTTTATTACGACCTAAAAAATCAAAAAAACGACAGGAAAAATGCCAATTGTGAAAGGCAGTATTTAAACCCACTCAGTAACACAAAATTTTCACTTTATGATTAAAACCTAAAAAATAACGACTAAAATAAACATCTTCTATATCGTAAATTTTTTATTCTATAAATGTAAGCATTTTTAGCAATAACGAAGATGTTTTTTATAAAAACAATGAAATTCGAGTATACTATTTTGAGCAACCTTTTCAGATATTACGATATCAATCATTGTTTTTCGTTATTTCGCTCTCTTTTCAAACAAAAATAAAATTTGACTTAAGATTAAAACCCCAAAAATCACATTATGCGAGAGGAATAAAATTTAAAAATCACGCTAAAATTATTACTAGGTTTTTATTTTTATTTAACTTTAGTGATTCATGAATAAAAAATGAAAATTCTTTTATTTTAAAACATAAGCCCATTCTCTAACACATAATGTGTTTTCTATTTTAAAACAACCAAAAATAAAATTAAATTATTATTTAATGCTATTTTTTAGTTGACTTGTTTATTTGAAAAAATAACCACAAAATACTCTCCAATTGAGTAAGCGAATATTTAGCTCGCTCTCAATACCATCAAATAAAATATCTTCCTTGGAGAGTCATAAATGAAAAAGAATATCATCGCAACGTTAATTGCGACGTCGTCTATTTTTGCTATTAATAATGCATTCGCTGCTGACGGGACTATCGATTTCACGGGTGAAATTACCGACCAAGCCTGTGAATTAGCCGCAGGCTCTGATGCGTTAAAAGTAAATTTAGGGAAAGTTTCTAAAACCGCATTACCTAGCGCTGGAAGTACTGCCGCTGCCACTAAATTCACCATTAAATTAATTAACTGCCCAGCCACCGTCACCACGGCATCCGTAAAATTCGATGCTGACTCGTATTTAGGAGATGACACGGTTATCAAGCTAAAAGAAGAAGCGGGTGTGGCTACAGGTGTAGGGATCCAAATTACTGATGATATAAATACCGTTGTTCCGCTGTTTACGGCATCTAAAAACTACCCATTACAGCAAAATGTGGAAAATAACTTAGATTTTAGAGCGCGTTATATTGCGAAGTCTGACACGGTAACAACGGGTCCAGCTAACGGCACCGCAACGTTCACAATCAATTATAACTAATTGGACTTTAAGGTTTAAACGGACTTAAACCTTATTCCTGTATTACTAGGTGATAATATGAAACGCTTAATTTGTTTTTTTATATCTTTATTCTTATTTATGCAAACCGCTAACGCTGGTGTAATTATTGGCGGCACCCGCGTGATTTATAATGAAGGGAATAAAGATGTCAGTATCAGTGTCGAAAACCCCGATAAAATCCCTTACTTAATTCAATCGTGGATTGATGGCATCGACGAAAAAAAACAATCGGATTTTACTATTACACCACCATTATTCCGATTAAATGCCGATAAAACCAATGCACTGCGTATCTTTTTAACGGCGAACACCTTACCCAAAGATAAAGAATCGTTATTTTGGCTCAATATTAAAACCATTCCTGCCACCGAGCGCACGGAAAATTCGTTGCAAATTGCCTTTAAAACACAAATGAAATTGATTTACCGCCCTTCAGCGATTAAAGACGTGAACTTTGAAGAACAACAAAAAAAACTGACATGGTCGAAATCGGGTAATCAATTAACCGTAAAAAACCCGACACCCTATTTTATGAATTTCCAAAGCATTACCTTTAATGGCAAAAAAGTGAGTGATGTCTCCTATGCAGCCCCCTTTTCTAGCGCCACCTTTGACGTCAATGACAACGCAGCCCACGGCACCGTGAAATGGGAAGTGATTAATGATTATGGCTCTGCCGCTGAGGCGTCTGAAGCAAAAATATAGCCCAATATCTTTGTAGGTTGTGAACATGAAAATAAATAAAATATGCCTTAGCCTATTCATTTATTTAGGCTATACGGCACCTTTATACGCCGAAAACCCGACCAACAATAATACGGCTGAGGGAAAAACGTATTTTGACCCTGACTTTTTAGAATTGCCAAATAAAGAAGCGGTGGACTTAAGCCAATTTGAAAATAACCAACAATTAGCTGGCAGCTATTATGTCGATATTTATGTGAATACCAATTTAATTGGCGCGAAAAGTTTAAAGTTTGATAAAAATAGTGATAATAAATTAGCACCATGTTTAACACTCGATGATTTAAAAAGTTTTGATATTAAAATTGCGGATTACCCTGAATTAAATAATAGCCAAAATAACTGTGTCAATTTGTCCGCTATTCCTGATGCCAAAAGTGACTTTGATTTTGATTCTCAACGTTTATATTTGAGCATTCCACAAATCGCACTGGCGAAAAACCCGCGGGGTTACGTGGACTTAGCGGATATCGATAATGGCATCACCGCCCTGCTGCTCAATTACAGCTACAGTGGGTCGAAAAATACTGACCGTAAAGGCGGCGAAGATACCACGTCAAACTACGTGAACCTGCGCCCAGGGATTAATATCGGGGCATGGCGCCTGCGTAACTACACCACATGGTCAAATAGCAGCGGGCAATCCAATAAATGGGATACCATTTACACCTATGCATCCCGTGGTATCAACAGCCTAAAAAGCCAGTTAATACTGGGAGATAGCACATCGCCATCTCAAGTGTTTGATAGCGTGCCGTTTCGTGGGGCGCAACTCGCTACCGATGACGATATGTACCCCGAAAGCTTACGCGGTTATGCCCCTGTGGTACGTGGAATAGCACGCAGCAATGCACAAATCACCATTCGCCAAAATGGCTATACCATTTACCAAACGGACGTGGCCGCAGGCCCGTTTGAGATCAGCGATCTGTACCCGACAGGGAGCAGCGGTGACTTACATGTGACGATAAAAGAGTCGAATGGCAGCGAACAAGTACAAATTGTGCCGTTTGCATCACTCCCTGTATTACAACGCGAAGGGTATTTAGCCTATAGCGCCACCGCGGGTGAATATCGCTCTTACGATAGCAACGTAGATAAAACCAAATTTGGCCAGTTTACCTTGATTTATGGCTTACCCCATGGCGTGACCGCCTACGGTGGTAGCCAGTTAAGTGAAGATTATCAATCTTATTCAGTGGGTGCGGGGCAAAACTTAGGTCGATTTGGGGCGGTATCTATTGACGTCACCCAGTCCTACGCTAAGTTGCGTAGCGACATCAAAGAGCGCGGGCAATCCTACCGTTTTCGCTATAACAAAAACCTGAATGATATTGGCACCAATATTGCCTTAGCGGGTTATCGTTATTCCACAGAAGGATTTTACAGCTTATCGGAAGTGTTCGATACCTTCCGTGATACCAACTATGTGCCTGAAATTGAACGCCGCCGTAATCGCGGGGAAATTACTTTGAGCCAAAATCTTGGGGACACTTACGGTTCAATTTCAGCGGGTTACGTCAACGAAGATTATTGGAACAGCGACCGAAAAACCCAGTCTGCTACGCTGGGTTATAACAATAGCTGGCAAGGGATCAGCTATGGGCTGAATTATACCTATAACAAGAACACCAGCAGCTATTCATACACTACGGGAACGAAAAACCAGAGTGATGAAGACCACTTATTCACGTTCTCGGTCAATATTCCGTTTAGCTTGTTTGATGACACGGCGTACATCAACTTTGTTAGCAACCATAGCAGCCGTGACTCCAGCACAGGTAGCATGGGGGTGTCTGCATCCCAGCTTAATAACCGTTTAAATTGGAGTATGCAACAAGGCTTTACCAATCAAGAAACGGGAACAACAGGTAACTTAAATGCCTCCTATAAAGGGCAATATGGTGAAGTGTCTGGTGGTTCGGGTTACAGCAAAGACAACTATAACCTCTATTACGGGGTGAACGGCAGCTTAGTCGCACACTCAAACGGGCTAGTGTTAGGGCAACAGTTGGGTGAGACCGCCGCCCTTGTGGAAATCCCGAATGCAGGGGATGTACCGATTATGAATCAAGCTGGCGTGGTAACCAATAACCAAGGTTATGCGTTAGTGCCGTACATGACGGCTTACCGTAAAAATACCGTGGATATCGATACTTCCGCGTTACCCGACAATACCGAAATGGAGTTAACCAGCCAAACCGTCGCACCAAGCCGTGGCGCCTTAGTGAAAGCCAGCTTTGCGGCAAACGTTGGTTACCGTGCGATTATGGCGCTGACCTTTGCTGACGGTAAACCAGTACCATTTGGGGCACAGGCCATCTTTAACGATAACAACCAATTAAATAGCCTTGTCGGTAATGACGGTGAAGTGTATTTATCCGGCTTAGCAGAAAGTGGGCAGTTTATTATTCAATATAACGAGAAACAACAATGCCAAGTAAATTATAACTTAGCAGGTATTTCGGATTATATGGGCTTATATAAAACTACTGCGGTTTGCCGATAATAAGGAAATAGAAAATGAGAAAATTAATCTATCAATCAATATTCGCGGCTAGTTGTGTATATTTATATTCAGGGTATGCGAATGCGGCTTGTACGCAAAATCCTAATTTCAGAAATATACAGGCTAATATTCCATCTGCTACCTATAACCTTCAATATGATGATACCGCAGCGAGAGATCTTGGTTCGTTTAATGTACGTTACTTATCCGCTTCATCAACAAAGACTTATGGTGAAAATACCAGTTGTGGTAATTCCTATTTACAAGGAAATTTTATCAATAGTTGGACGCCTAATAATTATATCGCACCTTCAAATATACCCGGAATTGGCATTACAGTTGCAACAGGGGGTATTGGTGGAAATTTTAATCGCCGGTTTGGGCCCCAAGGCTCAGGGCAGTTAGGTTGGATTGTCTATGATACTGTTTGGCATATTACAATCAAAAAAACTGGGCAAGTGACTAGCTCGGGTGTGATTCGCTCAGGAAGCGTTGCACAGCTAACCCAAACTAATAGTGGAGTATCAGGTACATGGTATTTAACAACTCTAAACATGCCTGCTAATGCTATTCGTATAAACGTATTAAGCTGCTCATTAAAAAGCCCCGTACCAACGATTAATTTAGGTGATTGGTATGATACTCAATTCCCTTCAGTTGGTAGTACCAGTACAGAAGTCGATATCCCCATTACATTAACCTGTATGGCTGGCACCAATATTAAAGCAACCGTCACAGCAACCAGTGGCACTGTTAATGCAGCACAAGGCCAATTAGCCTTGTCAGGGGGAGCCGATAAAGCTACTGGGGTTGCGATACAAATTATTGATGCTAATAAAAACTATATCCCTTTAAACAGTAAACGAACCATAAAAGATAATGTCGCCGCAGGCGATTATATTTTCGGTTGGAAAGCGCGCTATATTAAAACTGCCGATAAAATTACCCCAGGCCCTGCAAATGGCACTGCCACTATTAATATTCGCTATGAGTAGGAATAATTGTATGAAAAAAATATTACTCGCTATTTTGTCGATAAATTTATTCGCTGTGCATTTATCCTCTTTTGCAGGTACAAATATTACTGTTAATTTCACCGGTAATATTAAAGCCGCCACCTGTAATATTTCTGGCGGTAATAATATCGATATTGATTTGAAACGTTTGCCAATTGATATTTTTAATGGCGCACAAACAGGTTCTACTTGGAATACGTTTAATATTAACTTAAATAACTGCTCGTCATTTGTGAACCAAATCAAATTGACCTTTACAGGTACCGCTGAAACAGGGGATACCACCAATAGCTTATATAAAAACTTAGGCACCGCAAAAAATGTCGCCGTGCAATTACAAAGTGATGACGGAGCTACTCCCCTAGGTAATTTAAAAGTCTTACAGGTGCCATTGAATGGACAGTCAGATATTGCCATTCCATTACGTACCCGTGCTTACAGTGCCGTGGGTAATGTGGTACCAGGGTCTATTTCTGCCAATATTACCGCCACCATTACCTATTTATAAGAAAAGGAATGAAATAATGAAAAAATTTGCACTTTCATTATTGCTGGTATCTGGCTCACTGTTTGCCGCCGACCAGCAAATTAATATCAATGTTCATGGCTATGTTACGGCTATGCCGTGTGAATTAGATACCACAAACTATGTGATTGACCTGAAAAAAATCAATATTTGGAATATTAAAGATACTCAAAAATCCCCTTGGGTGGATTTTTCAGTAAAATTGAAAAATTGCCCAGTGGCGACTCAAGAAGCCATTATGACCTTATCTGGTACACCTGATACCATCACTCCCGACTATTTTATTAATAACGGTACGGCAAAAAATGTCGCCTTAAATTTAGCGGATGGCACCAGCAAAACCACCCTTAAAAATGGTGCAAAAATCACTATTCCCGTGAACAGCCAAACACGCAGTGTGGAGTTTCCATTTTCTGCTCGCGTAGCCGGTTATGGCAGTGGTATGGAGCCAGGTTCATTTCGTAGCCATCTAGAATTCAATTTTGTTTATCATTAATAAATAGTGTCTTGTTCTATTTCTAATTAGAGGTGGTTAAATGCCTGAGTATTATCCAGTATCTAGAATTATTGGAAATAAAATAACTTATTATCGAAAAATGAAGGGCATGTCCCTTCATGAACTTGCAATTATCGTTGGTGTTAGCGAACAACAACAATCTCGATATGAGCGGGGGATCAATAGAATTAATTTAGACAGGTTAAATGAGTATGCTAATATATTTGGCGTTGAGCTAGCACATTTTTTTATTTTAAATGAAAAAGAGAATCAAGAAATTTTAAATAAGTTAAAATTAATCATAAAGGAAAATGAGTGAAGGTTTATCATTTATTTATTATTGGATTTTTATCATCCATTTCTGCTTATACAAATGCAGCTTGCTATCAAAACCCAAATTTTAATAATTTACAACGTACATTACAAAATCAAACTATCACACTACAATATGATGATATGCGAACCAATGTTGTGCTTGCAACAATCAATACCTCAATGTTTAGTGGGTGGCGTAGTTCGCACTCGGGGACAAATAGTGATTGTGGTGCATGGCAAGTTGGGCGTTTTTTAAACGGCTGGAGTTCAACCAATAATATTGCCCCAACTAATATCCCTGGGATTGGTGTTCGCGTGGGAATTAACAGCAGCAATATCTGGTTTCCCTTCCGAATTGCCTATACGGATCAGTCATGGGGATTTGAAAACCTAGGATGGAAAACTGAAATCGTGAAAACAGGTCGAGTTACTACAAGTAATTATATCCGAGGGGGTCAGCTCGCCCAATTTTCACAAGAAAATACCAAGACAAATTCAACGTTTATTTTATCCACGCTCTATATGCCCACAAATGGTATCAGAATAAATGTTGTAAAGTGTACAGCAACTTCAGCTAACTATTCCGTACAGCTTGGAGATTGGTTTGATACTCAGTTTAAGAATATCGGTGATACCAGTGAGATGGTTAATATCCCCGTGATATTAACCTGTGATAAGGGCACCAATATTAAAGCTACTGTCACCAGCAGTGCTGGGTATGTCGATGAGACAACAGGGAAAATAAAACTAACGGGGGCAAATTCTGCGACAGGTATCGCAATCCAGTTACTGGACAAAAACAATACACCCATTAAGCTAAAGGTCAAAACCAGCCTACAAAATAATATCCAAACCAATGAATACCTGTTTAATTGGAAAGCTCGTTACATTAAAACAGCCAATAACATCACAGCTGGCGCAGCAAATAGTACTGTCATAATAAATATTTCATATGAATAACAACAAATAATATTAACAATTTATATATTGTACATCAGTTTAGATATAATAGATTAGAAACAGTTCATTTAAATATCTTCATAATAAGAAGCTCATGTTTCAATATGAAATAAATTCAGTATTTATAATTTAACTTTCTTTAAAATTTTTTATTTTAATGATCAATATCTATTTTTATATTAATTACACTCTGCTAGAGTAGTCATTCAATATAAAAAACTAATTTTAATTTAAAATTCTTTTTTATGTCAAAGTAGTCATTTTTAAATAGTTGTTCCGATATAAAAGGAGTTTACTATGCAGAAAAATTATCCTGCATCAAAATTAGTCGGTCGTAAAATAACTTATTATCGGAAAATGAAAGGAATTCCATTATCGAAAATTGCTAATGATTTTGGAATTAGTGAGCAACAGCAATCAAGGTACGAACGAGGGATAAACCGTATTAATTTAGACCGTTTAGCCCAATATGTTAATTACTTTGAAGTTAACTTTTATGATTTATTATCGGATAAAGATATAAAAGAGTTAGCTAAATTAAAATAAATAACAACATTCGAAGTAATATTAATAAACATTCATTAAGGAATATTATGAACAAAAAAGTATCCATATCTGTTGGTGTGAAAATTAGGTCATTAAGAGAAAGCTACGGAATGAGTGGCAAGGAACTCAGTGCCTTGTTAGGAATTAGCCAACAACATCAATCTCGCTATGAAAATGGAGAGGTAAATATCCATGTTGATACGTTATTCCAACTTTGCCAAATATTCGATATCGACCCCGCCTATTTTTTCACCGACTATAATCCATTAAATCATGCAAATAACTTTATTCATGACAAAAAAAGTTTATATGAGGCCGAAACGCTTGTGTTTTAAAGCATGGCCCTCAGATAAACTGCAAATTAACGTTACCTAAGCCAGTCACATTGTTGTGCTGGCTTAACTTAATTGTGCCTCTTCTAATATCCACTGCTGAAAAATCATCATTGCCGATGTCATCGGCTTCGACTTTAAACGACTTAGCCAGTATCCCCCTAATGTCACACCAATATCGAAAGGCTGAACGAGTGCTCCAGCGCTAATTTCGTGCTCAAACATACAGCTTGGCACTAATGCAACACTATCCGTTAATATTGCGGCCTCAACCATTAAGCGAGAGGAGTCAAACACAGGCCCTTTCACTCGCCATGGCTCGACTTGTGCAGCAAGAAACCACTTTTCCCACTCATCTTTACGATAAGAGCGCAGTAAATTGTGATCTTTTAAATCCAGTGGTGATATTAAATTAGCAGCGACTTTTTCTGTGCATAACACTGTATGGGAAGTCGAAAATAAAGGTGTATTTTCCACTAATGGCCATAAGCCCTCCCCAAAGCGGATGGCGAAATCAACCCCTTCCGCCGCTAAATTGACCACGTTATTGTGGGTCATAATACGTAAATCAATATAGGGGTATAAATCAGAAAATTTGCTTAAACGCGGTAATAGCCAACCTACTGCAAAGGTTCCCACGACTGAGATACTTAACACTTCATGATAATGACCATCTTCAAATTGCAACAATAACGATTCGATTTGATCAAAAGAACGACTCAACACAGGTAACAGAGCCAAGCCTTCATCTGTTAATGCTAACCCTCTTGATAACCGAATGAATAATTCCAAACCTAGCTGTTCTTCCAGCAACCGAACTTGCTGGCTTACTGCAGCCTGAGTGACATTCAATTCAAGCCCCGCTCGCGTAAAACTTAAATGCCGGGCAGATGCCTCAAATGCACGAAGTGCATTAAGTGGGAGGCGATGACGGTAATTTCCTGACATAAGATTTTCTTTTGGCTCATCGAATTTTATATCGTTTTAAAAAATAGCTTAAAACACGCATACTCTTGCTCAACGGCTACTTTAACCGAATAAATGCTATATTACGGCACTTATTTGTCGTACTGAAGTACTTTTCAAAATCAGCTATCAATAACTTAAACTTTTATTTAATTGGACAACTCTATGAGAAATCTTTTTCGTCAGGGGCGGATTTTTGTCGCTCTTAGTTTGGCTTTTACGACCCTTTCAGCCAACGCGTTAAGCCAACAGGATGTTGATAACATCATTAAACCGTTGATGAAAAAGCAAGGTATTCCAGGGATGTCTGTCGCCATTTCCATGGAAGGCAAACGCTATATTTACCACTATGGCGTGCAATCCAAACAAACCCAAGAGCCTGTCAATAACAATACGCTGTTTGAAATTGGATCGCTGTCTAAAACTTTCACAGCAACTTTGGCTGCCTATGCACAAGTGCAGGGAAAATTAGATTTTTCACAAACAGTGAGTCATTATCTGCCTGAATTAAAAGGTTCTGCCTTTGACCACATTAGCGTTATGAATCTTGCAACCCATACATCGGGCTTACCTTTGTTTGTACCTGAAACAATAACAAATTCAATGGAATTAACGCGTTATTACCAAAACTGGATCCCTGAAAAAGCGATTGGTCAGTTTCGTTCATACTCTAATTTAGGGGTGGGATTATTAGGTATTGTGGCAGCAAAACAGTTAAAAATACCTTTTGAACAAGCCATGGAAAAATTGATGCTGCCTTCCCTTGGCCTCAAGCATACTTATATTCATGTGCCTAAGAATCAACAAAAAAATTATGCGCAGGGCTACAATAAAAAAGACCAACCTGTACGAGTCACTCCGCAAATTCTAGATGCTGAGGCTTATGGTTTAAAATCGAATGCGAAAGATTTAATTCGTTTTCTTGAAATTAATATGCAAACGGTAAAAGTCGCAAAATCGTGGCAAGAAGCCGTTGAAGATACCCACACGGGGTTATATCTAACCGATTCATTTGTGCAAGATATGATGTGGGAAAGTTACCCGTGGCCAGTCTCTTTATCACAATTACAACAAGGTAACCGTGATGAAATGGCATTACAGCCACAAAAAGTCGAAGCAATTAAACCCGCAATGCCACCAGAAACCCGTGCATTTTATAATAAAACAGGGTCAACCAATGGCTTTGCCACTTATGCCGTGTTTCTTCCAGAAGAACAAGTCGCCGTGGTGATCCTTGCCAATAAATGGTATCCGATCCCCGACCGCATTAATGCCGCTTATCAGCTAATTGAAAAAATTGATAACTAGAATTGATATCACAATGTAATACTCAAAATAGTTCGTGCTAGAGCAAGGCGGCAAAATTCGGATATCTCGGGGAGCATACAAAAGTATGTGACCCGAGATAGCCGAATAAAGCCAACGCCGCTATTGCGCGAAATATGACAAATATTCAATACTCAAAATAGTTCGTTCTATCGCTAGGCGGCAAGGGAAGCTAAGCCCTAGGAGCATACATAAAGTATGTGACTAGGGTTAGCGAACGCAGCCAACAACGCGACAGGGCGAAATATGAAGAGTATTTAGATGACACGGGAAAACTGCCGTTGCCTCATCTGCCCCCGCAAATACACATCAAAACACATGCAAACATTGCGGATCAGCAAGCGCCCTTGCGGTGTCACCTTAATACCTGTTTCGGTTATTTCCACCAGCCCATCTTCTGCCATTGGCTTTAGCAATTCCAAATCTTCTTTAAAATAAGATTTAAAATCAATCGGGTACAGAGCTTCTATTTGTGCAAAATCTAGTTGGAAGTTACAAATTAACGTTTTAATCACATCACGGCGCAAGCAATCATCATCAGTTAGGACTAAACCTCGCCACAGGGCATGTCCCTGCTCTTCAACTTGTGCATAATAAGTTTTTAAGTCTTTCTGATTCTGCGCGTAGTTATCCCCTAACATACTGATCGCCGAAACGCCTAACCCTAAGAGATCGCAATCACCTTGGGTAGTATAGCCTTGGAAGTTACGGTGCAATATCCCCTCACGCTGCGCTACAGCAAGTTCATCTTCAGGGCGGGCAAAGTGATCCATCCCAATAAACTGATAGCCGCCTTTGGTTAACGTCGCAATCGTGTCTTGTAGAATATCGAGTTTTTGTTCTGCACTTGGTAAATCCGCATCCTTAATTTTGCGCTGCGCGGCAAATAAATTTGGCAAGTGAGCATAATTAAACACGCTTAAACGGTCGGGTGATAACTCAGCGACTTTTTTCAGTGTAAAAGCAAAGCTTTCTGGCGTCTGTTTTGGTAAACCATAAATTAGGTCAATACTGGTTGATGTAAAGCCTGTCTCTTTAGCGCGTTTAATCAAGGCAAAGATGAAGTCTTCGTCTTGTTCTCGATTTACCAACACCTGAACTTCTTTATTGAAGTCTTGTACCCCCATGCTTAGGCGATTAAATCCTTCATGGCGTAGGTGATCAATCATATCAAGCTCGATTTCACGCGGGTCAACTTCAATGGACATTTCCACATCATCTGCAAAATGAAAATGTTTTTTCAATAAACCGACCAAATGACTAACTTGGGCTTTATCAAGATAAGTTGGTGTACCTCCGCCCCAATGCATTTGTGTGACAGTGCGGTTTTTTAGTAAAGATGCACGTTGAATAATTTCTTTTTCAATAACTTTTAAATATTCATCCGCCTTATGCTTTTGGCGTGTCACTAATTTATTGCAACCACAGAAGTAACACAGCTTATGGCAAAAAGGAATATGGACATAGAGCGATAACGGACGGTCTGGAAAACGCGTTGTCGCACTAATAAACGCTTTTTCATCATAGTCTTGATTAAATTCCAAAGCGGTGGGATACGACGTATAACGTGGCCCTGAATAATTGTATTTTTGAATGAGAGAAAGATCCCAAACAATATTTTGCTCTGACATAACATTCCTCAATTGACCAAAAGCTCAAACCATGACAACGGGTTGCACCTTATTTAATTTGTTATTCGGTGGTATAAAAATTTTATAGCATACATAACGTTATAGATTCTGAATATTTCAAGTTGCAGCTAGGCGGCAAGTGAATGAGTCGCTAGGAGTATACATAAGTATGAGACTCGTGCGAATGAACGTAGCCAACAACGCTGCAGCTTTAAATATGACGAGTATTATAAAGATGTTAGAAAAAAGAGACTTGATGCAACATCAAAGAAAAGTGTGTTTGTAGAAAAAATAGACGCATCCCCCGCTAGTGCGAGGGATGATTAAACGAAGTTATTTGCTTTTTAAGATGCGCATGATGTCATCGAGTTTATCTTCGTCTTCTTCCTCTTCTTCTTCGTCAGCATATTCAATGCCTAAAATACTCATTAGTTCATCAATACGGTCTAAACAAGTATTGATGTATTTTTGCTCTTCAGCGCTAACCGTTTCGCCATCTTCTAGGCGCGCAAGTAAGCTATCTAAGCGATCATCGCTTTCTAACAGTTCTAACTCTTTTTCAGGCGTCAGTTTTTCTTTAACGACTGGCTGTTTTTTCTCAACAACAGGTTTGGTAATGTGTTTTTCATCCACAATTAAAGGGACTGGTTTTTTGCTGCCTAAACGCGGGTCAGCAGAGGCGTTTTGCCCACCATTTTGCTTGTTGGATGCTTGTTCTTCATAACGGCTGCCAGCTTTATGACCACGATGTTTTTTCTCGCGTTTACGTTCACGGCCTTCCGCGTTCAATTCTTCTTTGGTTTTACGGTATTTTTTCTTTGGCTTAGCTGTCGGTTTTTTTGGTGCATTCATGGTCTGATACCTTGATAAAGTCAGTTTCTGCTGCGAAATCTAGCAGGATCCCATAAAGGGGGAAAGCACTAGTTTGCAATTTCAGCGGATTTTTTATTCCACCCTGCCTTCGCAATAGTACTTTATAGATTATACCTTAAATAATTTGTGTTGCATGTAGAGGGATTCGAATAGAAGAAAGAGAAATGATGAGTTCATTAAATAATGTTAAAAAATTTGTGCCACTAAACAAATTAGACTGAATAATATTCTAAATAATTCAAGTTGTGGCTAGGCGTCAATCGAGGTTATCTCGGGTCACATACATAAGTATGTGATCCGAGTAACCGAGAGAAGACAACAATACCACAGCTTGAAGTATGACGAGTATTAGGCGTCGACTAGCACCATTTTAAGCAAGAACAACGCCGCCACTAAAATCACACACAGACCCAAGTCACGCCAGCGCCCTGTCCCAATTTTCATCGCACAGTATGCGATAAACCCTAGCGCGATCCCTTCTGTGATCGAGAAGCTAAACGGCATCATAACTGCGGTAATAAACGCAGGTACTGATTCAGTTAAGTCATCCCATTTCACGCGAGTCAGACTTGAAGTCATCAACACACCCACGTAAATCAATGCACCTGCAGTTGCATAAGCAGGAACCATACCCGCAAGTGGAGAGATAAACATGGTTAATAGGAATAAGATACCCACAACAACTGCCGTTAACCCCGTACGCCCACCAACTGATACCCCTGAAGAACTTTCAATATACGCAGTGACTGATGAGGTTCCCATCGCCGAACCCGCTACAGAGCTTAAGCTATCAACATATAGGGCTTGCTTCATACGAGGGAAAGTCCCACGTTCATTGGTGATCCCCGCTTTGTCAGTCACACCAATCATGGTGCCCGATGAGTCAAACAAGTTGACTAACATGAAAGCAAAAATCACGCCAGATAACGCTAAATCTAATGAGCCAGCGAAGTCCACTTGCCCAACGACGCTGGTAACACTTGGTGGAATAGAGAAAATGCCCGTGTATTTTACATCGCCCAGCGCCAGACCAATTAAGGTGGTCACCGCAATCGACACTAACACCGCCGCATGAATATTACGCGCCGCTAAGATGGCGATAATAAAGAAGCCCAACGCCCCTAACCATACGTTATGATGTGTTAAGTTACCGATAGATACCAAAGTGTCTGGGTTTGCCACGATAATACCCGAGTTTTTCAGCCCCATCATCGCAATAAACAGACCGATACCGCTGGTGATCCCCACACGTAGACTCAAGGGAATATTGGCAATAATCCAATAACGAATGCGGAATAATGTCAGGATAAACAAGCCAACTGCGCCCCAGAAAACAGCACCCATTGCGACTTGCCATGAATACCCCATCGCGCCAACTACCACAAACGCAAAAAAGGCATTCAGCCCCATCGCTGGTGCGACCGCAATCGGTAAATTAGCCAATAAGCCCATCAAAATACTGCCTATAGCGGCAATCAAGCAGGTGGTAACAAACACGGCTTTAATATCCATGCCTGCAATTGATAAAATTTGTGGGTTAACAAAGACGATATACACCATCGTCAGGAAGGTCGTGAAGCCAGCAACAACTTCAGTTCGTGCAGTTGTGCCGTGTTCTTGTAATTTAAAAACACGCTGAAACAAGCCCTGCGGTTGTGCCGAGCTAGAAGATTGATTACTCATTAGATATCGCGCCCAAAAAAAGTTTTTTTCGCCCTATACTACAATTAAAAATTGCAAAAGAAAACGATTGCGTAAAAATCAACAGGAAAAATGTCCTAACTAACTGATACAACGCGATGAATCAAGAAAAAGAATAAAAATAGAATTTGGAGAATGGCGGTATAAAAACCGCCATTAAAATTTAGGATAGCGCCAGTAATTTTTGTCTACGCCAAAACAATAAACTGCGTTTTACCACAGACTTATGCGGGTCGTTTTGTACACTGAGTTTTTTCGCCACCACATTGGCAATAATTTCTACCGTAAAACACATCACAAAATAGATAAATGCCACGAATAAGAAAACTTCTAACGGGTAAACCATTTCGCGGTTATTCACTTGAGTTGCTAAGAAAGATAACTCAGCCACACCAACGACATAGGCTAATGAGGTATCTTTAATCAGCGCCACCCATTGGTTGATAAATGACGGCACCATCATTCGCAATGCTTGAGGTAAAACGATATTCCACAATACCTGCCAACGGTTAAAACCAAGGGACAACCCTGCCTGCCATTGCCCTGCACCTATCGCTAAGATCCCTGCTTTCACAGCATGTGCTAAATAAGCAGAAGTGATTAAGGCGAGTGCACAAACCACCGTGGTGATCCCAGGAATTTCCGTACCTAACAAAATGGGCAACAAGAAGTAAGTCCAAAATATTAACATGATGACTGGAATTGCACGGAAAAAGCCTAAAACTGCCGCGAATAAATTAACCCAAAAACCACGTAACATTGCCAAAGCAATACCACCTAGTGTCCCTAAGACAATCGATGCCGCCCCTGCTAGCAGGCTAATCACGAGTGTCAACGCTGCCCCTTCTAACGGTCCATCAGGGAAAGTACCAAACAGTAAATATTGCCAATTTTGCTCGATCACTGAAAAGTCCATATTATACCCCCTGAGCCAAGTTTCGTTGCAAGCGCCATTGTCCCCAACCTTCCATCAGGGCAATAATGGCGATATACAACACGGTGGCCACACCAAATGCGGTGAAGGTTTGTAACGTTTGGCTATCGACTTGACGAGACACATAAGAGAGCTCCGCGACGCCAATTGCCATGGTTAATGAGGAATTTTTCACGACATTCATATATTGCCCCAACAACGGCGGCATTGCGATTTTGACTGCTTGAGGCAAGACCACTAATTTCATTGCTTGCCATGAAGTGAGCCCCAGTGCGAACGCGGCATATTTTTGCCCTTGGCGTACCCCACGGATCCCTGCACGAATTTCTTCCGCAATAAAAGGGACGGTATATAACGTTAACCCAATAAAACCTGCTAAAAACTCAAAGGACGGCCAACCCACGGTAAGCCCAAATATGTTGATTTCATGGGGAGTATTTAGCCATTCCATTGCGGCTGAAGGCAGTATTTCCCCCGAGGCAAAATACCAAAAAAATAACTGCACCAACAAAGGCGTGTTTCTAAAAATAGAAATATAGATACTGACTGCCCAACGCAAAAGAGCAATCTGGCTATCCTTTGCTGATGCAACTAAAAACCCTAAAAAGGTGGCGGCAATAATGGTGCAAATCGAAATCCAGACTGTTAAAACAAAGCCATAACCGAACCATTCAAGGTACTGAGGCGCTAGAAGATGTGCAGACCAAAAATCACCACTGACAAATTTCTCAAACATAGTTCACGACCTATTTCTTTCACACCCTGTGACGAAAAACCTCACCCCGTATAACCAAGAACCCCGCACACAGTGCAGGGTTTCAAATCACTCAGTACTTGCTATTGTCGATTACGACTGTGGTTGTTGCTCACTCAATGGGGCAAATTTGAAGTCACCGCGTGGTTGTGCCGCTTTCGTGTCTGGACCAAACCAACGGTTATAAATGACTTCAGCTTTACCGTCTTTTTCCAATTTCAGCAGCGTTTCATTCACGTTTTCCACTAAGCGCGTTTCGCCTTTGCTAGCTGCCAGAGCTTGATACTCTTTGGTTAAGCTAAAGGGGGAAATTTCAAAGTCCGCTTTGACTTTCTCAGGTAAGTTACCTAGTAATCCCACTAGTTTTGCATCATCCTGCGTGATAGCTTGCACGTTACCATTACGCAGCGCTGCGAATGCTTGCGGAGTATCATCATAAGAAATCACTTTAGTATCAGGGAAACGTTCACGCAGCGTCACTTCCTGCACAGTTCCTTTATCTGCACCAATACGCAGTGGTTTGATATCATCAGGGGTTTTTAATACACCTTTACGGGCAATAAATTTTTGGCCCGTGGCGAAATCAGGGATTGAGAAATCAACCTGTTTTGCACGCTCATCGGTAATCGTAAAGTTCGCACCAATCAAGTCTACTTTACCCGATGTCAGCAGTGGAATGCGGTTTGCAGGGTTCGTTGGACGCAGTTCAAGTTTTACACCTAAACCATCTGCAATTTCTTGTGCGATATCAACGTCATAACCCGCTAATTTTTTTGTTTGTGGGTCAATAAAACCAAACGGTGGGTTACTATCAAATACGGAAATACGGATCACACCCGCTTGTTTAATATCATCTAATTTATCTGCGCTAGCGACATTCGCTGTCAGCGCCAAACCTGTAAGTAAAACAGTCGTCAGAATACGAGCTTTCATTGAATACCCCTAGTGGTAAATTTATGTAAATCGACCATCACAAGCTATCAACTATCTCTTAGCACCTGAAATAATATTAAATAATATATTTATAACCAAATGGAATATAAAGCAGTACAAAAAAAGGGCAAACTTTGTAACAAAGGCCCCCGAATATGGCTTACACCATCAATAGAGACTCTTATTGAGCAAGAAGAAAGTCTGTATAAAAACGTTTTAGTGTATTCATCGAAATAGATAGGCTATCGAATGCATTAACCTCATGCCTGCAATCGCCCATAACCAGCATCAATGCTCTAAATAGTTCGTGCTGTAGCAAGGCGGCAAACACAGTTCCCCCTAAAGTATGTGACCCGAGTAGCTGAATACAGCCAACACCGCCACTGCGCGAAGGGTGACGAAAATTAGGAGCATACACAAGTATGTGATCCAGGTAGCCGAGCGCAGCCAACACTGCCACTGCACAAAACATAGCTAGTACTTAATTTTCTAAATCATTCGTGTTGTGGCTAGGCGGCAAAATGAGGATAGCTTGGGGAGCATACATAAGTATGTGACCCAAGTAGCCGAATGAAGCCAACACCGCCACAGCACGAAGCATAGCTAGTATTTAATTTTCTAAATAGTTCGCGTTGTGGCTAGGCGACAAAGGAACTCATCCCAAGGAGCATACACAAGTATGTGACTTGGGTGAGTGAGTGCAGTCAACACCGCCACAGCGTGAAATATGACGAAAATTTATTTGGTGAGCATTTTTTCTAAATTATCACCACCTACATGCCGGAAATCTTGCCCCTTCACATAGTAGAAAATAAACTCACAGATATTTTGGCAGCGGTCACCGATACGCTCGATTGAGCGTGCGCAGAACAACGCCGTCAATACGCTTGGAATTGTTCTCGGGTCTTCCATCATATAGGTCATAAGCTGACGGACAATGCCTTCGTACTCTTGGTCAACTTTTTCATCTTCGCGGTAAATACGAATCGCCTCTTCGAGATCCATTCGCGCAAACGCATCTAGCACATCATGCAACATTTGCACTGTGTGGCGGCCTAGCGATTCTAAACTCACGAGAAGCGGCTGATGTTGCTGCGAAAATTTCTCCAATGCAGTTTGGCAGATTTTATCGGCAACGTCGCCGATCCTTTCCAACTCCGCAATCGTTTTTGAAATTGACATAATCAGTCGCAAATCACTCGCCGTTGGCTGGCGCTTGGCAATAATTTTGACGCATTCTTCATCAATGGCCACTTCCATCATATTGACTTTGTGGTCATTTTCGATAACTTCGCGCGCTAGGGCTTCATCCTGGTTATGCATTGCCGTAATGGCTTTGGTGAGCTGTTCTTCGACCAGCCCTCCCATTGTCATTAATTCAGTATGGATATGTTCCAGTTCCGCATTGAACTGCCCAGATATATGTTTATTGTGATTCAGCGTATCCATCGTCGGCTCCATATCAACCGTAGCGGCCAGTAATATAATCTTCAGTTTGTTTCATTTCTGGGGTGGTGAACATCTTATCGGTATGATTAAACTCAATCAGTTCACCTAAATACATAAATGCTGTGTAATCAGAACAACGTGCCGCTTGTTGCATGTTGTGGGTAACAATCACGACCGTATACTCTGATTTTAACTCACTGATTAACTCTTCAATACGCCCTGTGGAAATAGGGTCCAATGCTGAACAAGGCTCATCCAGCAATAACACTTCTGGGCGAATTGCAATACCTCGCGCAATACACAGACGTTGTTGCTGACCACCCGACAAGCTGTAACCACTTTGGTGCAATTTGTCTTTGGTTTCATTCCACAGCGCTGCTTTGGTAAGTGCCCACTGCACGCGCTCATCCATTTCCACGCGAGATAGCTTTTCAAATAAACGCACACCAAATGCAATGTTGTCATAGATGGACATTGGGAATGGCGTTGGTTTCTGGAACACCATCCCCACTTTTGCACGTAATAATGCGATATCTTGTTTGTCCGTCAGGATATTTTGACCATCCAGTAAAATTTCACCTTCAGCGCGTTGTTCACCGTACAGTTCATACATTTTATTAAACGTACGCAATAACGTCGATTTACCACAACCTGATGGGCCGATAAACGCTGTTACTTTATTTTTTTCAATGTCTAAAGAGATATTTTTCAGTGCGTGAAACTTGCCATAAAAGAAGTTGAGGTCACGGACTTTAATTTTACTGTTTGCAATTTCATTTGCATTAATCATGGTTACTTTCTCTCTAAATCTTTATTTATCTGGGCGCTTAGTGTTTTTTCTGTGCAAACACAACGCGGGCAATGATGTTAATCAGCAGGACACACAGGGTAATTAACAGCACCCCAGCCCATGCAAGCTCTTGCCATTCGGAGAATGGACTCATTGCAAATTTGAAGATTGTCACCGGTAAGTTAGCAATTGGTTCGCTCATATCTGTACTCCAGAACTGATTTGACAGAGAAGTAAACAGAAGCGGTGCGGTTTCCCCAGCAATACGCGCAATTGCAAGCAAGATCCCAGTGATAATCCCTGACACAGATGCTTTTAGCGTAATAGATAAAATCATTTTCCATTTTGGTGTGCCAAGTGCATAAGCGGCTTCACGTAAGCTATCCGGAACTAATTTCAACATGTTTTCAGTGGTTCGGATAACAATTGGAATTTGCAGCAATGCAAGCGCCACAACCCCAGCCCAACCCGAGAAGTGCTGCATTTGAGCAACCACAATGGTGTACACAAACAACCCTACAACGATAGACGGAGCTGATAATAAAATGTCATTAATAAAGCGGGTGACTGAAGCTAGCCATGACTTACGGCCATATTCTGCTAAATAAATTCCCGCTAAAATCCCTAAAGGCGTACCAATAACTGTCGCCCATAAGATTAATAAACCACTACCTACGATGGCATTTGCCAGCCCGCCACCTTCAGTATTTGGTGGTGGCGTCATCTCGGTAAACAGGTTAAGGGACATACCGTCAATCCCTTTGGTCACCGTCGAAAATAAAATCCACACTAACCAGAACAACCCGAATGCCATGGTCAACATTGAGACAAGCAGTGCCATTCTGTTAACTTGGCGGCGCCATGCTTGACGGCGTGCGCGTTCTTTCTCATTGACGATAAAAGGTTGATATTCTGACATATTAACGCCCCTCATTCTTCGCAAGACGCATTACCATCAACTTGGAAATCGCCAACACAATAAACGTGATAACAAACAGGATAAGCCCAAGTTCCATCAGCGCTGAGGTATGTAAGCCACTTTCTGCTTCCGCAAATTCATTCGCTAGTGCGGAAGTAATACTGTTTCCTGGCATGAAGAGGGATGCACTATCGAGCTGGTAGGTATTACCAATCACGAAGGTTACCGCCATGGTTTCACCCAATGCACGGCCTAACCCTAACATCACCCCGCCTATTACCCCGTTACGGGTATACGGCAATACGATGTTCCAAATCACTTCCCAAGTGGTACAGCCAATCCCGTAGGCTGACTCTTTCATCATCACAGGGGTTTGTTCAAACACATCACGCATAACAGACGCAATGTATGGAATAATCATAATCGCGAGGATAATCCCCGCCGCTAAAATACCTATCCCGAATGCAGGGCCTGAAAATAATTCACCGACAATTGGAATACTCGACATCACGTTGCCAACTGGCTCTTGGAAATATTCTGCAAATAGTGGTGCGAAAACGAATAAGCCCCACATCCCGTAAACGATACTGGGAATGGCGGCAAGCAATTCAATAGCAATCCCTAATGGACGTTTTAGCCAGTTTGGCGCAAGCTCCGTTAAGAACAACGCGATACCGAAACTGACGGGGACGGCGATAATCAGGGCGATTAACGAGGTTACAATGGTGCCATAGATTGGCACAAGGGCACCGAACTGTTCTGCAGGCGCATCCCACTCTTTGGTCCATAAAAACGAAAACCCAAACTTCTGCATACTTGGCCAAGACGCAAAAATAAGGGAAATAATGATGCCACCTAGCATTAACAAAGTGATTAGCGCGGCAATCTTTACCAGTGCACCAAAAATTACATCACCTGATTTGCTGGGAGCTCTAAATGCCGTTGTTTTTTCGGCCATGCGCTTTGTTCTCTTTCCATTCCTACTTGTACTGTAGGATTGTGTTACAACAATGAGCGGGTAAGCCCTGTTCCTCAGTACTTACCCGCCATTTCCAACCCGAGGTGCATTAGAACAATGCTTTACCTTGGCTATCTTTAATTTCTGTTTTCCATGCTGCACGAACAGCTGTTACAACCTCTTGAGGTAAAACGGCGTAATCCAGCGCTTCTGCTTGTTTACCGCCTTTATCGTACGCCCAGTTGTAGAAGTCGAGAACGGCTTTGCCTTTTTCAGCATTGGCTTGTTCTTTGTGTACTAAGATGAACGTTGTTGACGTGATTGGCCATGCGTTTGCACCATCACGGTTAGTCAGGTCTTGAGCAAACGACTTCGACCAGTCAACTTTTTTCGCTGCTGCGCTGAAACTTTCGCCTGTTGGTGATACCGCTTCGCCATCCGCAGAAACTAACTTAGTATACGCAAGATTATTTTGTTTTGCGTAAGCATATTCCACATAGCCGATAGAGCCTGGCAGACGTTGTACGAATGCAGCAACACCATCGTTACCTTTACCGCCTACGCTGTTTTTCGGCCAGTTAACGGTTGAGCCCGCACCAATTTCATCTTTCCAATTCGCACTTACTTTTGCTAAGTAGCTGGTGAAAACAAATGTAGTACCTGAACCATCAGAACGTCTAACCACCGCAATAGCTTGGTCTGGTAAGCTCACTTTCGGATTTAATTTTGCAATAGCTGGGTCATTCCATTTGGTGATTTTACCTAAATAGATATCACCTAATGTGTTGCCATCTAAAGTCAGTTGACCTGATTCGATGCCTTTTACGTTAACCGCCAACACCACACCACCAATAACGGTAGGGAATTGGAACAAACCATCTTCTTTTAGTTTTTCATCAGTCAATGGCGCATCAGACGCACCGAAATCAACTGTTTTTGCATTAATCTGTTTTACACCACCAGAAGAGCCAATCCCCTGATAGTTCACTTTATTACCTGTTTCTTTCTGATAAGAGTCTGCCCACTTCGCATAAACAGGAGCAGGGAAGGTCGCGCCAGCTCCGGTCAGGCTGGTAGCAGCAAAAGAAGACATTGCAGTCAGAGACAAAGTTGCTGCCATTACGCTTGCTAAGGTGGTGCGCGTCATTTTCATAATCCCTCCGGGGATGTATAGAAACAATCAAGTATAAAATTGTTGGGTGTATGTCACGGTAGGAAAAATAGGACAATTTAGTTACGACAACATGTCGTTTTTATGACAGTTTTATGACAATTGACTGTATTCACACCTAGCTTAGGAAAAAAACAAAAAGGAATATGTTTAATTTCAAATAAAATCAATAAGTCAGAAAAAAAACATCCATAATAACGAAATGATGTATTGTCATAAAAAAGTCTTAAATTATTTTATCTATAAAAAAATAAACCCGCATTCGCGAGTTTATCGAAAGAAAAAACAAAATAACATTACGATAGCTTAATCCCTGTTTTACGTAGCATTGGATTAGCGACTCTAGCAATCAGCTCAGCTTTCATACTTTCTTTTTTTGCTTCTAGATCTTTTTTCGACTGTCTTTCATGTTCAATATATTTGTTAATAGCAGGAGAACAAGTTGATTCTAAAGAAGGTTTTTTAGGACTAATATCGTCTTCCATTTTCGCTTTTGCCTGTAGTTTCCTAAATAGTGAACTTTCTTCAAGACTAGCAGCAGAAAAAACGCCTACTTTTTGATTCTTTTTAATAACTGAATTTTTCAATTTTAGCACTGCAGCTTCACTTTCAGTCAGTTCCTTTGCGGCATATTCTGGCTTATTGCATTCCTTTCCCGCATCCTTAAACCTTTGCAATTTTGCCATTTCTTCAAATAAACCTGAGGCGACTTTATCTGTCAACTGTCGATTTAATACCGTACGCTTTGCCTCTGTCCTAACTGACTCTTCATGTTTAGGTAATTTAGTTGTTGGTAATCGTTGTATTGGAAGAGTATCAGGCATTGGTGGTGGTGGTGGTGGTGGTGGTGGCTGAGATATCGACATTGGTAAAGCGGTGGATAGCTTTGGTTCAGCTTGTTTTTCTGATGGTTGTACAGCAACTTTTGTAATCGAGTTGCCAACTACTGGTTCCTTCAGTGTTATTTTCTTTTCCTTTTGTAAAACATTTGTAATATTCGTATTCATTACATTTTTCATCTGCCCCGAAACACTCCCTTTATTTTTATTAAACAAAAAATTTGAGCATGTTTTTAAGCTTTTGGATAAAGTATGAATGATTTTAGTTGCACTAATATGAACTGACATAATATTTACCATAATGATTTTATTTGCACTGATTATCCAAGCAAGGTACCTATTGCGTCTTTTATATAACGATTCTGGCATTGATAAATGAACAGATAAGAAGGAAATTTATTAAGCGGGTGGTATTAAGAATCCAGCACCGAGCAGCTGGACGCAACCGTGCAGATATGAAAATTCAGGGAAAGGCTCAAAACAATTTGAGCCCAATTAATGGCATTATTTTAGAAAGATAGATCTAAATAGTGCAAGTTGTAGGCATATCAGTCTTCTTTCTCTTTAAGAGGAAGTAAAGCCCGTATTGCAAACCCGCCGCGCTCACTTTTGTGGATCTCAATGCTCCCTTCATGGGCGTCCACTATACGGCGTATAATCGCTAGCCCCAGGCCTGTCCCTGTATTACTTCGTGCTTTTTCGCCTTGCACGAACGGTTGGAATAAGCGGTGGATATCTTCGTCTTTGATACCCGCGCCGTCATCTTCCACTTGGAACCAGACAAAATCTTCGTTTTTTCCACTGCTGACTTTGATCCAGCCATTTCCATAGCGGTACGCATTTACAATCATATTAGTGATTGCACGTTTGATGGCCAACGGGTTACCGTTCACAATCATGGATCCAGGTTCTAACGCCGTTTCGATTTCGCCAACCACACTGCTTTCTGAATTGACTGCTTCCATCAGAATCGCGTTGAGATCGCAGAATTCCATATCCATCTCTTGACCTGTTTTCAGGTAAGACATGAATTGACCAATAATCGCATCACACTCTTCAATATCTTTGTTGATAGACTCTGCCAGATAGCTGTCTTCTGGGCTCATCATTTCTGTCGCTAAGCGGATACGAGTTAATGGTGTTCTTAAGTCATGGCTAACCCCTGCCATCAAGACAGTTCGGTCATTTTCAAGGGTTTTAATCCCAGCAGCCATGTGGTTAAAAGACCGAATTGCTGCCCTAACTTCCGTTGCCCCCTTTTCTTGCATCGGGGGCAATACAAAGCCCTTTCCGACCTCCCCTGCATGGTACTCCAATTCAAGTAATGGCTTGTTTTGGTAGCGAATATACAGCCATACCCCTGCAAAGATCGTGAGGAAAATGGTTAAGGTATACCTGAAAACAAGGGAAAACTGGTTTTGACCAATTTCAGTCAGAGGTACTCGCACCCAAATATCTGGGGCGAGATAAGACGTTAACCACAAAATCGGATACTCACGGCCAAGCTCAAGATGAACATTTGCCTTACCGCCTAAGTATTGCGACATGTGTTCGCTCAGAAAATCATACTCTTTAGCCCAATTCAGCCCTTCCTCCATGGCAGCAGAATGGGCATAGAACGTAATACCTAATTCATTGTAGATTTTCTTACGCAAAGCGGGGGAAACCCGCACTGAGGTCCCATCTTGTAGAACCATTTTCTCGGTCATCAATGTTCTAACTTCGTACGCAAGGACTTTATTGAATTGTTGTAAGCTAGGCATCACAACAAAATTCAATACCACCATATAGCTGGTCACTAAGCTCGCGAACAGCAGCGCAACAAATAAAAACAACGAACGAGAAAATGTACTACGTCGTGAGAACCTCAGTCGCTTCATGCTTTACTTCCATCCGGAACAAACACATAGCCCAAGCCCCAAACCGTTTGAATATAGCGTGGGTGCGCTGGGTCTTCTTCAACCATGCGACGCAGACGCGAAATTTGAACGTCAATTGAACGTTCCATCGCACTGTACTCGCGGCCTCTTGCTAGGCTCATGAGCTTGTCACGAGATAGCGGCTCCCTTGGATAAGAAACCAACACTTTTAATACCGCAAACTCGCCACTGGTCAGTGGCATATTTTCATCACCTTGGAACATTTCACGCGTTCCAAGATTTAGCTTAAATTTACCAAAGGTAATGACTGCGTCATCCTGAGATGGCGCACCTGGCAATTCATTTGCTTGGCGGCGTAATACGGCGCGAATACGAGCCAGCAGCTCACGTGGGTTGAACGGTTTAGGAATATAATCATCCGCCCCGATTTCTAAACCAACAATACGGTCAACTTCTTCACCCTTTGCCGTAACCATAATGATCGGGATTGGGTTATTTTGGCTACGTAAACGACGGCAGATTGATAGGCCATCTTCACCTGGAAGCATTAAATCTAACACGATCAGATGAATAGATTCCCTCGTCAGGATCCTGTCCATTTGTTCGGCGTTTGCAGCACTCCTGACCTGAAAGCCTTGTTCAGTGAGGTAACGCTCCAGCAGTGCACGTAAACGCATATCATCATCGACGACAAGAACTTTATAACTTTCCTGCATTTTGTAGCCCTCAAGATGTGCATCTTTCAAATTATTGTTCTAAAAGTAAACAAAAACACGTTTAATGTTCACTAATTTACCATTAACCATAGATTTAATGAATCATTTTACACTTCAGGCGGTTAGTGGTTTATAGCTTATTTCTAAAACAAAATAGGTGACATCCCCACCAGGCGTGTTCACCGTAATTTCATCATCAACCTGCTTACCAATCAGAGCGCGTGCAACAGGAGAGTCAATTGAAATCCATTGTTTTGCAGGATTAAACTCATCCGCGCCAACTATGCGGAATATTCTGATATTTTCATTATCATCTTCAAGTTTAACCCATGCACCAAAAAAGACACGGCCTTCTTGGCGAGGATCTGGCTCGATAATCCTGAGTTGATCCAATCTTTTAGATAAAAAACGAATGCGTCGGTCTATCTCACGCAGCCTTTTTTTACCATAAATATATTCAGCGTTTTCTGAGCGATCGCCTTGTGCCGCAGCCTCTGAGACCGATTGGGTCACTCTAGGCCGTTCCTCTTTCCACAGATACTTAAGCTCTTTGTCGAGCGTATCCCAACCTTCACGCGTTATTAATAGACTTTTCGCCATAACCTTAGAATATTAGTCAATAAGTACAAAAATGATAATATTTTATAGAACATAATCTGAGACTTTCCTACCAATAGACCGAAATTCAGTCTGGAAATTCTCGCTACCACCAAGTATAACAGTGCAGTAAATTTTTTAACTGTTCTTTCAGTAGGTATTTAAACACGACATGAATGAAACTCTAAGCCAAATTATTGCAGCAGAACTGCAAGCCCAACCGAAACAGGTTTTTTCTGCCATCACATTGTTGGATGAAGGCAATACTGTCCCGTTTATCGCGCGTTACCGTAAAGAGGTTACCGGAGGGTTGGACGATACTCAGCTTCGCCAGCTAGAAAGCCGCTTAGGGTACTTACGCGAACTCAACGATCGTAAGCAAACCATTCTCAAGTCGATTGAAGAACAAGGGAAGTTATCCCCTGAACTCGCCGCTGCTATCAACAGCACGCTCAATAAAACCGAACTTGAAGACCTTTACTTACCCTACAAACCAAAACGTCGCACTCGTGGGCAAATCGCCATTGAAGCGGGACTTGAGCCATTAGCGGATACGCTGTGGACAGACCCAAGCCAATCCCCTGAAGCCCTTGCTCAAACTTATATCGACGCAGATAAAGGCGTGGCGGATGTGAAAGCAGCTTTAGATGGTGCTCGTTACATCCTGATGGAGCGTTTCGCCGAAGATGCAACTTTATTGGCGAAAGTTCGTGACTATATTTGGAAAAATGCGCACCTCGTTTCCGTCGTTGCAGAAGGCAAACAAGCAGAAGGCGTCAAATTTAGCGATTACTTCGAACACCAAGAACCCGTTTCCCAAGTGCCTTCACACCGCGCACTGGCAATGTTCCGAGGTCGCAACGAAGGCATTTTACAGCTTTCGTTAAATTGTGACCCTCAATTCGAGGAGCCACCCAAAGAAAGTTATTGCGAAGAGATTATTACTCGCCACTTAGATGTGCGTTTGAATAACGCCCCTGCCGACCAATGGCGTAAAGCGGTCATTAGCTGGACATGGCGTGTCAAAGTGCTTCTGCACTTAGAAACAGAGGTGATGAGCGCTTTACGTGAAAAAGCCGAAGAAGAAGCGATTAATGTTTTTGCCCGTAACCTCAGCGACTTACTGATGGCTGCGCCCGCAGGTATGCGTGCAACGATGGGCCTCGATCCTGGTCTACGTACTGGAGTGAAAGTTGCGGTTGTGGATGCGACAGGAAAACTGATCGCGACCGATACTATCTACCCGCACACTGGGCAAGCAGCGAAAGCAGCAACCATTGTGGCGGCATTGTGCCAGAAACATAACGTTGAATTAGTGGCGATTGGTAACGGTACCGCGTCTCGCGAAACTGAACGTTTCTTTGCGGAGGTGCAAAAACAATACCCTGAAGTCACTGCGCAAAAAGTGATTGTCAGTGAAGCGGGTGCATCAGTGTACTCCGCCTCTGAGCTAGCCGCGCTAGAATTCCCAACCTTGGATGTGTCTTTGCGTGGTGCCGTATCGATTGCTCGCCGTCTACAAGACCCGCTGGCTGAACTGGTTAAAATCGACCCGAAATCTATTGGCGTGGGTCAATATCAACATGATGTTAGCCAAACCCAACTCGCCCGTAAACTGGATGCCGTTGTCGAAGACTGCGTAAACTCCGTAGGTGTAGACTTAAATACCGCGTCAGTCGCTTTGCTTACCCGTGTTGCAGGCTTGAGCAAAATGATAGCGCAGAACGTGGTTGATTGGCGCGATGAAAATGGCCAATTCAATGACCGAAAACAGTTGTTGAAAGTAGCTCGCCTTGGGCCTAAAGCCTTTGAACAATGTGCAGGGTTCCTGCGTATCACCAATGGTGAGAACCCGCTGGATGCATCAACAGTTCACCCTGAAGCTTACCCTATTGTTGAAAAAATTCTGCAAACCGTCCGCCAGCCATTGAAAGACATTATGGGTAATTCACAAGTGCTCAACACACTGAGTCCGCGTGATTTCACCACAGAACAATTTGGTGTACCCACCGTTACAGATATCATCAAAGAGTTAGAAAAACCGGGTCGTGACCCACGCCCTGAATTTAAAACCGCTACCTTTGCAGAAGGTGTGGAAACAATGAATGACCTCGTTTCTGGCATGATTTTAGAAGGTGCAGTGACCAACGTGACCAACTTTGGTGCGTTTGTGGATATCGGCGTACACCAAGATGGCTTAGTGCATATCTCTTCACTCTCCAATAGTTACGTCGAAGACCCACACAAAGTGGTGAAAGCGGGCGATATTGTGAAAGTGAAAGTGTTAGATGTGGATATTGCCCGCAAGCGTATTGCCCTCACCATGCGTTTGGACGAACAAGCAGGGGATTCTCATAGCGCACCTCGCAAAGCGGCACCAGCACAAGATAAAAACGCACGTAAAGCCCCTGCACCTCGTGGCAACTCACGCCAAAACGTGAATTCATCAGGTAACAGTGCTATGAGCGATGCACTTGCCGCTGCGTTTGGCAAAAAAAAGTAGTCTGATTAAGCTAAATACCCCAATAAATTCATTGGGGTATTTAGTATTTTCTAGAAATATCTTCACTACTAAATTAATAAACAAATCCAATATATTGTTCGAAAATCAACCCAGCCAATTCTTTTCGCCTTATTCCATCGCTATCTAAAAAACACCGCTAACTCCATGCTTCGTTGATCCACATCAAGTCAAATTGACGAAAAAAGAGGCTAAATATAACAAAAGGTGGATGATTATGATTCTCATTGTTAATTAGATTTATTTTTGTTTTACTCTGCGTTTTGCTTGTGGACACAAACTTTTCTAACAATAATTATCCGTATCATTATGAATTGAATCGTTAGGAAGATAATAGGAAGACACTATGGCTATACTTCCTCAATGCAGTTACAAAATTCTGGGCTTCTCCCCCGAAATAAGCCCTGCATACCGACAAAAATTATTGTCTCTCGGTTTATTACCGGGCTCCGTTTTTAAAGTGGTGCGTTTAGCGCCTTTTGGCGATCCAGTACAAATCGAAACTCACCGCGTCAGCTTAGTGCTACGCAAAAAGGACCTCGCCCTACTAAACCTTGATGAAGCGCCTACCGCTTAAGTCTTCTTTTTTGATTATTGGCAAACACTATGAAACGATTGACTATCGGCTTAATTGGTAACCCCAATGCAGGTAAAACAACCCTTTTTAACCAGCTAACAGGGTCAAGACAGCGCGTCGGTAACTGGGCTGGCGTCACCGTTGAGCGCAAGGTTGGCCGCTTTCACACGGATGACCACAAAATTGAGCTTGTCGACCTCCCTGGCACCTACTCGCTCACGACCATTTCGGAACAAACCTCCCTCGACGAACAAATCGCCTGCTACTTTATTTTAAGTGGCGAAGCTGACATGTTGATTAACGTCGTCGATGCGTCGAACCTAGAACGCAATCTCTATCTCACATTACAACTCGTTGAGTTAGGCGTCCCCTGTATTGTCGCCTTGAATATGTTGGACATCGCCCAAAGCCAACATATTGATATCGATATTGCTAAACTGGAAAAACAGCTGGGCTGCCCTGTGATCCCAATGGTTTCAACCCGTGCAACAGGTATCGATAAACTGAAAAAAACCATTGATACTCATCCAAAAAATAACCAAAAAGCCCTTGTTGAATATCCACCACAGCTATTACAAGCTGTTGATTCATTGTCTGAACAAATTTCAGCTCAACAATTTAGCCACCAACAACGCCGCTGGTTAGCCCTGCAAATTCTAGAAGGGGATATTTATAGTCGCCAACGTGCTGAAATTTCAGAAACGCAATTACAAGCCACTCGCCAGCAACTCACTGAAACATTAAATGAAGAACCTGAACTTCTGATTGCTGATGCGCGTTATCAATCTATTGCGACCATTTGCCAAGCGGCGATCAACAATAGTGCCGCTGAACCTAACCGACTGACGCAATCACTGGATAAATTTATCCTCAACCGTTGGCTAGGCGTCCCCATTTTCTTGTTTGTGATGTACCTGATGTTCGTCCTTGCCATCAATATTGGTGGGGCACTTCAGCCGTTCTTTGAAGGTGCCTCTGAGGCAATATTTATCCATGGTATTCAGTGGGTTGGTGCCTACTTTAGTTTCCCTGATTGGCTCACTATCTTCTTGGCTCAAGGTGTTGGTGGCGGTATTAATACCGTTCTGCCATTGGTACCGCAAATCGGGATGATGTACCTGTTCCTTTCCATCCTTGAAGACTCAGGCTATATGGCACGAGCCGCTTTCGTGATGGACAGATTGATGCAGGCGCTAGGCCTACCGGGCAAATCGTTTGTTCCATTAATCGTCGGCTTTGGTTGCAACGTCCCATCGATTATGGGCGCTCGTACCCTTGATGCCCCACGTGAAAGGCTGATTACCGTTCTGATGGCGCCGTTTATGTCTTGCGGCGCAAGGCTGGCAATCTTCGCGGTATTTGCCGCAGCTTTCTTTGGTAAAAATGGCGCGAGTGTCGTGTTCTCCCTGTATATTTTAGGGATTGTGGTCGCTATCCTCACGGGGCTTTTACTCAAACATACCCTCATGCGTGGCGAAGCATCGCCATTCGTGATGGAACTACCCGTGTACCACGTGCCGCACGTCAAAACGTTGTTAATTCAAACGTGGCAGCGCTTAAAAGGCTTCGTGGTGCGTGCAGGTAAAGTCATTGTTGTGGCGAGTATCTTTATCGGCGCACTCAATAGTTTCTCGTTCTCAGGTAAACCTGTTGATAACATTAATGACTCAGCTCTAGCTTCAGTCAGTAAAGTGATCACCCCTGCATTGCAGCCAATCGGTGTTCACGCCGACAACTGGCAAGCAACCGTGGGCTTGATTACGGGAGCGATGGCAAAAGAAGTGGTTGTTGGGACGTTGAATACCCTCTACACCGCCGAAGCGATTACCTCGGAACCGTTCGATGCAGAGTCCTTCAACTTATGGAATGAGCTGGAAGATGCAGTATCTGAAACATGGGATAGCTTAAAAGAAACCTTTACCCTAAGCGCGTTATCGAACCCAATCGAAGCTAGCAAAGGGGATGGCGAAATGGAATCAGGCTCAATGGGCACTATGGCCGCGAAATTTGGCTCAGGTGTCGCCGCCTATAGCTACCTGATTTTTGTCTTACTGTATGTGCCTTGTGTGTCGGTCATGGGGGCAATTGCTCGCGAAACGAACAAAAGCTGGATGAGCTTCTCCATCTTCTGGGGACTGAATGTGGCCTATAGCCTGTCAGCACTGTTTTACCAAACCGCAACTTTCAGTGAGCACCCACAAAGTAGCTTAATGACTATTGTGGCTGTTGTGGTGTTTAATATTGCCCTGTTCATGTTCCTACGTCGCATGCGTAGCCGCGTGACGTTGAATATTAAAAGCAAAACCGCACAGCAGTGCTCTGGCTGCTCTAGCAATACCTGCCACTAAGGACTAAACGATGATCAGCTTGCTACAAGTGAGAGATTTGATTGCTTTATACGGGCAAGCTGACATCGCGTTACTTAGCGAGCAACTCAACACCCCAACGCCAATGATAAAAGCGATGGTGGAAAAGTTGGAAAGCTTAGGAAAAATTGAGCAGGTGGATATAAGCGCCTGCTTAACGGGCTCCAGCTGCAAAGGCTGCCCAGAAAGCACCGACTGCGCCCATTTTGTTTATAAGATGAAATAAGCCACAACCTCAGCGGCTTACTCGCTTTACTCTTCCAATCGGCTTTGAAAATCCAGTAAATATTCACAAAACTCATCGGGGTGCGAAATAAACGGTGCATGGGCACTATTGCGCATAATCACGGATGGAGAGTTTGGATAAAGCGTATCCAACATAGGCACTATTTTTCGCGGCACTAAACCATCAAGGTAACCATAAATCCGTAAGAACGGCACAGGTAAACTCTTCAATTCTTCACGTAAATCTTCTGTTCGCAATGATTCAAGCCCCGCATTTAACGTTTCCACCGTTGGAATAGGTTGTTCAAGCACCACTGATTTTAAAGTGCGTGCATCGGTGCGGGCGCTTTCGGTACCTAAAGTTTGCAACGCTAAAAAGCGCTCAACGGTTCGATGAAAATCCGCGGCAAGCTGTTGTTCAAAACCCAATAATACTTCAGGCCGAATACCCGCCCAATCCTCATTAGCTCTAAAGCAAGGGGAGGATGCAACGGTAATCAGCCCTTGAACTTCATGAGGGTGATCCAGTGCAATTCGACTGGCAACTAGTCCACCCAGCGACCACCCTAACCAAATGGCGTTTTTCGGGGCGTATTCCCACAAAATATCTGCCATGGATTGAATGTTCATTGGTGCAAAATCTTGGCTCCGCCCATAACCTGGCAAGTCAACGAGATGAACACGAAAATGCGGCGCGATTCGCACAATAATTGTTTGCCAAACTTGCGCATTCAACCCCCACCCGTGCAGCAACACAAGATCTTGTTTTCCTTCGCCGACGGTCTGCCAATATAGCTTTGCCATGGTTACACTCTCTTTATTCAATCAACATTTTTTAACGGAATATCATCATGCTATCAATGGAAGGGGCATGTTGGCTATGCCATCAATCACTCAATTTAAGCTGCCAAGGTATTTGCAGTTTTTGCCTGAAAAGCTTACCAACTATGCCGAAGTGCTGCCCACGCTGTGCACTGCCCAGTGAACTCGAAACACTGCAATGCGGTCGTTGCTTAAAACAGCCCCCTGCTTGGCAACGTTTAATTACCGCCGCACCCTATCAAGCTCCATTACGTAAGCTTATTCATCACTTTAAGTTTAATCAACAATCGCAGCTCGCTTTTGCTTTAGCACGCATTTTTGTTTTATTTTGGCTGCAGGGTTACCGCGAAAATACATGGCAAAAACCCGACCTCATTATGACCATTCCCTTGCATCGTCATCGATTATGGTGGCGAGGATTTGACCACATGGCGTTAATAGGCGAAAATTTATCCAGATGGTTAAATATCCCCTATTCGCAAAATTCATTACTGCGTAGTCGTGATACACTGGCGCAGATTACATTAAAACGTGAACATCGCCGAAAAAACCTAAAGGGAGCATTTACCTTAGAAACTACGGTTTCTGGCCTACATGTCGCCATTCTCGATGATGTTATTACGACAGGTTCGACAATGAATACAGCCGCACAATTGTTGATTTGTGCGGGAGCGCGCACTGTTGATGCGTGGTCACTCTGTCGCACCTTGTAGGAAAGGGGTAAATGGGCGTATTATAACCAACTAAAGCAGTCAACTATTATTGAGCAAATGATTATGATTAATATTACTGAAGCAGCACAGGCTCATTTTGCCAAGTTGTTGGAAAATCAAGAGCCAGGAACCCAAATCCGTGTATTTGTCATCAACCCAGGTACACCAACAGCTGAGTGTGGCGTTTCATACTGCCCGCCAGGTGCCGTTGAAGCAACAGATAAGGAACTGAAGTTCGAAAAATTATCTGCTTATGTTGATGAAATTAGCGCGCCTTTCTTAGAAGAAGCCGAAATTGATTTCGTTACCGACCAACTGGGTTCACAACTGACGCTTAAAGCACCAAACGCAAAAATGCGCAAAGTCTCTGATGATGCACCATTAATCGAGCGCGTTGAGTACGTTTTACAGTCACAAATTAACCCACAATTAGCCAGCCACGGCGGCCGTGTTTCCCTAATGGAAATTACCGATGAAGGCTTTGCTATCCTGCAATTTGGTGGTGGTTGTAACGGTTGTTCTATGGTCGATGTCACCTTAAAAGAAGGTATCGAAAAAGAATTACTGAAAATGTTTGATGGTGAGTTAAAAGGCGTTAAAGACCTGACTGAACACCAACGTGGCGAGCACTCTTTCTACTAATTGCCACTGATATCTGGCACCTGTTTTTCTGCTTACAGGTGCCGTATTCGTTTTTTATGGGGTTTTCCCCGCTATATTCGGTATTTTATGGACCATTTTGAGACACTAACACCAGAGCAAGCTTATCAACATTGGTTGGAAAGCTCTGCCGTACTTGTTGATGTACGTGATCCACAAAGCTTCCGCGCAGGTCATGCTAGCGGTGCTTATCACCTCACCAATGAGTCGCTGAGTCAATTTTTAGAACAAACAGATTATGAACAACCCGTTATGGTAATGTGCTACCACGGGCACAGCAGCCAAGGCGCAGCACAATACCTGATAAACATCGGCTATGAATCTGTTTACAGCATTAATGGCGGGTTTGAAGCCTGGTTAAGGGAATATCCACAAGCCGTCACGGCGCTCTAGACGAGAAAACGCATTCATGATCCACATCACTTCCTTTGCTAACCCAAGAATGGCGCAAGCATTTGTTGACTATATGGCAGGGCAAAATATCCATTTAAGCCTTAAACCCTCCCAAGAACAAGCGCTGTATGAACTTTGGTTGGAAGATGACCAATTTCTTAATCAAGTCCGTCAAGAGCTTGATACTTTCCTGCAAAACCCAAATGACCCGCGCTACCTTGCTGCTAGCTGGCAAACAGGTAATACCGATGCGCAATTTCAATACCGCAATTTTCTCACTTGGGGTTACCTGAAAGAACAATCAGGGCCACTCACAATTGCTGTTATTCTGCTATCGATTATTGTATATCTTTGGGTAGAAATGACCGATGCTCGTGAAGTATTACGTTACTTAGCGTGGCCAATTGGAGACCAACAATCAGAACTTTGGCGTTGGATAAGCCCCGCCTTTGTGCATTTTTCACTGTCACATATTGGGTTTAACCTTGCGCTATGGTGGTTTTTAGCTGGCCAAGTTGAACGCAAGCTGGGAACAGGAAAGCTCTTTACTATTTTATTAGTCTCCGCCCTGTTTAGTAACTGGGGACAATCGCTGTTTAGCGAAAACAACTTTGGGGGCTTATCGGGTGTCGTTTATGCCCTAGTTAGCTACGTTTGGCTAACAGGTGAGCGCAACCCAGAAAGCGGCGTGAATGTTCCCCGAGGGTTAATGATTTTCTCAATTATCTGGCTCTTTTTTGGTTACTTCGATATTTTAGGGATGCATATTGCGAATGCCGCACACACTTCAGGGTTAATTATCGGCTTATTGATGGGAGTGTGGGATAATAGGCACAGCTTTATTAAACACCAGAGTTCCAGATAATACATTTTAATAATTAGAGGCTAACGCTGTGAAACAAACCCAGAGACATGATGCAATCGTTGAACTTGTGCGTCTTCAGGGATATGTCAGTACTGAAGAACTTGTCGAGCATTTTGAGGTTAGCCCTCAAACCATCCGACGAGACCTCAATGACCTCGCTGAACAAAATAAAATTCAGCGGCACCACGGTGGCGCAGCACTGCCTTCAAGCTCCGTAAACGCGGCATATCATGACCGCAAAATCATGTGGTCAGATGAAAAAGCCCGTATTGCGCAGCATGTCGCGAGCCAAATTCCTGATGGTGCGACGCTATTTATTGATATCGGAACCACGCCTGAAGCTGTGGCCCATGCGTTGGTTAACCATAAAAACCTGCGTGTTGTTACCAATAACCTAAACGTCGCCACGTTACTCATGCCAAAAGAAGACTTCCGCTTAATTTTAGCGGGGGGTGAAGTACGCTCGCGTGATGGTGGTATTGTGGGTGAAGCGACCCTCGATTTTATCTCTCAATTCAGGTTAGATTACGGCATTTTGGGCATTAGCGGCATTGATATGGACGGCTCGCTACTGGAGTTCGATTATCATGAAGTGCGTACAAAACGCGCCATTATTGAAAATTCACGTTGCGTGATGTTAGTCACCGATCACTCTAAGTTCGGCCGTAATGCAATGGTCAATCTCGGTAATATGAACTTAATCGACTATTTATTTACCGACAAACAGCCGCCAGACAGCATTCTCAAAGTGATTGAGCAACATAACGTTCAATTAGAGCTTTGTTAATCAATACGTTATTCTCATGGTGGTAGTGCTAACTACCACCACTCTTAATGATATCCCTTTTCTACTTTAACTTTCTAACTGTTATTTCCTTTTTCTTTTTCGCTCAAAAATGTTTTTTCCTGCCTATATACCATTATTTTATTTGTGGTTATTGAAAAAAAATTGTTACCAATATCACGCAGTTGTTATTTTTCTTATTAATAATAGTTGGCATCACTATTCATTTTGACTACAATCAAATGAGCGAAAACGAACATTATTGAAAGTGTTTCGAACATCTCAGGGGGATGCATGGAAACTAAAGACTTGATTGTCATCGGCGGCGGGATCAACGGCGCTGGTATTGCAGCTGACGCTGCAGGTCGTGGATTATCGGTATTGCTGCTCGAAGCTCAAGACTTAGCGAGTGCAACCTCATCAGCGAGTTCAAAGCTGATCCATGGTGGCTTACGCTACCTAGAACATTATGAATTCAGATTAGTCAGTGAAGCACTGGCTGAGCGCGAAGTCTTATTACGACTGGCACCGCACATTGCGTTTCCAATGCGCTTTCGTTTACCTCACCAACCTCATTTACGCCCTGCGTGGATGATCCGTATCGGTCTGTTCCTTTATGACCATTTAGGTAAACGTGTGAGCCTACCAAGCAGTAAAAGCTTAAAATTCGGCCAAAACTCTGTGCTGAAACCTGAATTAACCAAAGGGTTTGAGTACTCAGATTGTTGGGTTGATGATGCGCGTTTGGTTGTTCTAAACGCTCAAGAAGTGGTACGTAAGCATGGTGAAGTTCGCACTCGCACAAAAGTGACTCGTGCTTATCGTGAAAATGGCTTATGGGTTGTTGAAGCACAAGACTTACGTACAGGCGAAACTCTCACTTGGAAAGCGAAAGGACTGGTGAATGCAACGGGTCCATGGGTGAAAGAATTCTTCGACGATGGCTTGAAATTAAAATCGCCATACGGCATTCGCTTAATTAAAGGTAGCCATATCGTTGTTCCACGCGCTCACGATGAACCACAAGCTTACATCCTGCAAAACGAGGATAACCGTATTGTCTTTGTTATTCCGTGGATGGATGAGTTCTCAATCATCGGTACAACAGATGTGGAATACAAAGGCGATCCAAAAGACGTCAAAATTGATGACAAAGAAGTCAGCTATTTACTCAAAGTGTACAACGATCACTTCAAAAAACAGTTAACCGTTGAAGACGTGGTATGGGATTACTCAGGCGTTCGCCCACTGTGTGATGATGAGTCTGACTCACCGCAAGCAATTACCCGTGACTACACATTAGATATTCACGATGAGCAAGGCCAAGCACCGTTACTGTCTGTATTCGGCGGTAAATTAACCACTTATCGTAAACTAGCTGAAGCTGCTGTGAATAAGCTCGCCACTTATTACCCGAACGCAGGTAGCCCGTGGACGAAAAATGGTCAATTACCAGGTGGTGATATCGAAGGTTGCGACCGTGATGGCTATGCTCGCGTATTACGCCAACATTATCAATGGCTTCCTGAAGGGATCGCGCTGCGTTATGCAAGAACTTACGGCAGTAACAGCAAACTGATTTTGGATGGCGCAAACTCGCTCAGTGATCTCGGCGAATCATTCGGTGCCAACGTCTATGAAGCCGAACTACGTTACTTAGTGGAAAATGAGTGGGTAACAGAATTGGATGATGCTATCTGGCGTCGTACTAAATTGGGCATGTGGCTGAATGATTCAGAAAAACAGCGCATTGCACAATGGTTGTCAGAGCACACCTCTGCATAATCGTAAAAATCTCGTTGTTAGTACAAAGCCAGTCAACTTGAATTGACTGGCTTTTTTATATTTTAAGTCTATATGTTGCTTAAATTGATTTTCTTTGTCTATAATATGCACGGCTTTTATCCCATCACTTAACTTAGCAGGTACTCCCTACGATGAATTAAGCACTGCCAGAAAATATTTTCCAATACCACCTTGGTATTCATTTTTCTGTTCCTGGCAGGCAACGCTATTCATCGACGCTTCTTGATAAGTCAACGACGTTGTCTGCACTCTTTATTTTTGGAGGTGCCTATGACAATTGCGTGTCACTTTTCACAACTGAATATCGAATTTAACCAAACGGCCCTGTTCCCCCCTCTAAGCGGGACATTATCTTGTCAAAAAAATGCCTTAATTGGCCATAATGGTCGAGGTAAATCCGTACTCATGCAGTTACTGGCTCAAGTATTCGTGCCAACACAAGGTGATGTACATTGGAATATGCCTTTTATCCATGTTAATCAACTCACCCGCTTAACAGGAGAAACTCTCGTCGATGCCTTAGGTATTACCTCGCTCTATCATGCCTTTTCTCGTATTGAAGCGGGTAATGGAACTCAACCCGATTTTGAGTTAGTCGACGACAAATGGCATTTACCGTCTCAATGGCAAAATTTGCTAGATTCCGCACGGTTGCCCGTTTCGATGGAAACCCCTATCGCCCATCTCAGTGGTGGCGAGCGCACGCGCCTTGCTCTATGTCGTGCCTTTTTACAGCAAGATAGCTTTCTACTGCTTGATGAACCAGATAACCACTTAGACACCAGAAGCCGTCAATGGCTAAGCCAAAAACTGACTGAGCACAGAGCAGGTAGCCTTGTTATCTCTCATAACCGAGCATTGCTGGGTGAAATGGCAACGATTTTTGAACTCACCGAGAAAGGTTTACAAGAATATGGGGGAAATTATGCGTTATATGACACGCAGAAGAATTTCGAAATCGCGGCGATTGATGCCCAAGCTGCGCGTTTAGAAAAACGTATTAACCAAGAAAAAAAGCAACTACAAACCACGTTACAAAAAGCCGCTCAACGGAAAAAACAAGGAGAAAAAATCCGTTATGGTGGCTCTCAGTCCTTACTGCTACTCGATATGCAGAAAAACCGTGCGGAAAAAAGGCGGTCTAATGTTGCCGACCGCCATCAACGGGTGATGGATAATTTGCAAGGACAACAACAAGAAAACCAAGAGAAAATACACCATATCAAGCAGCAAAAAATGGTCATTGCCTACCAGTGTGAGGGGAAAAAAGTGACGATTTTCGCTTCCGATCTTTGCTTGCCCTATGGCCATTTATCACCTCTATCATTCACCGTATACAGTGGGGAGCATTGGCATATTCAAGGTGATAATGGTTGTGGTAAATCCACCTTACTTAAAGTACTTGCAGGGCACCTGAAAGCCCAATCGGGCGAATCCCGCCTAAGTGGATGTTTTTGCTATTTAGACCAACACCTAAACTTACTCGATAAAACGCTACCCGTTGGCGAGGCACTCCACCAACACCAACCCATATTTACGGTTGAACAATGGCGGACACAACTAGGCATGTTACGGATTCGAGGCGATAAATCCTTGCTACCACTACAACAACTGAGTGGGGGCGAACAGCTCAAAGCCACATTATTAGCGCTGACCCATAGCCCGAATCCACCTGCGATTTTGTTACTCGACGAGCCAGATAACCATCTGGATTTAGAATCGAAGCAATTACTGGAGGATGTATTAAACAATTACCAAGGTACATTGCTATTGGTTTCCCATGATAACGCCTTTATTGAGCGCTGCAATATTACCCATACATTGAATCTTTCTAACGAATAGAATAATTAACCACCTTCGAAAGAGGTGGTTAATTATTAGCGAATAAACGTGTTTTTAACGCGGTTAGAAACTAAAAAATACGGTATCCATAACACACAATAGAAGCTGCCATTAATCGCGGTGATAACGTTTGAGTAATTAATTTCCATACCGAATGTATAAGGGAATACAAAGCGGGCAACAAACACCATCAAGGTATATAGCAACATGGTTATGATAAACAACCACTTCGCACTTTTTTTCCATTTAACTGCTGCAATAAAAGTCCACAATAGTAATGCAATGATAACCCCATAACCCGTTTGCAATAGGTAATAACCCATTGAAAAACCTGGCACATAAAAGTCAGAGCCCACTTGTGTAGCAAGCGGCCAAACCGTTTTTACTTGAGAGACTTCTTGCATTAACATCATGACCATTTTATACAACATATAAAACAGCCCAATAACTGGCCAAATCAACCAACCACCGAGTCCTTCAAGCATTTTTTTCGGGGCCTGCGGGACGACTTGAGCGACAACCTGCTCTAATTGAACCGTGGATTGAGAATTCTCCATTTAACAAACCTTTGTATTCTGTATTTTTTCTTCAATGTATTTTTTGAGTACAGTCGCTTGATTATGTTCTGTATTTTTTGCGCTATACAATAATGTCACATGACCTTGCTCCGCCTGCTCAACTAACCTTTGCCAAGCCTCGGTGTTATTCAATTCCTCGCAATAGCGCTGCACAAATTGCTCGAATTGATCGGTATGTTGATGGAACCATTTTCGTAACTCATTAGAGGGAGCCACTTCTTTATTCCACTCATCACACTGTAAATCGATTTTTTTAATCCCTCGAGGCCATAGCCTATCGACTAAGACACGATAGCCATCATTCTTAGTCACAGGGTCATACACTCTTTTGCAATAAATCATCACTTCACCTCAATGACGGTATTTAATTCACAAAAGTATTTTTTACCCGCTTAGAAACCAAAAAATACGGTATCCAAATTGCGCAGCCAATCAGGGCACGAAAAATGTCGCGAATATCCGATGCTTCAACCTCTAAATCTAATAATGTTCCTGCCAATATAATATCTGAAATAGTCAGCACTAAAGCAAATAGCTGGAAGAAAATGTAAATTTTGATCGTGAGCTTTTTCTTCGTAAAAAAGATGTAACACAAGAAAAGCAATAAAGTATATAAAATCGCATTCCCTAAAAGCTCAAAATAGATAAGTTCTTTAAATAAGGGTATAAATGTATCGGATTGGGAGTTCGTTAACTCATCCCAATACTCAATAACCTGGATATTTTGCCCGTAAATTGCAAATGGAAGAATAATAACGGATAGCACGATCCCTAACATGGGTAAAATCAGCCAACCACCTATCCCTGTTAGTTCAGGCTTAGGAGAGGCTGGAGGGTTATGAGATGAACTGCGATCTTCAGTTTTCATTTCACTTCCTTATTCGCTGTAAACACCATGTCAGTGACGAAATAATCCATCTTACTAAGATAACATATTTGTTCACTAAAATATGAGTTACCTAATGCACCAATACACAATATATTTGGATTAAAGAAAAATCTTATCAGGTCATCATAATGCAAACATTCACTGTTAATTTACCTCTTCCACAACCTTATCGCTCTGCGGATTTTTTTGCCTTCCATTTAAGAGACCAACAAAATGTGGCAGAGATTGTTGTCGACAATTGTTTGCAAAAAGGCCTAATTTGGCAAAATCATCCCGCCAACATTCAGCTAGCCATTGAAAGCCAGCATGCAACAATTTCTTTAGATATTGATTCTTCGAATATTTCCCCTACTGAAACAGAACTCAGCACCCTTGGGAAACACTTATTGGGTTTACATCAACCCATTAATGAATTTGAAATGCACTACCTAACAGACCCAGTGCTTGGTCAACTCATTGAAAAACAAAAGGGATTAAGAATTTATCAATCCTCTAATGCTTTCGAGGCTTTAGTATGGGCGATTATTGGGCAACAAATTAGTGTCCATGCCGCTATCGCTATCCGTCGGCGCTTTATACAAGCCGTGGGCACACAGCACTCATCAGGAATTTGGTGTTTTCCTGATATCCAACAAGTGGGTTTAGTCAGTGATGATACACTCAGACAAACAGGGTTTTCATTAGGGAAAATTGTTGCTCTTAGAGCGTTATGTGAAGCAATTAAAACCCAACAGATTGATTTATCTATACAAGTGACCCATGACAATGCCGATGTGGTAACAGAACAACTGCTCAAAATTAAAGGAATTGGCCCTTGGACGGTCAGTTATGCACTCTTGCGGGGCTTTAATTATCTCAATGGCTCTTTGCATGGCGATGTCGCGGTAAGGCGTAATTTACAAACCTTATTAAACAGCCAAGAACAACCGACCGCGAAAGAGACAGAGAAATGGTTAGCGCAATATTCCCCATGGCGGGCACTTGTCGCTGCTCATTTGTGGCGTAGTCAATCTGCAGCAGGCTATTAATTTATGGTCGATAAAAAGAAAGCCCAATCAATTGATTAGGCTTCTTTATGAACGAACAACAGGTATTAACGTAGCCAGTTAGTTTTCACCAATTGCACCACTTCATCACCGCGCCCGCTCATAATGGCTTTTAGCATATATAAGCTAAAACCTTTGGCTTCCTGAGCAGCAATTTCTGGTGGCATTGAAAGCTCTTGTTTTGCAGTTAAGACATCCACCACCACAGGGCCATCATGGGCAAAAGCCTCTTTAAGTGCGCTATCGAGATCTTCACTTTTTTCCACACGAATACCTTTGATACCTGCAGCGTTCGCAATTGCAGCAAAATTCGGATTATGCAAATCTGTTCCTGCTGTTAAGAAACCCGCGACTTTCATTTCCATTGCTACAAAGCCCAATACCCCATTATTATGAATAATGATTTTTACTGGCAATTGCATTTGTGAAAGAGAAATAAAATCCCCCATTAACATGCTAAATCCACCATCACCACACATGGCAACCACTTGGCGTGTTTTATCAACAGCCTGCGCACCAATTGCTTGTGGCATCGCATTCGCCATAGAACCATGATTAAACGAGCCAATTAAACGGCGCTTACCATTCATTTTCAAATAGCGTGCTGCCCAGACCGTTGGCGTACCCACATCACAAGTAAAGATTGCATCATCATCGGCCAGTTCACTAATTTTAGTTGCCAAGTACTGTGGATGGATGAGCCCTTCATGCCCTGGTTTTGCGAGATCATCTAACCCTTTACGCGCTTCCTCATAATGCTTCAATGCGCTCTCAAGGTGTTTTTTATCTTGTTTAGTTTGTAGATGCGGCTGCAAGGCATCCAGAGTTGCTTTAATATCACCAATCAGCCCCATATCGATATGGCAATGAGAACCTAAGCTCCCTGCATTAATATCAACTTGAATAATTTTTGCATCATTTGGGTAGAAAGGACGATATGGGAATTGCGTTCCGAGTAAAACAACCGTATCGGCGTTCATCATTGCATGGTAACCCGATGAAAAGCCGATTAAACCTGTCATTCCCACGCTGTACGGGTTATCCCACTCAATATGTTCTTTACCGCGCAGTGCATGAACTACAGGTGCTTTTAGCGTTTCTGCCAGTTTGACCACTTCATCATGTGCCCCTGCACAACCATTACCACAAAATAATGTAACATTTTTGGCTTCATTTAAAGCTTGCGCTAATTGTTCGATTTCAGAGCGCTGTGGCATGATCAATGGGGCTTGAGGCTGATACCATGTTTCTTTGGCGGTCTCTGGTGCATCTTTTAATGCAATATCCCCTGGAATGACAACAACGGATACCCCTTTGTTCAGAATTGCTTTACGCATTGCAATGCCAAGCACTTGTGGGATTTGTTCTGGGTTAGAGACCATCTCACAATAGTGGCTACATTCACGAAATAGTTCTGTTGGGTGGGTTTCTTGGAAATAATTGCTGCCAATTTCACTTGATGGAATATGTGCTGCAATCGCCAATACAGGTACTCTGTTACGATGACAATCATATAGTCCATTAATAAGATGCATATTTCCAGGCCCACAAGAGCCTGCACAAACGGCTAGTTGCCCAGTAAGCTGGGCCTCTGAGCCCGCAGCAAATGCCGCCACTTCCTCGTGACGAGTGCCTAACCATTCAATTGCCCCTTGTCGGCGCAAACTGTCGGTTAAGCCATTCAATGAATCTCCAGTAACGCCCCAAATACGTTTAACACCTGCGTTATCAAGTACTTTTGCAATATAGGATGCAACACTCTGTTTTTTCATAATGGCACTCTTCTCAGTCGGAGGTCATACACGCTTGATAAAATACAGCGCGTATTCTTTTAGAGTTTGGTAAAATTCATTTTAAATCTTACTGTACTCTCTGATTATCAAACTTATTTAAAATCATTTATTTGATTGTAACCAAGTCAATTATTCATTCCTACTTATCAAATCCATTATAAAACAGAACGACACAATCCTCCGTTATTATCAAAAGAAGATGATGATAACGGAATAAATTAAGAGACTATTGTTAATATTAATCACTGCCATATAGATATCGTAAAATGATTAGCATAATTACCTAATCAATTTGAGAATGATTAAGTTATACTTTCCACAGTAAAACACCTGTTTGATACCCAGCACCAAATGACCAAAATACAATAATATCACCTTCATGAAGTAACCCTTTTTTCAAACGATGTGCATAGGCAACTAATGGGCTATTTCCGCCTGTATAACCATACTCATCACCAATATATTCAATCTGCTCCCAGGAAAGATTTAATGCATTTTTAATCATTCCAATATAATTTCTTGATAATTGAGAAAAGAAAAAACAAGAAACATCATTCAATTTTAAATGATGTTTTTCCAACTGGAATTGAATGGCTTCTATCGCAAAGGGCACACAGAGCTCTCCTGTAAAATTATCCCAGTGAAATTTCTCTTCTTGCATATTTTGGCTATGCGACAATCCATAGTGTGGAAATACAATCGTATCGGCATACTGACTATCAGTGTAATATTGACTATCGATGAGCCCAGCGCCTGAGTTGTCCTTTACTTTATCGAGTATCATTGCAACCGCCGCATCCCCAAATAAAGCCTCAGGGAAAAACTCATGTGGTTTTGCATATCGAGAAACTTGATCTGTAGAGATAATCAATGCTCTGCAATAGGACGCTTTTAATTTCAGCATCATGGCCGCTTGTTCAAGAACTGCCAGCATACTTAAACAATTTATATTCATATCGATACAAATACAATTGTGTTTAATATTGAACTTTCGATGAATAAATAATGCGTGAGTTGGCGATAAATACTCTACCGTCGTTGATGCGAAAATAATAATATCAATATTACTATCATCCACTATCGGCTCTGCTGATTTAAATGCCATCGTTAATACATTTTCACTTTCAAGGTCAGAAACATAACGCTGTCGCTTACCTAATGATTCAAATAGATTATTAATATTTTTAATATCGCCATGCTTTTTGATAAAATATTCATTCCCCCTAATTTTTGCAGGATGATAAACATTAATCGCTGATATTTTCACGGAATTGTTCATATTACCCCCTATATTCATGGAGTATTTAGCATAGTTCAAATCAGCAAAAATAAAATACAACATATTGATTGTTATAGTTTTTATTATATATAATCAACATTGTTAGCCTAATGCATTATTGATATAAGTAACATGTTGTTACAAACCTAACCCGCTAAAATAAAACGCTAAAAATTCTTTTTTTTCGGCATTAAAAGCCAAGTATTTTACATTCTAGCGATATTAATGTATTATTGGTAACTAGTTTGATTATTCTCAGGTGGTTATTTTGCTCTATTTACAAAAAAAAGTGCTCTCTATTTCTCTCTCTAACTCTACTGTATTACTCCATTATCTAGCTCAATTTTAAATTTTAAAAACTGAACAAAAATTCATACAGCGACTATTATAAATGATAGGACTTTACACGTTGTTTAAGTATGAAAACCCACACCTTAAATGTGATTTATCTCGTTGTTGAAATTCAAATAAGAGGATGGTTTCATGAAATTCAAGAAGAAAAAAGAAAAACCATTAAATATTAATGACATTACAATCATTGATGATGGTAAATTAAAAAAAGCAATTACCGCTGCTTCACTGGGTAATGCGATGGAATGGTTTGACTTTGGTGTATATGGCTTCTTAGCTTACGTATTAGGTCAAGTTTTCTTTCCAGACGCATCACCGAGCGTCCAGATGATTGCTGCACTAGCGACATTCTCCGTGCCCTTCTTAGTTAGGCCATTAGGGGGAGTGGTATTTGGTATCTTAGGTGATAAGTATGGTCGACAAAAAGTGTTGTCGATGACCATTATCATTATGGCGATAAGTACGTTCTGTATTGGTTTGATCCCATCATATGAAAGCATCGGTATTTGGGCACCAATCTTGTTATTAATTGCTAAATTAGCACAGGGCTTCTCTGTCGGTGGGGAATATTCAGGGGCTGCAATTTTTGTTGCCGAATATTCACCTGACCGTAAGCGTGGCTTTATGGGCAGTTGGTTAGACTTTGGTTCTATCGCAGGTTTCGTGCTAGGTGCAGGTGTAGTCGTGCTAATTTCCAGTATCGTTGGAGAGGCAAACTTCCATGATTGGGGCTGGAGAATTCCGTTCTTCTTAGCCTTACCTTTAGGGATCATTGGGTTATATCTTCGCCATTCCCTTGAAGAAACGCCCGCTTTCCAACAGCACGTTGAATCACTGGAAAAACAAGACAAAGCCAATATTCAAAATCCACCCAAAGTTTCAGTACGCGAAGTGGCATCGAAGCATTGGAAAAGCTTATTAATTTGTGTTGGCTTAGTGATTGCAACTAATGTCACGTATTACATGTTGCTGACTTACATGCCAAGTTATTTATCACATAACCTAAATTATTCAACTGACCATGGTGTGCTAATAATTATCGCCATTATGATTGGCATGCTATTTGTTCAACCCGTGATTGGCTTAACCAGTGATAAAATTGGCCGTCGCCCATTTGTTATTATCGGTAGCGTAGGTTTAGTGCTATTGGCTTACCCTGCTTTTATGCTAATTAACAGCGGCTCAGTTGGGTTAATTTTTGTAGGATTACTGATCCTTGCGATATTGCTAAACTGTTTTACTGGAGTCATGGCATCAATTTTACCCGCGATTTTCCCAACGCATATTCGTTACAGTGCCTTAGCCATTGCCTTTAATATCTCAGTATTAATTGCAGGTGCTACCCCAACTGTTGCAGCTTGGTTAGTCGAATCAACCACAGATTTATACATGCCAGCCTATTACTTGATGGTGATTGCATTGATTGGCTTATACACAGGTATTCGCATGCCAGAAACAGCCAATAAACCGTTGCGGGGTGCAACACCAGCGGCGTCGGATAAAGCCGAGGCGAAAGAAATCTTGAGTGAACATTTTGACAATATTGAGCAAAAAGTTGAAGATATTGACCAACAAATTGCTGAACTTGAGAAAAAACGCCAGTCGTTAATTAACCAGCATCCTAAATTAGATTAACGCCTAGGAGGAAAGCGGTGGCAGCCAAGCATCTTATCTGGTTTCGTCATGATTTACGCGTCACAGATAATAAAGCCCTTTCCTCGGCCTGCGCTGACCCGCAGGCCAATGTCATCGCCCTCTATACCGCCACGCCCGAACAGTGGAAACAGCATGATGTCTCTGTACGGCAAATCGCCTTTATTCATCAAAACCTTGTCGAATTACAACATTCCCTTGCTCAGTTAGGTATCCCACTCATTTGCCATACTGTGGATAATTTTGTAGATGCCGCTAAATGGGTACTAAATTACGCCAAAGAACAGCAGGCGGATGCCCTGTTTTTCAATCGGCAGTATGAATGGAATGAAAAGAAACGTGATGAGTGGTTGATAGAACACGCATCACCAATGCATGTCCATACTTTTGATGATGCGCTGTTGCTCCCACCTGGCGCAGTAACAAATCAAAAAGGTGAGATGTACCAAGTTTATACCCCATTTCGCCGTGCTTTTCTAACCCAACTCACTGTCACAGACTACCGTTCCTTACGTGCCCCTGCTCAGCGCTCAAAGCCGTTAGAGATTAAAACAATCCTGCCGCTATTTCCTCATGAGGATCAAAACATCGCGCAATCTTTCCCTGCAGGTGAACAAGCTGCCTTAAAGCAGCTCAGGCAGTTTTGCGCTAAAAAAGTTACAGATTACCAACATGATAGAGATTTCCCCTCCATTAATGGCACTAGCCAGCTATCGCCATACCTCGCGATTGGAGTGTTATCCCCTCGCCAGTGCATCAATCGTTTGCAAGCTGAAAACCCACAATTTCTTGACTACCCTGATAGCGGCGCATTCACTTGGTTAAATGAATTAATTTGGCGTGAATTTTATACTCACCTTTTAGTGGCATTTCCTCGCCTGTGCCGCCACCAGCCCTTTATTCATTGGACACAATATATTCATTGGAATGATTCACCTACCGATTTTGAGGCATGGAAAATCGGACAAACGGGCTACCCAATTGTTGATGCAGCCATGCGGCAGCTGAATACCACAGGCTGGATGCATAATCGGTTACGAATGATTGTGGCGAGTTTCTTAGTCAAAGATTTACTCATTGATTGGCGGGAAGGGGAAAAATACTTTATGACCCAGCTGATTGATGGGAGTTTAGCGGCGAATAACGGCGGCTGGCAATGGTCAGCCTCTACAGGTGTGGATGCCTCCCCTTGGTTTCGTATTTTCAACCCGACCACACAAGGGAAAAAGTTTGATGCTCAGGGCACGTTTATCCGCTATTGGCTCCCTGAATTAAATGGAGTCCCTGATAAATATATCCATACCCCCCATGAATGGGCAGAAGAAAACAATATAGCCATTGATTATCCGAAACCTATCGTTGATCACAAACAGGCGCGTTTAAACACACTGGATGCGTTTGAAGCAGGTAAACGCAATAGTCTTAAATACGATAAATAGCAAAGTTATTATTTGTGTTAAGGGTTATTATGCAAGCCTAATGATAAGGAGATGCAATCGATGAGCGTAATTTTACAGGTAGACTTTCCATACCAAGGCCCATGGGGCGAAGAAATGACGGCAGCAATGAATGATTTAGCTCAGTCAATCAACCAAGAACCTGGTTTTATCTGGAAGATTTGGACTGAAAACCAACAAACTCAAATGGCAGGTGGAGTTTACATGTTTGCTTCTGAGCAAGAGGCAAACGCATATTTAACCAAACACAGTGCGCGTTTAAAAGCCTTTGGTGTGCCTGATGTCCGAGGGGAAATTTTTGCCGTGAACACCGCACTCAGCCAACTTAACCAAGCGCAGTTTATCGCAAAATAAGCACTTATTGGCGATGAAATTCAAATAGCATCACATCAGAGGTAAATGAGCCATCTGCTTGTAATGCAAAATGGTGTTTCACTTCATCACTGAGCGTGTTTTGAAATTGGCGAATTGCCTCAACTAAAGGTTGTGGCGTTCGCATCCGTTCAACCCAACTGGTAAATTCAAGGGGCAAACGGAAACTTTGAACACCACTAACAAATAGTCCTGCATTGTTGAACATCCCTGCCCATTCCCCTGCGGAATAATCGCGAATATGCGATGTATCCCTTAAAACTTCAACGGTTTGCAGATAAATATCCAACAATGGGTGACCTGGTGAAACCACATCAATAAAAATGCCTTTTCCACCCACTTTTAATACACGGCGGACTTCACGCAGCGCTTTTTCAACATCATGCCAATGGTGTGCAGAATAGCGGCTAATCACCCGATCAAAATGATTATCTGCAAATGGCAGTTGTTCAGCTGTGCCTTTGCAGGTCGCGATATTGGTTAATTGGCGCTCTTGCGCGTTTTTCGCCACAACACTCAGCATCGAGTCGGACAGATCATATGCTGTGACAGATTTAACCCATGGCGCGGTATAAAAACTCGCATGCCCTGCACCACAGCCAAGGTCAAGGACATCCTCAGCTTGGCAACTCTGTAACAACCTCTGCAAGGCGAGTAAATCTTCACCTTGCGCATGAACTTGACTGGTTAAATAGGCGTTGGCTTGCTCATCAAATTGCTGATAAACCGCTTGATGGTGCGTTTTCATTTCTGTTTCCTGACATTTTGTTAGCGATTTCCCATCACAACAGAAAATGATTGAAAAAGCACCTATTTGTTTGTAACCGTTTCATCACAATCATGGTTAATGAAAATCCCCATGACGGCGTTCCACCAGCGTCAAAATGCTATAAAGTGCCACGGCTGTATCGTCTTGGTTAAAGACTTGCACATCCCATTCAACAACACCATTTGGTTTATCTTCGGCTAATTTCTGTGGTTTTTTTATCTTTTTCTTGCACGTTAGACGAACTTGTATCGTATCGCCAATTTTTACGGGTTCGATAAAACGCAAATTTTCCATGCCATAATTTGCGATAACTGGCCCAACGCCTGCATCAACAAACAGACCTGCTGCGGCTGAAACCACAAAATACCCATGGGCAATACGTTCACCAAACAGTGATTGTGCCGCCCCGATTTTATCCACGTGCACATAGAAATTATCACCACTGAGGCAAGCAAAATTAGCAATATCGGCCTCCGTCACCGTACGCCTTGCTGTAAGCAACGTATCGCCTATCACTAAGTCTTCAAAATGTTTTCGAAATGGATGAACAACATCAGTTACCATCTCCGCACCACGGATCCACTGCTGGCTAATCGCGGTTAACATCGATGGGCTCCCCTGAATGGCTGTGCGCTGCATATAATGCTTCACCGCTCTCAATCCACCCAGTTCTTCACCGCCACCTGCACGCCCAGGCCCACCATGCACTAGTAGAGGTAGTGGTGAGCCGTGCCCTGTTGATTCTGTCGACGATGCCTCATTTAATACCAACATGCGTCCATGTGCGCGTGCACTTGCTCGGATCACTGATTGAGCGACCTGTGCATCCGATGTCACTAATGTGCCCGCCAAGCTACCGCCCCCGAGAATGGCAAGTTGCACCGCTTGTTCAAGGCTTTCATAACTCATTAACGTCGCAACAGGGCCAAATGCTTCAGTTTCATGGACGGCCGAAGATTTAAATGGCTCTGCGCAGTACAATAATGTCGGTGGATAAAAGGCACCGTTTTGGCTATCAGCACCGATGACCGCTAATTGTTCAAACTGCCCACCACAGAGTACTTCACAGCCATTGTTTCGTAGATAATCCACTTTCGTCTGCACATCTTGGCGCTGTTCTAAATTAATCAACGCCCCCATGCGTACCCCATCAACTGCGGGGTCACCAACTGTCGTCGCCGATAACCGTTTAAGCAGTGCTTGTTTAACATTGTCTAACTGATTTTTCGGTACAATAATACGACGAATGGCCGTGCATTTTTGCCCTGCCTTTGCGGTCATTTCACCGGTCACTTCTTTAATAAACAATGCAAATTCAGGCTGTTCTGGCTGCACATCATTCCCTAAGATCGCACAATTCAGTGAGTCGGCTTCCATGGTGAAAGGCACTGATTTTTCTATGATACGCGGATGGGATTTAAGTTTTTGCCCTGTGGAGGCTGACCCTGTGAACGTGACGACATCCTCAAAATCAAGGTGATCAAACATATCCCCGACGCCACCACAAATCAGCTGAATAGCCCCCGCAGGTACCAAACCACTGTTGACCATCAGCTTGACCATCGCTTGGGTGACTTGAGCCGATGCTGTCGCAGGCTTGATAATGGCAGGCATACCCGCTAGCCATGTAGGTGCCAGTTTCTCTAGCATTCCCCAACAAGGAAAATTAAAAGCATTGATATGCAGCGCCACGCCACGGCGAGAGGTCAAAATATGATGGCCAATAAATTGCCCCTGCTTAGACAAAGGAACCGTGTCACCTTCAGGCCAAATGGTGTCATCGGGGAGCTCTCTACTTGCCAAACCTGAATAGGCAAATAACGTCCCAATACCCCCTTCAATATCCACCCAGCTATCTGCTTTTGTTGCCCCTGTTTGCGCTGAAATCGCATAGAGTTCCGCCTTATGCTCCAACAAATACTTGGCCACCGCTTTAAGCATCTGCCCCCGTTGCTGGAATGACATAGCAGATAGCGCCTCCCCTCCAACTTCTCGCCCATAGGCCAGACTGTCAGATAAAGGAAGCCCCTCGGTTGTCACCGCGTATAAAGCCTGATTAGTAAGTGCATGATAGATCGCCCGCTCTTTACCATTACCCTGTACCCACTTCCCCATAATGTAACTTGTTAAATGCTGCATATCTCACTCCAGAAATAAAGAAAATAAACAAAACCAATATTTAAATATGTATCATAAAAACAATCATAGATGCCAATTTAAATTTAACAAATTAAAAACAAATTTGCATAAATCTAAGTTCCCACTCAAATCCATACAAAAAACAATGAATGTATATTATTGATTTTATGCTATTTATAATAAAACCTTGTGAAGTGCCTCGCAGAATTAAGTTAATGAACATTGATCTTTATGTTAAATATTCCTAGCATCAATGTTAAATATAAATGATTCATTATTTTAAATTAAAAAACATTTTTCGAATCACTTAATGGAAAAATCAATGAGCGAGCAAAATCAGGCAAACTTCGAGGCCAAAATCGAAGCAGATATTTCCATCGAGCCTAAAGATTGGATGCCCGATGCATATCGACAAAATCTTATTCGCCAAATAGGCCAACATGCTCATTCAGAAATTATCGGCATGTTACCTGAAGCGAATTGGCTAACCCGCGCCCCCACACTAAGACGTAAAGCAATCTTACTCGCCAAAATTCAAGATGAGGCTGGCCATGGCCTTTATCTATACAGCGCAGCAGAAACCCTTGGCTGTTCTCGCCAAGATATCTACCAAAAGCTGCTTGATGAAAAAATGAAGTATTCCTCGATATTTAATTACCCCACGTTGAGTTGGGCTGATGTAGGCGTAGTTGGCTGGTTAGTCGATGGAGCCGCGATTGTGAACCAAGTCGCGCTATGCCGTGCATCCTACGGCCCTTATGCACGTGCAATGGTGAAAATTTGTAAAGAAGAAAGTTTCCACCAACGCCAAGGTTATGAAGCCGTGATGGCCCTAGCAGAAGGCACTGAAGCACAAAAGGCGATGTTACAAGATGCAATAAATCGCTTCTGGTGGCCTGTTCTCACCATGTTTGGCCCGAATGACTCCGATTCTCCGCACAGTGCACAAAGTATGGCGTGGAAAATCAAACGCTTTAGTAATGACGAACTCCGTCAAAAATTTATCGATAACACTGTGCCACAAGTCGAAGCACTCGGTATGACCATTCCTGATCCTGATCTCATGTGGGATAACGAGCTGGGTCACTATCGCTTCGGGGAAATTGATTGGGCAGAGTTTTACCAAGTGATTAAAGGTAACGGCATTTGTAACCATGAGCGCCTGGGTGCAAAGCGTAAAGGCTGGGAAGACGGAGCATGGGTACGCGAAGGTGCCATGGCACATAGTCGCAAGCAAAAGTCCATAAAATCCGCAGCGTAGTTTACTGACCAATGCTCAGAAAAGGAAAATACCATGAATAACCAAGATTGGCCTTTATATGAAGTTTTTATTCGCAGTAAACAAGGTTTGGCTCACCGCCATGTCGGAAGCTTACATGCCGCAGACGACCAAATGGCGCTAGAAAACGCCCGTGATGCCTACACTAGACGCAGCGAAGGTTGCTCGATTTGGGTCGTCAAAGCTGCCCATTTAATTGCATCGCAGCCTGAAGATAAAAGCACATTCTTTGACCCTGCGGATACCAAGGTTTACCGCCATCCAACTTTTTACACCATCCCTGATGGCATCAAGAATATGTAAGGAGCTTTCATGAAACAGCAACAACAGCTCCACCAATACACATTAAGACTTGGCGATACCCCGCTGATCCTCGCACAACGCCTGTGTGAGTGGTGCGGCCATGCACCAGAGCTTGAAATTGACCTTGCTCTGTCCAATATCGGTTTAGATTTATTAGGGCAGGCTCGTAACTTCTTAAGCTATGCAGCACAACTAAAAGGGGCTGAGCATGATGAAGATACTTTAGCCTTCCTACGTGATGAGCGGGAATTTAGCAATCTATTGCTCGTTGAACAACCAAATAATGGGTTTGATGACACCTTAGTCCGCCAGTTTTTTATGGATGCCTATCACGTTCCATTATACGAATCACTAATTCATAGCCGTGATGAACAATTATCAGCCATTGCGGAAAAATCACTGAAAGAAGCAATCTATCATCTACGTTTTAGTCGCAATTGGATGATCCGTCTAGGCGATGGCAGCGAAGAAAGCCACCAAAAAATTCAGCGCTCCGTTAATGAATTATGGCGTTTTACTGGGGAGCTATTTCACGCAGATGATATTGAAATTTCCCTCAGTGAAGTTGGTATTGCCGTTGATCCACGCACTTTGCAAGAAACTTGGTTAGCAACTATTAATGAAACGTTTTCCCAAGCCACGCTTGCAGTACCAGAACAAGCAGCTTATCGATTAGGTGGTAAGCAAGGTAGTCATACTGAGCATTTAGGCCTGTTATTAACGCAATTACAATTTGTGCAACGGGCTTATCCAAATTGCCAATGGTGATGTTATGGAACAAAGACAGCAACATTGCGAATTACAATCGCCACAAGTTCATCAGATCTGGCAACAGCTTCAGCAAATTCCCGATCCTGAGCTACCAGCGTTGTCTATTACCGATCTTGGCATGATCCGCAATGTGCTCCCTGCTGGTCAAGGCTGGAAAGTTATATTTACACCCACATATTCTGGCTGTCCAGCAACTGAATTTTTAATCAATGAAATCAAGACTGTTCTTGGAGATGCTGGTTTTCAAGATATCAATATTGAAGTCATGTTAACGCCAGCTTGGACAACTGACTGGATGAACCAAGACGCTAAAAGGCGCTTACGTGAATTTGGTATCGCGCCACCACAAGGCACATCATGCGAACATCCTGAGCACAAAGGTGCTATCCGATGCCCTCGCTGTGATAGTGAACACACTCAAAAGATCAGTGAATTTGGCTCGACTGCCTGTAAAGCACTATATCGATGCACTGAATGCTTAGAGCCATTTGATTACTTTAAATGTATATAAGGGCACCCTTATGACTGTATTCCATCGTTTAAGTATTGCCGCTATTGAGCGCGACACCCCAGATGCTGTCGCGGTGACATTCCGTGTTCCAGATGCATTACGTGAGCAATACCGTTATCGCCCAGGGCAACACCTCACATTAAAAGCGTCAATTGACGGTGAAAACCTACGCCGTTGTTATTCAATTTGTAGTTCACCTGATGAAAATACCCTAAAAATTGGGGTAAAAGCGATTTACGAAGGGCGTTTTTCTAACTTTATCAACCAACAATTAGCAGTAGGTGATAGCCTCGATGTTATGGTTCCTCAAGGACAATTTGGCTACCAGCCGCAAGCGCACACCCACGCGCATTATCTTGCCATTGCTGCGGGTTCAGGGATCACTCCTTTACTTTCCATCATAAAAGCCACATTACAGACGGAGCCTAAAAGCAGTTTTGTACTGATTTATGGTAATCGTAATAGCCGTTCGGTGATGTTCAAAGAAAGTATTGCTGATCTCAAAAACCGTTTTGCGCAACGCTTCCAAGTACTCTATCTATTCAGCCAAGAACAGCAAGATAGCGAACTTCTAACAGGGCGAATTAGCCAAGCCCAGCTCACCGCAATAGGCAAAACCTTATTGAATTTTAAGCAGTTTGATCGAGCCTTTATTTGTGGTCCAGAAAGCATGATGGATGAAGTACATGACACATTAGTCACTTATGGCATGCCAAAAGAATTTGTGCACACCGAACGTTTCAATACTTCAGGGACAAAATTCAAACCCACTTCAGCAACATTAACTGAAAGCCGCCAAGTTAGCATTCACTTGGATGGCCGCACCATGAATATCAGTATGGATAGCCAAGACGACAGTATTCTTGATGCGGCATTACGCCAAGGTGCCGATTTACCCTACGCCTGTAAAGGTGGAGTTTGCGCAACCTGTAAATGCAAATTGCGCTCAGGTGACGTGGAAATGGGAGTGAATTACAGCCTAGAGCCAGACCAAATTGCAGACGGCTATATTCTTAGCTGCCAAGCATGGCCTAAAGGTGATGGTGTTGTTCTGGATTTTGATGTGTAGGAGCCGTGATGAAAAGCCAATGGATTTTATCTCAGCAAAATCAGCGTGTTCTTACTCTAACGTTGAATCGCCCCGAAGTGCGTAACGCGCTTAGCACCCAATGCCTTGAGTTGCTGGTACAACATCTTGAATCCGCTGATAACAATGAGGAAATCGGTGCGATAGTCATCGCTGGCAACCCGCGTTTCTTCGCTGCTGGCGCGGATCTTAAAGAGCTACAACAGCAAACTGTCGCTAACGCGATAACGGATAAACGCCCTCAAGTATGGCGTCGTTTATCCATGATATCAAAGCCAATTATCGCTGCCACCAATGGGTATGCACTCGGGGCAGGCTTCGAGCTACTACTCGCCAGTGACATGGTGATTGCAGGGGAATCCGCCCGTTTTGGGTTACCCGAAATTACCCTCGGTTTAATGCCTGGAGCGGGCGGTACACAGCGTTTGATCCGCGCTGTAGGCAAATCTTTAGCGATGCAAATGGTGCTGACAGGGGAACCGATTAGTGCCAAACACGCACTCCAAGTGGGCTTAATCAGTGAAATTTGCGTTGACGATTTAGTGGTCGAACGTGCTCAACGACTTGCACAACGCATTACAGAGCATGCGCCTTTAGCCGTGCGTGCGGCAAAGGCAGCCTTAGTCCACGCCCAAGATAACCACCTTACTGAGGGACTAAAATTAGAGCGCCAATATTTTGTGGCCTTAGCAGGCACGCAAGATCGGCAAGAAGGGATCGCAGCCTTCTTTGAAAAACGCCCACCTCAGTTTACAGGACAATAACCATGACAAACGAAGCAATGATCCTCACCACCTTGGAAAATGGGGTGTTGACTGTCACATTAAACCGCCCTGACAGACTAAACAGTTTTAATGATGAAATGCATCGACAACTCAGTGAGGCAATCAAAGTCGCCGAACGAGATGAGAGTGTGCGCTGTCTTGTAATCACTGGGGCAGGTCGAGGTTTTTGTGCAGGACAAGATCTAAATGATCGTAATGTTAGTGTTGGTAGTGAAACTCCCGATCTCGGTTTTTCTGTAGAAACCTATTATAACCCACTGATCCGCCGTCTTACGGCCTTACCAAAACCCATTATTTGCGCCGTCAATGGTGTCGCGGCAGGCGCTGGTGCAGCTATCGCATTAGCTGGAGATATTGTTATCGCCGCCAAAAGTGCCAGTTTTATTCAGTCATTTTGTCGACTGGGTTTAGTTCCCGATTCAGGGGGAAGCTGGTTTTTGCCCCAGCTAGCTGGGCACGCTAGAGCGATGGGCATGGCATTATTGGGGGACAAAATCAGCGCAGAGCAAGCATTGCAATGGGGAATGATTTGGCAAGTTACTGAAAATGAAGCACTCACAGACACTGTTCAGCAACTAGCTCAACACCTTGCGACACAACCTACCTACGGTCTCGGCCTAATCAAAAAAGCCATTTACTGCGCAGCAACCAATACCCTAGATGAACAACTAGACCTTGAGCGCGATTTGCAGCGTTTAGGTGGACGTAGCGAAGATTACCGCGAAGGGGTAAGTGCTTTTTTAAACAAACGCGAACCGCAGTTTAAGGGGCGATAACCATGACACTCCCTACAACTTCTACCATCACGACAATTGCGGTTATCGGCGCTGGCACTATGGGTATTGGTATTGCGCAGGTAGCTGCCACCGCAGGGCTTACCGTTTTACTGTTTGATATTAACCAAGATGTATTAACCCGTTCATTAGACACGATGACGCAACGCTTACGTAAACGTGTGGAACAAGGAAAGGCTGAGTCAAAAACGATAGAAACGCTGATCACTAACATTCATGTCGCTCAACACTTGTCTGAGTTGTCTAGTGCCCAACTTGTCATAGAAGCTGTTGCAGAAAAATTAGCAATAAAACAGTCTATCTTCGGTGAACTTGAAGGTATTTGTCATAAATCAACAATATTTGCGAGTAACACATCGTCATTGTCGATTACAGCGATTGGTTGCCAATTGAAACACCCTGAACGGCTTGCTGGCTTACACTTTTTTAACCCAGCTCCCGTGATGAAATTGGTTGAGGTGATTCGTGGCCTAGAAACATCACCTGAAGTTATTGAACAGTTGAAAGCATTGACTCTCTCATGGGGTAAGGTACCCGTTATTTGCCGCTCAACACCTGGGTTTATTGTCAATCGCGTAGCAAGGCCTTTTTATGCAGAGACCTTACGCGCCCTCGAAGAGCAAGTGGGCTCCCCAGCCACGTTAGATAGTGTGCTGCGGGATGCAGGAGGCTTTGCAATGGGGCCATTGCAACTCACTGATCTCATTGGCCATGACGTCAACTATGCCGTGACTGAATCCGTATTTCAGGCCTTCGGTTATGACCCACGCTTTCAAACCTCATTAATGCAATTGGAATTAGTGCAAGCAGGGCATTTTGGTCGAAAATCAAAACAAGGTTTCTATCATTATGATGATAATAAACCACAACCCACTGCGTCATTTGCCGCAAAAGTTCATCTTAACCACCCCCAAACTGTAAAAGTTGGTGGCGATTGGCAGATATTTCCTGAGTTTGCGCAGCTTTTATCTGAAAATGGGATCTCACTCGAAGGATTAGCACAACAGCCAAATCAATCTCCCACCCTCCTTGTTAATGACGTTATGATTATGTTAACAAATGGTGAATTGGCATCATTTCATGCACAGCGATCAGGGCAGGCGGTGGTTTTATTTGATTTATCGGCAAATTATCTTTCCGCAAGCGCCATCACGCTCACCTGCGCAACGCAAAACAATACGCAACAAAACCAACACGCGATCGCCTTTTTTCAGTCTCTTGGGAAAAACGTGATTGTACTACCTGATTACCCTGCGCTGTTAACGATGAGAACGGTTGCGATGTTATGTAATGAAGCACTCGATGTCGTGAATAAAGGGGTTGCTACTGTACAAGATACCGATAATGCCATGCGCTTTGGGGTGAATTATCCCAAAGGCCCATTAACTTGGGGAGCTCAACTCGGTTGGCCGCGTATGTTATCGGTACTTGAGCAACTTGCGCAGTTTTATGGGGATAGCCGTTATCGTCCCAACCCATTACTTAGGCAGTTAGCTGCAGGTTATCAGTCTTTATCTTTCAAGGAGTTGCTATGATTTCTGTGCCGAATATCACGACTGCTCAACAATCCGCTCATATTATGTATCGTGATGATGCATGTGCAAAGGCAATGGGTATGTCGATTGAGAAAGTCGAAGATGGCTTTGCGCAATTAAAAATGCCAATCACTGCAAATATGCTTAATGGCCATAAGACCTGCCATGGTGGGCAACTCTTTAGCCTTGCCGATACCGCATTTGCCTACGCCTGTAATAGCCAAGGGTATGCTGCTGTTGCGTCTATGTGTTCCATTGATTTCATCCGTCCAGGCTTTGAAGGGGATTTACTCACTGCCACCGCAAAAGTGAAATATCAAGGCAAACGTAATGGGCTCTATAACGTCGAAATAACTAACCAAGATGGCAAAACACTTGCCTTATTCCAAGGGCGCTCTCATCGTTTAGGGCACCGCTTAGAGGAGGCTTGCCATGATTGATGCGTATATTTGTGATGGTGTGCGTACTCCGATAGGCCGTTATGGTGGTGCTCTTTCTTCCCTGCGTCCTGACGATCTCGCGACTTTACCCTTAAAAGCGTTAATGGCAAGGAACCCGCAGTTAGATTGGTCACTGACTGATGACATTATTTTAGGTTGCGCAAACCAAGCGGGTGAAGACAACCGTAACGTGGCTCGCATGGCGGGTTTGCTGTCTGGCTTGCCCATTTCGGTTTCAGGTACAACTATTAACCGCTTATGCGGTTCTGGGCTAGATGCAATCGCGCTTGCCGCGAGAAGTATTAAAGCAGGTGAATCAGGGTTAATGATTGCAGGGGGCGTTGAGTCAATGAGCCGCGCACCGTTTGTTATGGGGAAACAAGAATCGGCTTTCTCACGCCAAGCCCAAGTCTTTGATACTACAATCGGTTGGCGGTTCATCAACCCATTAATGGAACAACAATGCGGTACTGATTCCATGCCTGAAACGGCTGAAAATGTGGCAGAAACCTACCAAATCAACCGTGCAGACCAAGATGCATTTGCACTACGCAGCCAGCAGCGCACTGAACGGGCTAAAGTTAACGGTATATTTGCGCAAGAAATTGTCCCTGTCACCATTAAACAGCGCAAAAATGAAATCGTGGTCACTGAAGATGAACATCCTCGTGCAGAAACCACCTTTGAACAACTGCAAAAGCTGAAAACACCGTTTCGTGAAAATGGCACTGTCACTGCAGGAAACGCCTCTGGCGTAAATGATGGCGCCGCTGCGCTAATTATTGCATCCAAAACAATTGCGAAACAGCAAGGTTTAACCCCACGCGCCCGTATTGTTGCCACTGCTACTTGTGGTGTTGAGCCTCGATTGATGGGGATTGGCCCGCTCCCTGCCTCACAAAAAGTATTGAAAATGGCGGGTTTAACTATCGACCAAATGGATGTTATTGAGCTAAATGAAGCCTTTGCAGCACAAGCTCTCGCCGTATTGAGGGGGTTAGGTTTACCCGATGACGCTTCGCACGTAAACCCCAATGGTGGCGCGATTTCCTTAGGTCACCCATTAGGGATGAGCGGTGCAAGACTCGCCATTGCCGCGATGAATGAACTTCATCGCAAACAAGGTCGCTACGCCCTATGTACCATGTGCATTGGCGTAGGGCAAGGCATCGCCATGATAATCGAACGAGTCTGAAAAACGCATTCATATCAATAATAACCGCCTGAAATCCGACACCTGCTCAGGCGAAAACCAGCAACGTCATCAACGAAAACTGGTTAATATAATAATTATGAGGAATGGCAATTATGAGCATGATACAAAATAGCATCGACCCAATTGAATTTGCCTCACGTGATGAAATCGAGTCATTACAGTATTCTCGAATGAAGTGGACACTCACTCACGCCTATGAAAATGTACCAATGTACCGTAAAAAGTTTGATGACGCGGGTGTACACCCTGATGATTTTAAACAATTAAGTGATATCGAAAAATTCCCCTATACCACTAAGCAGGATTTACGGGAAAACTACCCATTCAGTACCTTCGCCGTCCCTATGGATCAAATCATTCGTATTCATGCCTCTTCAGGTACCACTGGGCGTCCAACCGTTGTCGGCTACACACAACGTGATATTGATAATTGGGCGGATTTGATTGCACGCAGTTTACGCTCTGCGGGGACAGTACGTGGCGATAAAGTCCATGTAGCTTATGGTTATGGCTTGTTTACAGGTGGCTTAGGGGCGCATTACGGTGCTGAGCGCCTTGGTGCCGCCGTTATTCCAATGTCAGGTGGGCAAACAGAAAAACAAGCACAATTAATTGCCGATTTTAAGCCTGATGTCATTATGGTGACGCCATCCTATTGCCTAAGTATTATTGATGAACTTGAGAAAATCATGGGTGGTGATGCTAGTAAGTGCTCACTTAGATTAGGCGTATTCGGTGCTGAGCCTTGGACAGAATCTCTACGCACTGAAATCGAAACTCGCCTTGGTATCAAAGCATTAGATATCTACGGATTATCAGAGGTGATGGGGCCTGGTGTTGCTATGGAGTGTGCTGACTCAGGTTCTAGCGGCCCAACTATCTGGGAAGACCACTTTTACCCTGAAATTATTTCCCCCGAAACCCTCAAAACATTAGGGGATGGTGAACATGGTGAGTTAGTGTTTACTACTCTGACAAAAGAGGCAATGCCTGTAATTCGTTATCGTACACGGGATTTAACCCACCTAATGAAGGGCGTCAATCGCAACATGCGTCGAATTGGCAAAATCACGGGTCGTTCTGATGACATGATGATCATTCGCGGCGTGAATGTATTCCCTTCTCAAATTGAAGAACAAATTATGCAGTTCAAAGAACTCTCACCGCACTATCAGCTCGAAATCGGTCGCCAAGGCAATATGGATAACTTATCAGTCCGCGTTGAACTCAAACACCCAGAGCAACTCACTTACGATGAGCGCTGTAATATCTGCCATCATTTAAAACACCGTATCAAATCCATGGTTGGGATCAGCACGCGGGTCAGTATCGTGAATTGCGGTGATATTCCACGTTCACAAGGTAAAGCCGAGCGGGTCATTGATACCCGAATTGCAATTTAATCAACGAATTAAGGCATATTAAGAATGGGTTACCTAATATGCCATCCTAATGCAACACGCTTTAATAAAAAACGATACGAGACAATATTCACTTTTATGTCTACTATTCAGGAAGAATTCTGATACAAAAAATTTATGGATGAAACATAAATGAATACCAAGCTCGACCAATTTATTCAACATGCTATCGCCAGTCAGCCCATTAGTGGTACGTCGCTCATTAGTTCCTTATACGGTGATGCACTACATCACCGAGGAGGCGAGGTTTGGTTAGGTAGCCTAACTAAATTATTAGAACCCATGGGGTTTACTGACCGCTTTGTGCGTACCTCTGTTTTCCGCTTACAAAAAGAGGGGTGGTTAGATGTCGAAAAAATTGGCCGACGCAGCTACTACCGAATCTCAGCCCGTGGGCAAAGTCGGTTTCGGCGGGCAGAGCAAAAAATTTACCTCGCAGAGCAACCTGATTGGGATGGAAAGTGGGACTTATTGTTATTAGAAGCGGCAGATAAAGAAGAAAAAGTTCGATTAAAAAAAGAGCTTAGCTGGCTAGGATTCGGGCAGTTTAATACATCCTTAATGGCAGCACCAAGTTGTGCACAAAGTGATGTACCAGCGTTATTAAATGAGCTCAATGCGACTGAGCAAGCCATTTATTTTCATGCAGACTACCCCTATAGCCGCTCAGAAAAAAACCTGAAAGACCTCGTGTCTCAGGCATGGTCTTTGCAAGATATTTCAGAGCATTATCACCAATTTATTTCCTTATTCAGGCCATTGGCCTTGTTACTCAAGGATAATGCAGGAACACACATCAGCCCTGAGCATTGTTTTCAGTTACGGCTGCTTTTAATTCACTTTTATCGTCGCGTCACGCTCAAAGACCCGCTATTGCCTGACGAACTTTTACCGCCTCAATGGGAAGGGCATATTGCGCGTCATTTATGCACCAATATTTATCAACGTATCGACCAAGCTGCAACACAATATGTTTCAGAAAATAGCGAAACGACAGTGGGTGAGCTTCCTCAACCTTCCAGTGCCTATTATCGGCGTTTTGGTGGGGTACTGAGGGAAATCGCCGCCTAAATTAACCGTTAAGGAGCCCTTATGCCTTTTTATCAAATCGATGGTATCACGCCTGTTGTTAGTCCAGATAGTTTTGTCCACCCCACTGCGGTCGTTATTGGTGATGTCGTAATTGGTAAAAATGTTTATATTGGCCCTAATGCCAGCTTACGGGGCGATTTTGGGCGGTTAATTATTAAAGATGGGGCTAACGTGCAAGATAATTGCGTGATGCATGGGTTCCCACAGTTCGACACCATTATTGAAGAAGATGGGCATATCGGACACGGGGCTATCTTGCATGGCTGCCATATCAAACGTAATGCTTTAGTTGGGATGAATAGCGTGATTATGGATGGTGCGGTGATTGGGGAAAATTCGATTGTTGGCGCATGTGCATTTGTTAAAGCGGAGGCCATATTTGCACAAAATAGCCTAATCGTGGGTACCCCAGCAAAAGTGTTACGAACACTATCAGAAAAGGAAATTGAGTGGAAAAGTAACGGTACCAAAGACTACCAGAACCTCGTTACTCGCTGTTTAAATACATTAAAAGAAATTGAGCCATTAACCGAAATAGAGGCCAACCGCCCTGTACTTCAGTTTGATAATATTATCCCAAAATCTCAGCTATAAAATGATTGGGAAGCCCCACAACAGCGCTTCCCAATCATTCACTATTACTTCGCATTATTACCAAATGGCGGTTTAGCAAACCAAACGGTAATGATCAGCACAATAAATACCCAACCACATAGCCAGAAAATTTCATTCGCCGCGATGATTAACCCTTGGCTAGTAATTTGCTGTGCAATAAAACCTGAAGTTTGCTCTGTGCTTAAGCCATGAGCAGCCATGCCTTTGTACATTGCTAAAGATTCAGGATTATAATCCGTAATAAACTCAGTGAGTTGGCTATGATGCACAGACTCACGGTCGCTCCACATCGTGGTCGTGATTGATGTACCAATTGAGCCAGCGAGCGTTCGGAAAAAGTTTGCCAAACTGGAAGCCGATGCTAGTTTTTCAGGGGGAAGTCCCGATAAGGTCAATGTTGTCAATGGCATAAAGAAACACGCAACCGCCATGCCCTGCACCAGTTGCGGCCAAACTACCGCGGAGAACCCCATGCTCGGCTCAAAGGTATACGCTCGCCAGAAGAAACAAATGGCATAAAAAACAAAACTAAAGGTCACTATCCAGCGGATATCCAAAAAGTCGGATAATTTTGCCACTGGCGCTGAAAATAAAACAGGTAACAAGCCAATCGGCGCAAGTGCAAGCCCCGCCCACGTTGCGGTATAACCATACACCTCTTGCAGCAATTGAGGTAATAACACTATCGCACCAAAATACGCCATATAGGCCAAACTGACCGAAATAGTGCCAATAGTAAAATTGCGCGATTTAAACAAAGACAGCTCGACAATCGGGTTTTTATCCGTTAGTTCCCAAATCACGAGGAACACTAAAGCGATAGCAGAAACAACGGCTAAAACCACAATCTCATTTGAAGCTAACCACCCCAGCTCTTTCCCTTTATCCAGTAGTACTTGTAAACAACCAACCCCCACGGATAATAACGCCAGGCCAATGACATTGAACGGCACTTTGACCACCGTCGATTCCATTCCTTTAAGGATAATCGAACCCACGATAATGACGAAAATGCCGAGAGGTACGTTCATAAAGAATATCCAACCCCAATGGAAGTTATCACTAATATAACCACCAAAAATGGGGCCAAATACAGGTGCTAAAATGATGGTCATCGACCAAAAAGCCAATGCCATATTCTGCATTTTCGGTGGGTAACACCGCATAATCAAACTTTGGGATAAAGGAATAACAGGCCCTGCAACAGCACCTTGTAAAACGCGATATAAAATCAACATTCCAAGGCTATCCGAGAAGCCACAAAGTAATGAAAATAAAGTAAAAAGTGCCGTCGCCCATAAGAAAACGCGAATTTCACCAAAACGCTTAGCAAGATACCCCGAAATAGCAATCGAAATGGCGTTCGACACCCCAAACGAGGTAATCACCCATGTCCCTTGCGAGACGGAAACACCAAGGTTACCCGCAATTGTCGGGATAGCGACGTTTGCGATGGTGGAGTCGAGCACTTGCATAAAAGTCGCAAGAGATAATGCAATGGTAGCCCAAACTAGCTTCGCACCTTTTAGGGGTTGGATATCTGCCACAATCACTCCTTACGAGCTAGTCCGCATTATCACTGATAATGCTATCGATAATGTGGTCGACATCTGCCAATTTTAGCACTAACACATCACTTTCAAACGCGGGCGTTGTACGCTGAACTTCGGCTAACACAGGGCCATTTTGGTCTTTAATATCAATGGTGACATTCATTGATAAGCCAATACGCAATGGGTGTTTTGCCACCTGCTCAGGGTCAAGCTCTACCCTTACAGGCAAGCGTTGAACCACTTTGATCCAGTTCCCCGTCGCATTTTGCGCGGGCAATAATGAAAATGCGCTTCCTGTTCCCATATCTAAGCCAACTACTGTGCCGTTATACACGATGTCATCACCATAAAAATCACTGTTAATAGTAACAGGCTGCCCAATGCGTACTTTTTCCAGCTGGGTTTCTTTGAAGTTAGCATCCACCCAAACAGGTTGAACAGGCACAATCGCCATTAAAGAGCTTTGTGGGCTGACTTGGGAACCCACTTGCACATTTCGGCGCGAAACGTAGCCTGTCATTGGGCTTTTAATTTCAGTACGTTGTAAATTGATCCACGCACTGCGCACACTATCAGCGGCTTGCTGAATGGCAGGCTGTTTTCTTAATGAGGTATTGCGCAATAACGCGCGGTTTGCGTTGTATTGCTGAATGGAAATATCCAATGCCGCTTGTGCGAGTTGCACTGCTTCTTGGGAATGTTGCAAATCTTCTTTTGAAATTGTTCCGCTGCGCCCAAGTGCAGCACGGCGTTGGTAATCTTTCTGAGCTTGCGCAAGTGAGATACGGTTTTTCTGTATTTGCGCCTGATACTCATCACCGTTGATATAGAGCTCTTTGGTTTTGCGTACCGTGGTCGCTAAATCGTGCTTAGCTTGTTCGAATGCCAGTTGAGCGTTGGTTTTATCCAACACCACCAGAACATCCCCCGCTTTCACCAAATCAGTATTTTCAAAATTGACTTGGGTAACATTGCCTGTTGTTTGCGCAATAATGGGGATTTGCAAACCCGAGACATAAGCATCGTCGGTATATTCTTGAAAACGCAAAACTAAAAACCAATACACACCATAGGCTACAAATAATAAAATAATAATTATTGTCGCAATGGTCATCCATATTGTTCGGCGTTTTTCATTTTTCGTTTTTTGATTATTTGTTTCTGAATGGGTTGATTGACTCATAATAACTCTCAGGGTCTAAAATCAATATTAATCCTCCCTCTATATTCAGGAAGTAAATACAATAAAGCAAGGGCTAATATTTTACAAATAAAACAATCACCACAAAAAACAAATAATTCATTGATAAATATCAAATAAATAAAAAACTAACAACTTATTATAATAGATTCATTTTATGATTAATTTAAATGAAATTAGTCATAATTAGATAACTTTCATTCAATTTGAATAAAATCAATATCAATTAAATATATTGGATACATTCATTCGATAATAACCCTTCTTTTTTTGATACATTTTAAATATGACTAAAATATTTAGCGCTCTATCATTCGATTAAATAATAATCTCATCATATCTTGACGTTGATGAATGATGGCATGGGATATCATCGTATTTTCGGCTATTTCATACGTATAGAGGATTGTATAGTTTTCTGGTGATAAGTATCCTCTATACCTTGAGACACCAATATCTTGAAGATATTCAGGTATTGAACAACACTCTGGAAATGGGGGTAAATGTTTCTCGTATTTATCAAGGAGTAAATTAGCCTGTTTTCTCCCGATACCTAATTCCTTTAACGAGCTAATAAACGTTTCTGTATACTTAAAATTAACTATCATCCAATCGTTCCAATCATGGTCGTTTAGAGCCTATCCAATAATTGGCCACGTGAATATAATTTATCTTCTTTACTATCTTTTTCTGAAATAGAAAGTAATTTAAGTAATGCAATTGCCTCATCCCTTTTTTTCTATCTTTATAAGATTCAATGACATATGCAGGAATGCCATTTTGAGTTACTAAAATAGGCCCTGATAATTCAAGCCCTGCAGCATGCTTTTTAATATAGCTAATAGCCTCTATTTTCATGGTCTACTCCTAATCAATACGACACTCAAGAACTAAATATAGGCCAGCGGCAATTTTCCAGCAATCTCAATGTTTAAAGCAATAACCGGCACATTGGCCGGCTTTTATTTACCACTGTTTAATATTGCGGTCTTCTTGCGTCACAGAGGTGAGTTTTGCCAGTTGCGGTAATAATTTATGTTTTAAATCATCCATCAAACTGTAAATCACTGGCACAAATAACAGACTCAAAATTGTCGAACTCAATAAGCCCCCAATCACCGCAATCGCCATTGGTGCCCTAAACCCTGCATCCGCACCGCTGGTTAATACCAAGGGGATCATCCCTGCAATCATAGCAAATGTCGTCATGATAATTGGTCGAATACGCTCCTGACCTGCCTCTATGATTGCTGCTTCTTTTGGCATTCCCGAGCGCTGCTTTTCCAGAATAAACTCCACCAGCAAAATCGAGTTTTTGGTCACAATCCCCATCAGCATCAAAATACCGATAATCACAGGTAAATCGATCATCGCACCATATAAAACAAGGGCGATGATGGCACCGCCAATAGAAAACGGTAGCGCGACAAGTATGGTGATTGGCTGCATAAAGTCCTTAAACAACACAATTAAGATGGCAAATACCAACAAAATACTAAATACCATTGTGGTACCAAAGCGCTCGAACATATCAATCATATATTCCATATCGCCATATTCCACTTGTGAAACGCTGTGGGGTAATTGTTGGTATTCAGGGAGTTGCGCCACAATTTCCAATGCCTCACCAAGTGTTAGTCCTTCTAAATTGGCTTCTATCGACATTTGTCTTTGTCGATTAATCCGCTCGATTTGTGAAGGCCCATCACTGGAGTCGATTTTAGCGACCGATTTTAACGGTACAGCTTGCTCCCCTGTACTATTCACATATAAATTATTCAGTACATCAATATTATTTTGTTGATGCTCAGGTAAAATAACCTGCACCGCCAATTGCCTATCGGGTAAATTAAATTTGGCACTACGTGAGTTGGCCTCCCCCATGGTCGCAATACGTAATGTATTGGCGATTTCCTCAACCTTGACACCCGTTCGGCCAATATCCACTAAATTGGGCTTAACAATTAGCTCTTTACGCAATAGCGGTTTCATGACCTGAACGTTTTTTAACCCTTCCACTTTGGCCATGGCATCACGCAGTTTTTGCATTGATGCTTCAAGCTCTTGAGGATCCGTCCCTGTAAACATTAAGGAGAACTCTTTGCCACCATTACTGTTGCTAAAGGTATAACGTGCATCTGTTTTTTCACTTAGCCACTTCCCTATTTCAAGCTCAAATTGCTTTTGTGATAATTCACGTTCACTTGGTTCAACCAAAGTGAGGATCATTTCGCCTTTGTGTTGAGCAACCCCTTCTGAGTCGTCCGCTATCCCTGCCACCGTATAAGTTGAAATAATTTCAGGTCTATCTTTTAACTGTTTTGTTATTTCATTCATTTTTTGCTGCGTTTGCTCAACCGGCGTACCTGGTGGCAGCTCAATATTGATTTGGCTGATACTGATATCACCATCTGGCATAAAACCGACAGGTAACAAGCTAGTCACTGCGACTGAACCAATTAAAAAGCCCCCCGCCAATGCAGATGCTAATTTTCGGTGTTTTAACGTGAGTAATAAAAACCGCGTATAACGCGCTATCCAATTTGGAATTTTTACGCCGTCGTGTGCGCCTTTTTGCGGTAGCAGCACATAAGCCGCCATTAACGGCGTCACCAATCTAGCCACTAACAATGAAGAGAGCACAGCCGCTGAAACTGTCACACCAAATGGCACAAAATATTGCCCAACAAACCCCCCAATAAAACTGACAGGCAAGAACACCGCCACAATGGTTAATGTGATTGCCACAATTGCAAAACCGATGGCATCAGATGCTTTTAGTGCCGCTAAATAGGGACGTTCGCCACGTTCGATATATTTTTGGATATTTTCAATTTCAACAATGGCATCATCTACCAATATCCCAATAACCAATGTCAAAGCCAGCAACGTAATACTGTTCAAACTGTAATCAAACAGAGCTAATACAAAGAAGGTCGGCAATATCGATAACGGCAATGCCACTGCCGCCACCAACGTTGCACGCCAGCTTTTCAAAAAGAAAAAGACGATAATGACGGTAAGAAACGCCCCTTCTAATAAGGTCTGAATGGTTAAAAAGAAGCTCGATTCTGTATATTTAACCGTTGAGGAAATCAGGCGAATATCAATATCTGGATTCGCTTTTTGTAATTTTTCGACCGCTTCAGCGACGCCTTGCTCCACCTTGGTATCACTGGAGCCTTTGGCACGATAAACCGCAAAACCCACCACGTCCTGACCATTGAACTGCGAAATAGATTTCACATTCTTATGGCCATCATAAATATTGGCAATTTCGCCTAACCGTACCGATTGCTGGTTATCAACGGGTAACATGATGTTTTTAATCTCATCCGCGGTTGATTTTTCACCTAATACGCGGATGGTATGCTGCAACGAGTTATATTTTGAGTTACCACCCGCTGAGTTCTGGTGATTATTTTTCAGTAATTCATTAATACTGGCTATGGAGATTTGCATCGCAGCTAATTTGTTCGCATCGGGTTCAATGCGGATCACGCGTTCGGTATCCCCTAAGCGACTGACTTTTTGCACCCCTGGAACCGTGATCAATTGCTTACTCACAGTGTCATCCACAAACCAAGATAAATCCGCGAGAGATTCAGTTTCAGACGAAACGGCGTAACGTAGAATCGCGCCCCCTTCAACATCGATGCGGTTAATCAGCGGTTCATCTATCGTTTGCGGTAGCTCACCACGGATTTGCCCCATCTTTTCGCGCACATCATTGGTAGCCACGTGGGCATCGACACTAAGATCGAATTCGATAGTCGTGGTCGATGCACCTTCACTAATGGAAGAGGTAATATGGCGAATACTAGGTATTCCAGATACTGCGCGCTCAACCCGCTTTGTTACTGCATTTTCCAGCTCTGTTGGCGAAGAACCATCTTGTGTTACGGTGACAGTGACAATCGGAAACGTCACCACAGGGTTGGCAGTTACAGGTAATTGATTAAAGGAGAATAACCCTGCGATAGTTAATGCCAAAAACATCACTATTGTCGGAATCGGCCGAGTAATGGCCCAAGAAGATAACTGTAATTTCATTGGCTATCCTTTACAGGCACAATAATGTCATCATCTGATAAAAAAGCTTGCGCATAAGCCACAACATCTAAACTCGGCGCTAATGGTGTTAACACTTCCACTCGCCCTTGCTGAATTTTGCCAATTTGTATTTTTTGTTTCGCCACTTTGCCGTCTGTCACAGTAAAAATATAACGTTCGCCATTGGGTTCTGTACGAATGGCACTATAAGGTAGCGATAGCTGTTCACGGGGTGAATTTCTGTACACCATGGTGCCCGTTTCACCTAGACGCACTTGTTTAGTCGGCTCTGTAAGTGCCACACGGATTTTTCCAAGTTGGGTTAATGCATCTATTTTTGGCGACAAATAACGTAATTTCCCCAATGTTGATTGGTTTTCATCAAGGTTAATCACCACGGGATTACTGCCCACAATGCGAGAAAGCTCGGAAGGGTGAGCTTGCGCTTCAAACTCTAATTCATTATTTTCAATCAACTTAAATAACAAGCTGTTATCTGACAGCGTACCATTCATGGCGTGACGTTCACTGATCACTCCCGAAACAGGGGCAATAATTTTCGATTTGTCTTCTTGGCTTTGTTCACGCATTAACTGGGCTTTGAGTTGGCGCAGCTCTGCACGGTTTGCTGTTAACAATGCGCTCTGTGCGGCTGCTTCTGATTTGGCTTTGCCAAATTCATTCGCCGAAATCACCCCTGTTTTTGCCAGCGGTGATAAACGTTGCAGCTCTTGTTGAGATTGAGTGCTGAGTGCTTCTTGTTGTTTAATGTATGCCGCAGCTTTATCAATTTCTGCTTTTAATTGATTAACCCCTGCACTTTGGATCGGTGATTCCAACGTCGCGAGCAATTGCCCTTTTTCAACCCATTCCCCTTCTTCCACAAACACTGCAGTGACCATTTGCTGTTGCAATGGAGAACCTATCGAAATTTCGTTTTTTGCCACAAATTTGCCCGGAATGCTGACGACATCAACCGCCATCACATTTTTTGGGTTTGTGACGCTTAGGCGGATTTCCTCTGCCTGCATATTCAAGCAGATGAAAAATAATGAAATGGCTAAAAAAATGTGTTTCATAAGTCATAAAATTCCCGAGTAGACGCTCGCGCTACTGTAATTTCGCTTCCCCCTAAACTCCATAAACCAAAGTTAAACCTTAATTTTTCGTTAAGCTTGGCAAAAATCATCAAATGCATTTTTGCCATACAGGAAAATTATTAACTGAGATCAAATATTGACCATAAATTAGCTAGCCAATTATTTATTTCCGATATGTTTTAGTGATACTATTCGCAAACAATATAATTATCATTCTCATTTACATTTGCTAGGGATTACTATGACTAAGCAACATCACTACACACTTGTCGCCGCAGGTATTTGCGCGGCTTTGGCTTCATTTAGTACGACAGCAGCAGAAGATTCAGACAAACTTATCGTCACCGCATCAGGTTATTCACAACAATTACGCGATGCCCCTGCCAGTATTACGGTGATCACCGCCGAACAGTTACAAAATAAACCTGTGCGCGACCTTGCTGATGCGGTTAAAGACGTAGAAGGTGTCAGCATTGTGGGTTCAGCCAATAAACAAGATATTAATATCCGTGGCTTACCCGGTGAATACACCTTAATACTGGTTGATGGCCGTCGCCAAAACAGCCGTGAATCACGCCCAAATGGCAGCGGTGGTTTTGAAGCAGGCTTTATGCCGCCCGTCGAAGCCATTGAGCGCATTGAAGTGATCCGTGGACCAATGTCTTCCCTGTATGGTTCCGATGCAATGGGTGGTGTTATCAATATCATCACCAAGAAGGTAACTAATGAATGGCACGGTAGCGTAACAACAGGCACGATTATCCAAGAAAACAGTGATAGCGGTAATTCCACCGACGGTAACTTCTATCTGTCAGGCCCACTCGTTAAAGATAAATTAGGCTTGCAGTTATACGGTGGTGGTGATTATCGACAAGAAGATAAAATTACAGATGGCCACCACAAAAAAGACAACAAAAGTCTCACCGCTAAGTTAAGTTTTACACCAACTGAAAACCAAACCTTCCTTTTAGAAGCAGGTAGAACACTGCAAGAAAGAGAAGAAACCCCAGGCAAATCCCTTGCTGAATATGAAATGCGCGGACAATCAAAACAATATAATAAAAAAACCGAACTCTACAATAACCGAAACCACGCCGCGCTGACTTATAAAGGTGAATGGGATTCGTTTAATACAGAGTTAAGTGTCTATCAAGAAAGTACGAAGAAAAAAACCAAAACAGAAATTAAAGATGCCATCACTAAACTGACTGAATACCGCTATGAAGACCGTGTACCTGAAATTACTAATACAGTGGTAGATGGTAAAGTTGTTGCGTTTTTACCTGACAACATCTTAACAGTCGGTGGTCAATACCAATACTCAAAACTCAAAGACAGCTCATTGGTTTCCAAAGGAAAATTTGAAAATAGCAGCATGAGTGTCGACCAATCTGCTTTATTCGTTGAAAACGAATTTACTGCAACTGATGACCTCATTCTAACGGGTGGATTACGTTTAGATCACCATGAAACTTACGGTAACCACTGGAACCCTCGCGGTTACGCGGTTTATTATCTAACTGACGAAATCACCATTAAAGGTGGCGTGTCATCTGCATTCCGTGCGCCAACACTACGTGAGGTCAGTAAAGGTTATGGCACCTCTACAGAAGGTGGAAATGGGATTATTTATGGTAATCCAGACCTAAAACCTGAAAAAAGCGTTAGTGAAGAAATCAGCATTGCCTATAACCATGAGTCGGGCTTTGATGCCAGCCTGACCCTATTTAATACTGACTTTAAAAACAAGTTAACCAGCTATAACACTGGCAATCCAGACCCGCTTTCAAACCTAAATCTCTATACTTATGACAATGTCGGTAAGGCAAATGTTAAAGGAGTTGAAATCGCAACAGGTATTCCAATTGCTAAAGACTGGAAATTCAGCGCCAACTACACCTACACTGATTCAGAGCGTAAAAGTGATGATGAAAAACTCGGTAATGGTATTTCACTTAAAGGCTATCCATTGGATAAAACACCAAAACATATGGCTAATGCGAAATTAGATTGGCAGTTTAACGAAGATCTCAATTTGTATACGCGTGCACAATATACTGGTGAACAAGTATGGGCAGCACAGCGCAACGGTTCAAAAGTTCCTCGTTACCGTAGCGGCTATACCACCATGGATGTGGGCGCAACTTATCAAGTATTAAAAAATACCAAGTTGAACTTTGCGGTGCTCAATATTGGTAATGAAAAAGGCCCTAAAATTGATAAAGTAGATGGAAACTGGGATGTGGAAGATGGACGCCGTTATTGGGCGAACATTAACGTCAGTTTCTAATTTTAATTTTTGTAGGCTACCTATTCGAGACTCTAAATCATTCAAGTTGCATGTAGGCGACAAGAGAAGATATCCCGATGAGCATACAAAAGTATGTGATTCGGGTAGCCGAGCGTAGTCAACAACCATGCAGCTTGAAGGATGACGAGTATATGAACAAATTATTCACCGCTAGCTTATTGCTCTGTATCGCCAGTAATGCCATTGCTCGCCCTAGCCAAAGTATTCCGCCTTTAGATGATAACGTCGCACAATTTTACGATATTAAACAGACGGATATGGCTTATGGCGACCGAGCACTACGCATCTACAGTGCCGTGCCGTATAACGTCACGGCAAAGCGCCCTGTACTGTATATGCTTGATGGAAATGGGTTATATCCAAAAGTCGTCAACCGCGCAGTGGAAACGCTCAATAAAGACTCACTACCCATTATTATCGGCATCGGTTACCCCGTTGATGAGGCCTTTCCAAAGGCTTTACGCACCTATGACTATACTCCGCCCGTGTCTGGGGAAGACTTTAGCCATGGTGGGGGAGCACCTGCATTGTACCAGTTTATAAGCCAAACACTGCGCCCTTGGGCTGAACAACAATTTCCTATTGATAAGAAAAAACAAACCTTATTCGGCCATTCATTTGGTGGGTTATTCACCTTAATGGCTTATCAGCAAAAACCCGATGATTTTCAGTACTATGTTTCAGCAAGTCCGTCATTGTGGTGGGGGAAAGGTGAAATGGTGCAACTAACGAAACTCACTGAAAAACAAGTCACAGCACCTATTTTTGTCACTTTGGGTGGCTTAGAAGAGACCCCTGATTTGTCCAAGTTAACGGCAGAACAAGTCCAAAACTACCAAAACCGCAAAAGTTGGATCAGTCCCCGCCAAGTGTGCACTGAAATTCAAACCCATCAGCGAGTCTGTGAATTCACTTTATTTGAGGGTAAAAGCCACGGAAGCGTGATCCCCGATGCCATCAATAAAGCGTTGGCGGTTGCCACGCACTAGGGGTTGTTTATCTTTGATGGTCAATTTTCATTCGAATTAACGCCATTTTAGGCAAGGCGAGAGGGTCGCCGCCTAGTCAATTAGGCAAGGGCCTCTCAACGCGTAGCATCAAATGAGTGAAACGAGCTTTAATCGAACCGTAGGGCAGCCTTTAAGCACAGTTTTGAGCACAAATCTCGACTTACACATTCATCCATTTTTGGGATTGTTTTTGACCTTTTAGCGGTGAAAATCCGTGGCAAAGATAAACACCCCCTACCTACCCACTAATAGGTTTTAGCAAGTCACTGTAAAGATCGGCTAAAACCCCATTTTCCGTGAATGATTTGCGTATCCACTGAGTCACTTGCCCTGTTGCTGAATGCTGTGTGGCTAATAGCATATTAGAATCTTGCCGCGGGTTTTGAATATTTTTGACCACTAATCGGCCACTCTTAGCGTGCTCTTTCACCATATAGTCTGGCAAAAATCCGATCCCCTCACCCAATATTTGGCACTGGCATTTGGTATTAAAGTCTGGCACCTGTATCGCTTCTTGCCCATGCAGTAACCATCCAACTCGTTTATTTATCGTATCTGCGGTATCTTCCACCATGATATTTGGATAAAGACGCAACTGGCTTTCAGCAATCGGCTCTGGCATTAATGCGAGTGGGTGTGTTGCCGCAATGGCAAACTGCCAATGAATCGCGCCTATTTCCGTATAATCTATTCCTCCGCCATCCATTAATGTCCCCGGTGCGCCAATCGCAATATCTGCATGGTTATTAATAATTGCATCCCATACACCGTTATACACCTCGGTAGTCACGGTAATTTGGCAAGTAGCAAATTGTTTCTTTAATATTTGCAGTAACTTAGCCGTATGGTAAGGGGTATATAAAAGTTGGTTAATACAGATGCGCACCCGCGCTTCAATACCTTGTTCAATAGAATAAATACTTTTTTGAATGGAATGAAAGTTATTCAGTAAGTCCGTTGCCTTACGATAAAAATAATAACCCGCTTCCGTTAATTCAATATTGCGAGTATCACGTATAAACAACGCGACATCCAAATAAGTTTCAATACGCTTAATAGTATAACTCACGGCCGATGTGGTAATACCTAATGCTTCTGCGGCTTTACTGAAGCTCGCAAATTTAGCTGCGGTAGTGTAGGTCAATAAATTTTCTTCAGTAAAAATTGAGTTCATACTCGCCTTCCCAAAGTGTTTTAATTTTAATCAAATTGGCTTTTTATGTGAATATTATTCAATAGATTGAAAACCAGGCTATTTTTCAACCGATTTATTGATAGCTTAACAGAATAATTGCCAAGAAGAAGTGTTTTAATCTCATTTGTCTTAAGCTGTCATTTTAACCACAAAAGCTGAGAGACTATTAATAATCAAAATACTTAATATTATTGAATTAAATACCCAAACCAAGTATTAACATTTACCCTGATCGCGATCAAATTAATCACAAATTTAACAATCATAAAACCTTCAATTTGATGTACGTCACAGAACAGAATAATGACGTCTCACCGTTCTCTATTAATTAAAAATAATCGATAAAAACGAGTAAAAAACAGGCAAAAAACGTCAAAAAAGGATGAAAAATAATGCGTACACGCACAAAAAAGGCTTATTATTGAATTTTATTCAACAATAGAGCCTCCCATTGATGAATTAAATTTAAATGGATTCTTTTTATTAATCGCAATTGGTATGCTCTAACCATCATAAATAATCTTTAAATTGTCTTTATCTATGTTGGCAATATCAATAAGCCAACCTAAGGGGAAAATAATGACCGCCAGCACACTTTCTCAAGAATTTTTAACCGCTGCTGAAAAAGGGCAATTAGATTTATTAAAAGGTTGCCTTGAAAAAGGTGTGGATATCAACACAACCAACCGCCAAGGCCGTACCGCTATTGTGAATGCAAGTCTCAATAAACATTATGAATGTGTTTCTTTTCTAATTAATGCAGGCGCAGACATCGATAAACAAGACCAAACATGTTTTAACCCATTTTTATTAAGCTGCTTGAATAACGACTTAACATTATTACGCCTAGTGTTACCGGCAAAACCAAATTTAGATTTATTAACACGTTTTGGTGGTGTGGGGATCACGCCAGCAAGTGAAAAAGGCCACGTTGAGATAGTCCGTGAACTGCTCGAAAAAACAGAAATTAACGTCAACCACACCAACTTTGTGGGCTGGACTCCGCTCCTTGAAGCTATCGTATTAAATGACGGTGGCGAGAAGCAACAGCAAATCGTTAAGCTGCTATTAGAACATGGTGCAAACCCGCATATGACGGATAAATATGGCAAAAAACCGTTAGAACTTGCACGTGAGAAAGGCTATCACGAAATTGCTGAACTACTGGTTGCCGCGGGCGCGTAACTAAACCATATACTCTAAATAATTCAAATTGCATGTAGGCGACAAGCGAAGATAGTTCGATGAGCATACATAAGTATATGATTCGGCTAGCTCAGTGCAGTCAACACCCATGCAACTTGAAGTATGACGAGTAGAGATAAGGAGGCATGTGAACGCATCCATATCCCATCGGCAAATATTATACGGGCTCACGGCTGATAACCATTTTCTCAACCTTTTACATCAGCCGCAGTCTTTAGGAAAAGTAGAGCAGGTATTCAATAAAGCGATTAATTTTACGGTAGAGAATACCCTTTATTCATTACTTTGCTCTTCGTTAGATAATGCACCAAATAGTTGCCGATTAATAAATACTGACTTTTCTGTTTTAAAATTAAAAGCAGGAGACCCTATTTATCTCTCAAATAAAGAATGGAATATTGGTGAAAATTACACAATTTCGTTTTCTTTATGTAAACACTGGCAACCATTAAAAATTAATTTTGATTCTAAAAAATTAATTAACGAGAACTATTTGTTATATATAACAAACCAAATTAAAAGTTTAGATTTTATTTTACAGGATAACTCAAGCTCTCTATTTAATTATCAGGGAGATAACTTATTTTATCTAACCGTATCAAAACAATTGGTTCAATTACGTCTAAATCTAATTGAATCATTAATTAACAAAGACCAACAAAGTATTACCAAGGTTATTAAGCAATTTGTTGGGTTAGGTATTGGGCTTACGCCTTCTGGTGATGATTATTTAGTTGGGTTAATGGCATTTTTGTTATTAAAAGGTCACCCCGCTTCAGCTTTATTCCCTGTGTTTTATCAAGGAATAACACAAAGCAAAAGCCAAACGACCCCCATTAGCGCCATCACGTTAGAAAAGGCCTTAAACCAAGAATATCGCGAAAACATGCAGCAATTAATTCAATCATTAGTTGATGCGCAAGAGACAAATATTTATCCACAATTTTTAGAGATTTTAAATATCGGGTCGAGTTCAGGCAGCGACATGCTATTTGGCCTTCGCGACGCTTTGTATCTCACTCACTATTTCGGAGAAAGACATGTCGACTAAAGTTGTCATAAAGAAAAATACCTATTTTGATTCCGTGTCACTGATGTCTATTTCGACTAAAGCCAATCAGCTCGATAATGTTGAGCAAGCTTTTGTCGCGATGGCAACGGAGATGAATAAAGGTGTTCTGCGTAATTTAGGGTTATTAACTGCTGAGTTAGAAGAAGCCAAAAATGGCGATTTAATGATTGTGATTAAAGGGCCAAGTGATGAAGCCAACGATGCAACATTAATTGCTATCGAAGAATTATTTAATAAGAAAAATCAAGGTGGCGGATCCCATGAAGCAAAATACGCCACTATCAATTCCGCGAAAACACACATTCCAGATGCCAACTTAGCGGTGATTTCTGTCAATGGGCAATTTGCTGCTCGTGAAGCGCGTATTGCGTTAGAAAATGACCTTAACGTCATGTTGTTCTCAGATAACGTCTCCATTGAAGATGAATTGGCTCTGAAACAACTTGCCAGTAAAAAAGGCTTATTAATGATGGGCCCTGACTGCGGAACCGCGATTATCAATGGCACCGCACTGTGCTTTGGTAACAATGTACGCCGTGGCAGTATTGGGATTATTGGTGCATCGGGTACAGGTAGCCAAGAGCTGAGCGTGCGTATCCATGAGTTCGGCGCTGGCGTCTCTCAATTAATCGGTACAGGCGGTCGCGATTTAAGTGAAAAAATCGGCGGTATCATGATGATTGATGCCCTGAAGATGCTTGATGCGGATGAAGAAACGAAAGTTATCGCGTTAATTTCTAAGCCACCAGCACCAGCGGTTGCCAAAAAAGTGCTGGAGCAGGCTGAGAAATGCCACAAACCTGTTGTTGTCTGTTTCTTAGGTAGCCAACCCCTCCCAGACGACAAACCGGGTCTGACATTTGCTCAAGGTACCAAAGAGGCGGCACTGAAAGCGGTTCTGCTAACAGGGATTCGTAAAGAAGATTTAGACCTGCACCCACTGAACCTACCATTAATCGATGAAGTGCGAGCTAAACTCAAACCTGAGCAAAAATACATTCGCGGCCTGTTCTGTGGCGGTACACTGTGTGATGAAGCCATGTTTGCGGCACTGGAAAAATATGACGATGTTTACAGTAATATCCAGCCAAACCCTGAATATCGCTTAAAAGATTTAAACAAAAGTATTGCCCACACGTTCCTCGACTTTGGTGATGATGACTTTACCAATGGTAAACCACACCCAATGATCGACCCAACAAACCGTATTGAGCGTTTACTGCAAGAAGCCCGCGACCCAGAAGTTGGCGTCATCATGATGGACTTTGTCCTTGGCTTTGGTTCTCACGAAGACCCTGTTGGCGTAATGATTGACGCTATCAAAGAAGCCAAAAATATCGCCAAGAAAGATGGCCGTGAATTAGAAATTTTAGGATATGTGCTAGGTACAGACCAAGACACACCAAATATGGATGCACAGGTCAAAATGCTGACTGATGCAGGCGTGATTTGGGCAAGCAGCAGCACCAATACTGGGTTATTAGGACGTGAGTTTGTGTGGAAAGGGGAGAATGCATAATGACGACATTATTTAAGCAACCATTAAGTGTCATCAATGTGGGTATTGAGATGTTCAGTGATGACCTGAAAAAACAACATGTGCCTGTCACGCATTTAAACTGGACGCCTCCGGGACAAGGCAATATTGCGGTTATTCGTGCCCTCGACCAAATTGAAGGTAATGCCGCGCTGCAAGAAAAAATTGCGGCGGCTAATGCGCAAGCTCTTGAACGTATTATTCAGTCCCAACCTGTATTAATCGGCTACGACCAAGCGATTAACGTAGTACCAGGAATGACCAAAAACACCATCTTACATGCGGGTCCGCCGGTCGAGTGGAAAAACATGTGCGGCGCAATGAAAGGTGCGGTAACAGGTGCTCTGGTCTTTGAAGGCCTTGCGAAAGATTTAACGGATGCTGAGCGCGTTGCGGCATCAGGTGAGATTATTTTCTCTCCGTGCCATGAGCACGATTGTGTGGGCTCCATGGCTGGAGTGACGTCTGCATCGATGTTTATGCATATCGTTGAAAACAAGACTTATGGTAACCGCGCATTCACGAACCTGAGTGAGCAAATGGCCAAAATTCTGCGCATGGGTGCAAACGACCAAAGCGTGATTGACCGCTTAAATTGGATGCGTGATGTCTTGGGCCCAATGCTACGCGACGCCATGAAAATTGTTGGTGAAATTGACCTGCGTTTGATGTTAGCACAAGCGCTGCATATGGGGGATGAGTGCCATAACCGTAATAACGCGGGTACTACATTGCTCATTCAAGCGCTAACCACTGGGATTATCCAAACCGATTTCTCTGTCGCACAGCAAAAAGACGTGTTTGATTTCGTCGCAAGCAGTGATTATTTCTCAGGCCCAACATGGATGGCCATGTGTAAAGCGTCAATGGATGCGGCACACGGCATTGAGTACAGCACTGTGGTCACGACGATGGCGCGTAACGGTTATGAGTTTGGATTACGTATCAGTGGATTACCAGGTCAATGGTTCACAGGGCCTTCACAACAAGTTATCGGTCCAATGTTCGCGGGCTATAAACCGGAAGACTCAGGTTTAGATATTGGTGACTCAGCAATCACTGAAACCTATGGTATCGGCGGCTTTGCAATGGCAACGGCCCCCGCAATCGTCGCATTAGTCGGCGGTACAGTAGAAGAAGCGGTGGATTTCTCTCGTCAAATGCGCGAAATCACATTAGGCGAAAACCCGAATGTGACTATCCCATTACTTGGCTTTATGGGGATCCCAACCGCCATTGATATTACGAAAGTTTCAGCTAGCGGTATTTTACCTGTCATCAATACAGCAATTGCCCATAAAGATGCAGGTATCGGCATGATTGGCGCAGGTATCGTTCACCCGCCGTTTGATTGCTTTGAAAAAGCCATGTTGGCCTACGCACAGAAATACGCTTAGTTTCCAGTAATAAAAAATAACGCCCGACTAAAGTCGGGCAATAATAAAACATCAATACCCAAGTTATTAGCATACCAAAGTGAAATAAAACCAACTCAGTTGCGACTTAAAATAAGTAAGCTATTACCCAAAGTAATTTAAGTTGCAACAAGGCGGCAAGCAAGGATATCTCAGGGAGCATACATCAGTATGTGACCTGAGTAGCCGAGAGCAGCCAACGCAGTTGCAGCTTAAAGTATGAAGGGTAATGACGGGTATACAGGGGAATACTTAAAATGAGTATACTTAACATCAAATGGAAACGTGGGGATTTAGCCGCCTATTTTGGCCTAATGACCAATAACTTAACCAACCTCCTCACCATGATGGGCTTATTAATTTTCGTCGTTGGGATCCCATCCGAAATTGTTTACGGCCGCATCGCTCCCGCTTTTGGCTTCGCCGTTTTACTCGCCAGCATCAGTTATGCCTACTTTGGTCAGCAAATGATCAAACAAACGGGTCGTAATGATGTGACCGCACTGCCTTCTGGCCCAAGTGCGCCGTCCATCTTCACCGTGACGTTCTTAGTTATTATGCCCGTGTACCAAACCACGCAGAATGCCGAGTTTGCCATTCAAATCGCCTTGGTTTGGTGTTTTGTAGAATCGATGATTTTAGTCGGTGGTTCATTCTTAGGTGAAACCATCCGTAAGATGATCCCACGTACCGTGCTGTTATCTTGTTTGTCTGGCTTAGGTTTACTGCTTCTGGCGATGAACCCAATGCTGCAAGCATTTGAAGCACCGACCGTTTCTTTTGTGGTTTTACTGTTAATCTTCATTAACTGGTTCGGTAAAAAGCCTATCTTTGCTCGCGTTCCAACAGGTTTGCTGCTGTTGATCGCAGGTACCGTATTGGCATGGGTTTCTGGCTTACAAAGTGCCGAAGCAATTAAAGATTCTATGGCGTCATTTGGTTTTAACCCTCCTGGTATCCACATTGATAGCTTCTTCCAAGGCTTACCACACGCGCTGCCATACTTAGCATCTGCGGTACCATTGGGCTTAGCAAACTATATCTTTGACCTTGAAAACATTGAAAGTGCGCACGCCGCAGGTGATGAATACAACACACGTAAAGTCATGTTAGCGAACGGTTTATCTTCCACAGTTGGTTGCTTTATGGGTAACCCATTCCCTGTCACTGTTTACGTGGGCCACGCAGGTTGGAAAGCAATGGGCGCAAGCGTGGGCTATACCTTAGCATCCGGTATCACCATGTTTATCGTGCCATTATTCGGTATTGGTGCATTTATGTTAGCTATCATCCCAATGACCGCTATCGTGCCAATTCTGGTGTTTATTGGGGTTGTTACTGCTAACCAGGTGGTGCGAGAAACGCCAAAAGTGGAAGTCCCTGTCATCTTTATCTGTTTGTTCCCATGGATTGCCAACTGGGCACTTACCATGGTGAACAGTGTGATGGGAGCTGCAGGCACCTCTGCAAGTGCGATTGGTACTGAAGTTCTATTACATAAAGGCGTTTATTACCAAGGACTTGTTCATTTAGGTAACGGCGCACCATTAGCGAGTATGTTGTGGGGTTGTATTGCTATCTTCGCCATCCTCAATCAACCATTACGTGGTGCGATTGCCGCAGCTGCAGGTGCAATATTAGTATTCTTTGGAATTATTCACTCCCCAGCGGTAGGAATTGCAACGGGTTCAACCTTGATGTTTGTTTACGCTTACCTCATGATGGCGGCTTTATTTGTACTCAAGCATTTTTTAGATAGCCGTAAATCGGTTGAAGAACAACAAGCTGAAAAGTCTGAGAAGCTCAGCAAGTCAGTGTAATGCAGCCAACCTTGCCTAGTAGGTGTGCGCTGTACACCTACTATCCGAACTCTCTGTATCAGGAAATATTAACAATGAAAGAACTCGTGGTTGTTGCCATCGGGGGCAACAGTATTATCAAAGATAACAACAGCCAGTCTATCGAAGCTCAAGAAAAAGCCGTTCAAGAAGTGGCGCTGCATATTAGTGACATGCTTGAAGGCGACTACAACATTGTTTTGACTCATGGAAATGGACCGCAGGTTGGGCTTGATTTGCGCCGTTCAGAGATTGCGCATGAAGCAGAGGGTTTACCATTAACCCCTCTCGCTAACTGTGTAGCGGATACCCAAGGCGGTATCGGCTATTTAGTTCAGCAAGCACTCACTAACGTATTAGCGAAGCGTCATAACCGCCAAGCGATTACTGTAGTTACTCAAGTTGAAGTGGATAAAAACGACCCGAACTTCAACAATCCAACCAAGCCAATTGGGGCGTTCTTTACTGAGCAACAAGCGAATGAATTGCAACAAGCTAACCCAAACTGGCATTTTGTTGAGGATTCAGGTCGTGGTTATCGCCGTGTGGTAGCCTCTCCAGAACCCAAGCGTGTCGTTGAGTCGAAAGCTATTCGTACCTTAACCGAGCATGATTATGTGGTTGTCGCAGCTGGCGGTGGTGGCATTCCTGTTATTGATAATGGCAATGGCGGATATCAAAGTGTTGATGCGGTGATTGATAAAGATTTATCCACCACTTTGCTTGCCAAAGAGCTGAATGCCGATATCTTAATTATCACCACCGGTGTCGAAAAAGTGTGTATTCACTTCGGTAAGCCAGAACAAAAAGCGCTTGGTGAAACCGCCACTAGCGATATGCAACGCTATATGGAAGAAGGCCATTTTCCTGCGGGCAGCATGTTACCTAAAATTGAAGCCAGCCTCTCCTTTATTGCCAATGGTGGGAAGCGCGTGATCATAACTACTCCTGAAAAGCTCCCTGAAGCCTTACGTGGTGAAACAGGAACCCATATCGTTCAAGGATAAGTTTTTTACTTTAACCACTTATCTGACGACATTTTTCATCGGGCATTCCACCAAAGACAGTGCCTTATATCGCCACCATTAAGAGTGGGGATATAAGGCACTCTGAATAATGATTAGTTATTCGTAAAGCTTAATACCGTTGAAATATAATCCGCAATATCTTGTAATCGATACCATTTCATCCATACATCATCTCTGAGCGGGGTTGCAGTATGCTGCTCAATCGCGGTAATTAACTCTAACATTTCCAAAGAATCTATATGCAAGTCACTGATTAAAGCAGAGTCCATAGAAAAAGGCTTCGTGATCCCGGAAAAAGTGCGAATTTCTTTGATTTGATCAGTGACCCACTGCTCGGAGGAGATATTTTGTACTGTCATTTAACCCATTAACCTTTTGCAAGAGGAGACGCATTATCGTCATAACGTTCTTTTTCAGCTTGATTACGAGTCAAAGCCCCCATTTCTGTCAAAGTGACTGATTGGCTCGTTTTATCATCGGATAATTGCCATGTTTTTCGCGTCTTTCCTGTCGCCTCATCAGTCACTTCTATAGGCTTAAAGCGGTTACTAAATCCATTAACGTTATTTGGGATCCCCATTTTCTCACCGCTCGGCACAATTGGCTCATTTGCATAATGCTCTTTTTCTGCCTGATTACGAGTTAGTGCACCTTGAGTGGTTAGCGTGACCGTCTTTCTTTCCTCACCTATTGGCTGCCAAGTCTTTTTCGTTTTTCCTGTAACAGTATCTACCGTTTCAACCAATTCAAAGCGGTTAGTTGGCACAATACCTTTTGGTAAAAAGCCATTAATATCCAAAGACGACTTAGCGGTTAAAGACGGTGATTGCGTCTCTTTAAGCTCTCCAGATGGAAAGCGCGAACTACTCAACGTTTTTTGATGCAAATCTTGAGTAACTGAAGGCGCTTCTTTTGGCTCATTGTCATTTCTTACCGTAGACTGATCATTATTTATTCCCTGAATATCTAATGATCTATTGGATCTTGTGATTGGTTTCGTGACATCATTCATTGCTGCATCACTTTGATGATTTACACTTTCTGATACCTGCCTCTCTGGCTTATTATTATCACTGTAAGTGCCGTCCGCTTCAGTATTCCTAATCGTAACGATATCCTTTGGCATATTATAATTATTAGTCGTGTAATAATTAGTTATTATTGGCCTTGATTCAGAAGGCGAAGCGGCCTTTGACAGCATAGTAGGTTGGTCACTACCATCCACAACATCTTCTGACTGAGTCCTCATCGCTGGCAATGTTGGCTGAGAGCTATCAGTGTGGTTTTCAGTTTTTATTGATATATTTATTTCTCTAATTATTTCTATTTTCTGCTCTAGCGCCCCAAATATATTATTTAGCTGTTGAAACCTGTCTACCGAACTACCCGTTTTATGTTGTTGTAGCTGGTTTTTTGCCTCAACCATTATTTGTTTTTTTTGGTCATTAAGCTCATCAACTAAAAAATCATTAATTGGCAAACTATCAATGACATCTTCTGCTATATAATTCTGAAGTTTTTCTTTAATTGCAGGCGTAACATATTTGTCTTCGAAGCGCTGTATCAACTGCTCAAAAGCATCTTCGCCCAAACTGGATACTTGATTATTAATTTTTTTATCGAATGCAGACTGATATTCATTCAACACTTTTTTAAAATCATTATCTTTACTACCTGAATCTGCATGTTTAATTAATTTTGCTGCACTGGATAATAAATCCACTGAAACACTATCTTTGTCGAGTAACGTCAATACAATTAACGTATTCTCTGGGCGATATTGTAATTCTTGGCCTTGCAAGCTACCACCATGCCCTAACTTCATGGTTTTTAATATCATCTCAGGTTTGATATCGATATTGTTCTCAACAAATAATGACGCGATAGATTGAGCTTGCTTCTCTTGATTATTAACGTGAAGTTCATGGCTATCACCAGAGATATCAATATTTTTCTCAATGGAATGATTCTTGATTGGAAAGCCATTACCCCCTCCTAAATTATTCACGGACATCATATTATTAGAAATTCCCCCAGATTTATTATCCTGCAGGAGTATTAATGATGGATCCGTAATAGCCGAGGATTTCAGGGCATTATTTATATTTGTCATATAAAACCTTTCTGATGCAGCGTCATATATTAAAAATAGAATTAATATATGACGCAATTTAAGACTAAAAATTATATGTTAAGATACCCATTATTATATTGTTGTAAGTCTTTATATAATTGAATGAGCAATTGTGTTAACGTTTCGAAATGGCTATTATCTTGTCGGAATGTTTCTAATAAACGTGACACTGAGCTATTAATTCCATTTTTCTCGCTATCTATGGCAGATTGTAAACTTTGGAATTCTTGCGAAGAAATATTACCCCCCGACCAAGGGGCCTTAGAATCTGAAACAAATTGATAAATTGCCATAATATGTTTTAAGTCTGGATATATACATAACTTATTTCCGTTTTGCCTAACATCAAAACCTTGTTTGTCCAGCTTTTTTACCCAAAAATAAAAGGCCTTGTCACTATATTCTAGTTCTAGAAATGGGTTAGTTTTTTCATAAGGAACATCCCATCCATTAAAATAATCGTTATGACTACCTCCAAGATACTCTTGATTTGTATATTTGGATAAAATTTTATCTACTGCCTCTACAAAATCTCCAGGTTCAAAGTAAATTTTATTATCGCTCCCTGCCTTAATATGGCTACTCATTGAACCCAATGCTGTATTCATATCTTGCATATATTCCGTGGCTTTTTTAACTAATTCCCCATATAATTCTTGATAGTAGTGAACATTTATAATGTTACCTTTTAAGCCATCAATATGAGGTCTGCCATCAACATCTTTAGTACGGCTTAGTGCTCTGGCTTCCTCATACTCATCATTCACCCTTTTACTTTCCCGCAATAAAGTTTTTGCCCTAAATTTTATATTTTCAGGGGTATCATTTTGAGGTGCTTGCTGATAGACAACATCAGGTATTTCATATTGCATCTGCCTAAATAAATCAAGGGCTTGCTCGTGAGGCATCAGTGATTCATTAACTACAATATCCCCACCATCAAGTAAATGATGGTTTGATTCTAACGGTGCTCCTCCTTCCGGTCGTTGGAGGTTAGGATGTCTATCTATCTGAGCAGAAGAAATAATATTCATAATTTACCCCCTCACCACACTTTGAAACGACCTTAAAGTACTCTCACGTATTTCGCGTAAATGTTCCTGCATTTGCTTCACTAAATCTTGGCTTTTATCCACTTGCTTATCTTTATCTGCCGAAATCGTCCGGGCAATATCAGCCACTGATTGAGCGATACTTTTATTCGCTTCTTCCGCTTTAACATTCACTTGATTGCCTGAGGTGGCTAACTGGCCCGCATTATCAGACAAACGAGAAGCTTGTTCAGCCATACCCATTTGTACACGGGATTTATTCATGATTTTCTCGTGCTGCTCATGCTCAGATAACCCTAAATCTTTCGTACGCTGTCCCGCTTCTGCCGTTTTTTGATTAGCAATATTCTTTTGATTCTGCGTCGCTTGATTATTCAACCTCACGGTTGAACCATCTTTACCAGACACGCTCAAAATATTAGACTTCGGTGAATTCGCACCAATTTTGCTAGTTAATCCTGATAGCTTATCGGCGCCTGTCAGATTTTTATTCCCTGGAATAAGATTATTTTTAATAGACTGGTGTTGCTGGCGAAGGCCTCTGGCTTGAAAAGCGGTTCCTGCGGCGGTAATTGCAAGAGAAGTAAAGAAGCCCATCAAAGCCCCTTTAAACATTTCTTTCCCTTCACGAATAGTCGCATCAGCTGAAGCTTGTACCATTTTTGCATTTAATTGCAAAAAATCTGCGCTGATCCGACGGTCTGATATATTAATCTCCCTCATGACCTGACGAATGATCTTCGTTAACTCCATCATCAAATCGCTACTAATGATGCCAACAAACGTATCTTTTCGTATGCCATCAATAGATGGTTCGTCATTTTTAACCTCACGCCCATCGACACGCTCTGAAGATAGGTCTTTAAAGAAGCTACTCCCAATCAGTACTTGAATAGCCTGAGACATTTGTTTTAAATCAGCTTCATCTGGCAACTGAGCCTCTCCCATTAATTGGTCAATATGGCTCTTTTCCTCAGTTAATACTTTCCCTATTGCTTGTTGTATATTTTCCGTTGTAAGCGTTTTAAATGTATTAAGATCGTTCAATACAATTAGCTTATCTGAATCAGTTAATACTGAAAGTTCCGCGAACATCTGCTCATCATGAATTGGAAACTGAGATGCCTTTAGTGATGGCTTATCCATTACTATCTCAGACCCCGATGCCATCATAGGTACATCTTTTAATTGTACATTTTGACATGGCTGGCCTGTCCCAGCCTTCACATCGCTATTAATTGTAGAGGAGACTCCACCAAGGTTCGCGGGCTTATGGCATAAAATTGGTTTACTTAATTCTGATTGAATATTAAAACTCATTTAATAAATTCCTATATTAATTATGCAAAACTAGCGGCTTTCAATGTATTTGCTTTAGCCTGACCGGATTGGTTTAATGACGTCAGCATTCCGCTGAACATCTCCTCAAATTGCTCATAATTCTGAGACATGGATTTCAGTAAACTTTTCAGTAATTCATCTAGCGCCTGAATGGTTTCACTATTTAGCATCATGCCCGCAAGCATTTCTTTCATATCACGTATTTGTGCGGCTGCATGTAAATTTAGCCCCCCAGTTACTGCTGTATTCGTAACAGTCAAAGCCGCTCCAGTGCCCTTCATTCCAACTTCAAGGCAAGCCATCGTGGAACTTTGCGTTTTAATAGAGGCCGCAGTCTTATCCACCGCTTTAGCGATATCTTTCATGTCATCCGCTTTTTGCGCTATCTTCGCTGTGGTTTTTACTGTCTGTTGTAAGTCATCAATATTGTCAGCCAATTTGGTAAATTTAGTGAGTACCACCATATCATCCGTGGATTTCCCAACTTTACTGGCACTATTCGCAACCTTACCTAATGCATTTGTCAAGCTATTAGGCATAGACTTAATAACCGTTTTCAACAACTTACCTGCATTTTTAGCAAGCATTTTTACCGCTTTGGTGGCAATACTGGCGATGTTTTTCACAAACGATGACATCGATGCTAATGAAAGCACTAAAAAAGCAATTGCTGCGACAACCATTCCAACGATACTGCCTATTTGCTTGGCTTTTTCCTCGGGAACACCAAAGGAGATCAACATATCGGTGACAGCATTGGAGATCTCTGTTGCTAGCATCTGCATCAGACTACTTTGTCCCGTTTCTTCTAAAACAATATCTGCAACAGCAATAGCGATCCCTATAGCTGCAACCGCAAGCGTTAAAGGCGCAGCCGCACCAAATGTAGCCACCGTTGCAACGACAGATACCGCGAGCATAACGTAACTCAAAATCTTGCTCGCACAAGATGCGGCTTTGTTGGCTTCATCCGCTTTACGCTGGGCTTCTTCGGCTTCTTTCGCTTTTTTATCGGAATCTTTACGAGATGCTTCACTCATAACGCTCATAACCTCTTCCTGCTCTTTCATATTCCGAATTGAATCTTCATTCATCGCTTTTTTAAGCTGAGCGGTTAATAAGGTTAATACTGCTAGTGTGTTTTCCCATTTTTCACCGTCATCAACCTGAGCTTTTCTAGGTGCACTTTCTATAAATTGACTAAGCTGTTGGCGATTATCATCAGAAATTTTTGCTAATTCAGTGGCTTTATCCAGCAGGATCTCGAAATCATTCTGTAGCGTATTAATTTCGCTTATTAGTGTACTTTCACTGTTACTTAATAGAGAAAGTTTCTCATCTAACTCTTTTCTCTCATTACCTAACTGATTAATTTTTATATTTAATTTGGCAATATTTGCTTCTACCAACACCTTATTTTCATGTGTTTCTTCGGTAATCGGTCGCTCTAAAGCATCAAGCTGAGTTAATATTGCTTCATTCTTCGCTAATTCATTTTGAGTATTAGCTAAGCTTTCTTTATTACTCTCAATAGATTGCGTATAAATATCTTTTTTATTATCTAGTTCATTTTTTTGTGTTTTTGCTGCATTTAATTTCTGCTTACTGTTCTCCATTTCATTCGTCATATCCGATGCTTGTTGTACGGATTCAGAGAAAACATCAAGTAATTCATTGCCTTTATTTCGTATAGAATCTGATTCTATATTTAATAATTGCAAACGACTCTTCAGTTCACTTAAATTGCCTTCATGTAATAATTGACGAAGCGTTGAAAATGATTCAATTAATAGTGCTGTAGAATTAAATCCTTTATCTTGCTGTGCACCTTTCGTTTGAGGGCTCATTTTCATAGCCATCATCCTTGGCTTTAATAATTTAGGAATATTTTCATTTCGCTGACTTTTCATTTGCTCTACTGATGCCATATCAGCACAAGCTTCTTCTAACGCTAATACCGCTTTTACGCTATCTTCGCTTATCCCTAATGGGTTACTTCCTTGTAAAAAAGTATGAATATTTTTTATTCGTTCACTATTACCAAGGCCCGTAATATCAACCATAAACTCTCCTTAACTCATTTCAGACTCGGCTAATCTTTAATTATTTTTCCACATTTTTCTTTAATGCATTTAAATAGGCTTGTGATTTTTCTTGTAATTCAAAATCGTTACCATTCTCACAAACACTTTCAAAACAATGAATTGCAGCACTACTTTTTTTCAACATTAAATTACATTGCCCTGCATGAAATAGCGGCCTGTAATCATTTTTTGCTAAAACAAATGCTAATGCATATAGCTCTGTGGCTTTTTCATAGCGTTTCGTTAATTGATAGACAGCAGCTAATCCCATGACATAATCTGTATTATAGAAATCATAAATGCTTAAAAATCGAAAGAAGGTTTCCGCTTCTTTTAATTTACCTTGTTGATAAAACTCATAAGCGTATGCATAAATTCCATCCATTGTACTTTGAGGTATACCATGAATATCTTTATAAGTTGCACCATCCATTAATGCAGTTGTAATATTTCCCAGTAAGTCTTCCATATCAATCGATGGAACATTTTCATTTTGTGTATTAACCATAAATTTACCTTTTTGCATTAATATTTAATATATGATGCGGTTATATATCCGCATCATAATCAATCAATTAATCCATTTCTTTAAAAAAACGATTTACTCTATTTATTTGAATTTCACATTCACCGAATCTATACTCTAAATAATCCGAGATACCGTTAAATGTTCAATTCGAATGATTTCAGTCGGCGATGCTGTCACTTGCAGTATGACGAAAATATCTAATTAAAACTTCCCACTATTAATTAATTCGATTACATCATCATCAACTTCAATTCCCATTTTAGTTAGCTCAACTCTAATTAACCATGAGATAATTAACATGATCTCCTCTAAACCACTATCATCAATGAAACTATCATTTTTATATGTTCGCCAAATTTTTCGTGCTAGTGGAATATCACGGACAACAGGGACCCCCTCTTTTTCAGCATATTGAATAATGGCCTTAGCTTGAGCTCCCTTACTCTTAAAATATAGCAAAGGTAACGGAGCAATATCTGCATCGTAATAAATTAGCATTGCAATATGTGTTGGGTTAGCCATAACGAATGTAGACTTACGAACACTTGACTTGACATCTTCAGATAACAGTTCTTGATGCAAACCTCTGCGTGCACTTTTTATTTGCGGGTCACCTTCATTGTCTTTGTATTCTTTTTTAACCTCTTGCTTCTCCATCTTTAAGTTTTTAATAAAGAGAAAAAACTCAGTGATCATATCAACCAAAATAATTAATAATGCCACCGCTAGAAACACCATAACAAACGTCGTTGATAAATTAACCCATTGTTGAATAACGCCGTCAATTACGGCACGATAAAGCATAAAAATATCGTGCCGCCAAAGATAAAAAAAGGCTACCGCGGAAGTCATAAATACAATCAAATATAATATTGCCTTTACAAGTTCCTTCAGTGAATTTAAAGAAAATATTTTTTTTAATCCCGCGATTGGGTTTAGTTTTCCAAGATCAAGCTTTATTGCTTCTGTCGCTAATCTGAAACGACTTTGTAATAATGAAATAATGGTTCCAGTTAAAAAACAAACTAATAAAACAGGTAATAAGACACCAATAAAAATCTGAAAAAACTCCCAAAGTAGAGTATCAATATTTATATCCTTAGGTGATTGAAATATTTTTTTCATCAGCACAGCTAAATCACCTAAACTTGTTCCTCCTCCTAAAACAAATGCACTGAAAAACAATACAATTGCGGCAACTGAATCCTTACTTTTATAACTTTGTCCTTTCTTCGCTGAATCTTTTATTTTTTTATCTGTAGGCTTTTCTGTTTTTTCCGCCATGGTTATCCAACTAAATCTAACTAGAAATAAAAATATCTTTTAATGGTGATAGTGAAATCATATTAACTAAAATGTCTGGAACTTCATTTTGGAAATACAACAGAAGAACAATAAATGCAATTATTGATTTTATTGCTAATGACAATGAAAATGCATTTAATTGTGGGCAAAATCGAGAATACAACCCAAGAGCCATTTCGCTGATAAATAAAGTGACAATAATAGGAGCTGCCAATATAACGCCTTTAACTACCATACTGTTTAGCCAGGTGCCTAAAGGTAAGCTGTTAAAATGAGAGAATCCTTGTCCTACTGGTAATAAATAGTAGCTTTGTGCGAAAATAGTGGAAAGCTGATACATCCCGCCTTGCGCTAAAAATATCATACAGACAATGTAACTTAAGAATACAGCTAGTTCAGAAGCTTCCGTTCCACTCGCAGGATCCACAATACTGCTGATCGTTTCCCCACGTTGAGTATCAATTAATTCTCCCACAATATTAGCTATCATAAATGGCAGACCAAGGATAAAAGCCAGAACTAGACCGATAACAATTTCATACAAAAAAATCTCGGCCAGCCCTGTCTGCTCCCATTGGATATTGGCATTTGCAAAAAATGGCCACAAGCCCAATATAATGTAGACCACTACACAGTTTTTGATGATAGTGCTATTTAATAACTTATTACTCAGAAAAGGCAGAAAGAACATCACTGGCGCTATTCGCAGCCAACCCAATGCTAACTTGGCTAACTCTTGCTGAAACAAAAAAAATAAATAAGAAGCCAGTGAAACTAATTCTTGGCTCATTAAAACAACCCTATAGTAGGTATGGCCGTGGTGATAGCTTCGATAGCATAATTTATAACTTTATCTGCTAGCCAACCTGAAATCATGAATAATGAGCCAAATACTGCTAATAACTTAATTCCGAAAGGGAGTGTTTGCTCCTGTAATTGAGTTACTGTTTGTATTAACCCGACTAATAACCCGACCACTGTAGCAACAATGACAGGGATCGCTGATAAAATAACAATTAATAACATTGCCTTATTGCTGATATATACAATTTCATCCATATCAATATTCCACGTCAATGTTGTGCTAGTTCAATATATTGCATAACTAGCCCTTTAGAAATTAATGCCCATCCATCAATAGCAACAAATAAGATTAATTTCACTGGAATGGAGATTGTGACAGGGCTCATCATCATCATTCCCAATGCAAGTAAAATACTGGAAATCACTAAATCAATAACAACAAAGGGTAAATAAATATAAAAGCCAATTTCAAATGCGGACTTAATCTCACTCAATGCATATGCAGGTAATAAAGAGAATAATGTCGCAGTTGTTGTTTCCTCGCTGATCTCAGCTTCACTGCGTCCTTGTTGCAGAGATTCAAAAAATGTGACTAATTGTGGTTCGGAATATTTTTGCAAATAATCTTTATAACGCCCTAATCCATCGTCAACAAAATGGTCAATAGATTCAACATTACTAAAATCAACACTCTCTTGACGCATATAACTGTTCACATCCTGGAGAACAGGCATCATGACAAAAATCGATAATAATAATGCAATGGCATTTAATACCATCGTTGAGGGGACTTGTTGTACCCCCATCGCATTACGCACCATGATTAATACAATGGAAATTTTTAAATAGCAGGTACCCGCAGCAATAATAAAAGGTAATAGTGTTGAAAATGCAATTATTGCTAATAATGGAATTTCTTGTGGAACCGTTGGCATATTAAACTCTTTTATCACCTAAACTAATTATGCGAGTGATCTCCAAACCTAATTCATTTTCATCACCTAAATAAATAAGCTCTCCTTCTGCAACTAATTGCTTATTTGCATAAACTTTAACTTCTCGTTCTTTATTTTTTCCAATAGAAAAAATAGAACCCAATTGAATATCATTAAGCTCTGTAAGAGGGATCTCACTATGGCCTAAGACAAATGTTAATTTAATACTCATATCTGCTAAATTAAATGAATTTTCAGTTTCAGTCTGATAGTTCTCATCCGAAGAATGTTCAATACCTTCTTCTGGTGATAAAATTTCTTCAATCATAAATAAGCCTTCTTCTTGTTTTTGAAACTGAGCAAATTCACGCCCAGCAATTGCCATTTTCAATTGTAGCTGTTGAATATAGAGTGCATCTCCTAGTGCTAATGAACGCAATAACGAGAGGCTTATGTAGCTATATCCTAAAACCCAATCAGCAGTTAATACGATATTTCTTAGCGCGTAGTTATTTTTCTCACGAACAGCCAAACCTTCAAATGGGGCAGAAAATAATACATTTCCAAGCGTATTTTCTTTTACGGATAAACAATACGATTGAATATCGTCACGTTCTATAATATCAATCGAGTGGTAAACAAATTGGTTATCAAAAAATTGTTTATCCTGAGTTTCATACACAAATATATCGCATAATGTGTCCATACTCAGCGAGCTCCATGCATAATGAGATAAATCAGGCCAGCGATGCCGGCACCAATCTTCAGCATTCACCCGCACATCAACATATTCCATCTCACCCTGTAAGCGCACGTTAAAATAACGTTGCTCTGGCTGCATACTGAGGTTAACAACATCAACTTGATATTGCTGCTGCCACGTTTTCAATTGTTTTTCTAGCTGGCTAATTCGTCGAATTTTCAACATCATTAATCTTCTTCTTGTTGTTCTTGTTCTTGTTGCTGTCCTTGCTGTTGTCTACGTTCGTCTTGCTCTTGACGAAAATAAATATGTTTCTCGCTACCTAATAAATGTTTATTGTCTTGCAAAGCTGATTGCATTTCCCCACTCGATGTCGATGCGATAAGCTCAGTTTTTGTTGCCAATTCAAAGGTTACTGATGGCGAATTGTTCCATTTTTGGAAAGTATAAGTTAATGTCTTTGGTAAATTATGGCTGTATTGAAAGCGATAATTGAGATCATTGTGTTCTATCCCTTGTTCAATATGCCGTACCACAGCTGAGAGATCTTTTGTCAGTGATACTGGCTGCTCTTGAACCTGAGACTGAGATGATAACAACGTTCCCACTTCTGACGACGCCAGACCATTTCGCACTATCATATCGTCAACATTATTCGAGCTCTCATGTAAAATGGACGGTCTTTTCTCATTTTTCGTCAGGTTTTGCATAAAATGATCAGTGGACATGACTGATTCCAGTAAATTTTCTGAGACTTGATTTACATTGACCTCAGCATCCGGTTTTGCAATTTGCTTGAATTCTTGTTCAACCATTTTTGGTGTTAAAACAGAATGTTGTGACACTTTATTCTGTAGAGGTGATTCAATCATATTGTCATTTTCAAACTCACTGGCAATTGGTTGCTCTTGCTGATTTCCTGCCATGCTGGCTGATGTATTCAATAAACTATTACGTTGTTGGATAACCTCTTTATGAGGAATAATGACCATTGGAGCCCCCCCCATATTAAGTAAAGGAATGTCTTCATCGAACAGTTCGTCATCCATTGGTATTTCTTGTATATCACCGACCAACGCTTCATCAGTGAATTCTAATGGCAACTCGCTTTGAAGCGGCTCCGTAACATGACTTAAAGATACATCACCTACAAAAGGCACTACCACTGGCATCGTATGCGGCATAACCTCTGCGGGAAAATGTAGTGCCGCGGATGAGCCCTCTAACACCCCAGTCAACTGGGAACAATTAAGTGTCTTCTCTTGAACCTTTGCACTAGAACTAAGCGGGTTTTTAGTTTTCACAATATTTTTTTGTACTAAAATATCTGCAACCTTTTTTACTAACTTTTGATAACTATGCTCAGAATTACCATCATTATGAGGCGTTTTATCATCTTTATGATGATTCGCCATCTGCCCAGCTAACTCTGGCGTGGCACTAATTAGTCTCTCCTTCGAAGAAGATTTAATGACTGACATGAATAAATAATTCCTCTATTTCATTTTCCTGTTGACGTTCTAATTTTAAGCATCGTTCAAGACGTTTCTGTTTAAGATATTTTTGGAATTTTTCACACTTACTGTGCAATAAAAGAGCCTGCCTTCTTATTTGCTCCACTAATTGTTGATACTTCTCTATTTGTATCGAAATAGTGTCAATTTGATGTTCTAGCTGAGCTATATTTGCCAATATCGCAGCTTTCAATCTTTGCCGTTCCCAAAATTCAATCGGTTTTAATTCTTGGGCTTTTTCATACAACATAACTTGCACTGATAACGTTTTAATACGCTCAGAAATACTCGATGACTTTTGTTGTAACTCAGAAATGGCAAACGCTAATTTACTTTGCTCTTGTCGCGCTTTATCTAAGCGCCGTTGTGTCAGAAGCAATAAATTTTTGACACTCATGACACGAGTTTATTCAGCTGTTTTAAGGTATCTTCAAAACAACAAGGTTCTTCCATGCCCTGTTTTAAAAACTGCTCAATATCTGTTTTTTTCGCCAATACTCTGTCGTTCTCAAGGTTTTCGCCCTCTTTGTATTCACCTAAATCCAAATAAAGTTGCAGTTGTTCGAGTTTACCCAACATTTCTCGTGCATCTGCGGCCTCTGTTCTTTGTGTCGAAGATGTCACTTTAGGGAAAACACGGCTAATGCTATGTAAAATATCAATAGCGGGATAATGACCACGCCCTGCTAGTTTGTGGCTTAGGTAAATATGACCATCAAGAATTGAACGAATTTCATCGCCAATAGGATCCGCCTCCTCCTCACTTTCTAATAACACCGTATAAAACGCCGTAATGGAGCCTTGCTGCAAACGCCCTGGCCGCTCTAATAACATGGGTAATTGTTCAAAAACTGATGCGGGATAGCCTCGCCTTGCAGGTAATTCACCCGTTGCCAATGCGACATCCCGTAGCGCTCTCGCATAACGTGTCATTGAATCAACGTAGAGCAAGACATTACGCCCAAGATCACGATAATATTCTGCAATTGTTGTAGCCAGTAACGCCGCATTACAGCGCTCAATCGGCGGACTGTCTGAGGTGGCATACACTAGAATGGTTTGAGCCGCATGAGGTGACTGTTGTAATTCTTCAATAAACTCAATAACCTCTCGCCCACGTTCACCAATTAAAGCCACAACATGGATATCTGCATCCGCATGGTTAATGATCATATTCATCAAAGACGTTTTACCGCTTCCCGCCGCAGCAAAAATACCAATACGTTGCCCTAAACCACAGGTAAGTAAGCTATCAATAGCACGGACCCCAGTAACTAATGGCTCATCAATGGGTCGTCTTCGTGTGACACTAACAGGGGGGCTATCAATACGTTGTAGGCGAGTATGCAGGTTCAATGCATCATGTTCACTTTCAGCTAATAGCCCCACCTGCTCACCTGATGCATCGAAAATTTTTCCGGCAAGATACTCACCCACAGGTAAAACAAAAGGATAACCACTGGGACGAATAACTACCTCACGGGTTAAACCTTGAATTCGCCCGATTAAACTCAATACAGTCAACCCTTCCTTGAAGCCCACTACTTGTGCTTTCGCTATAATTTCAGGGTTTGAAATTGATTGTTCAATGAAACAAATTTCACCAATAAATACCCCTTGTAGTGGCGCTTCAATTAAGCATCCATGAATGCGCGCGGGATGCGCGCAGATATCAAAAAATTTCATCATTTAGATTAGGAACATTAAGCAGAAAGGTGTTCACGTAATTCATTTGCGCGTTCAAAAAATTCCTCAAGACTCTCTGAAAATAGTGATATTTCATTGAGTGCTGATTCTTTTAATACCGCAGATAAAATTAACATGTCATCGACTAAATTTAACGCAGGCTGACCTGGATAAAAATTATTTAGTGGATATTCAATAATAGACTTTAATAATAAGCTACTAACTGAATCTACACGGCTATAATTATATGGAACTAATGTACACCAAATAATAATATCATCTGATGAAAGGTCGATATTAATAGCTGGGGAGTCACTCATTTCCAATTGAATATTAGAATGGCAATCTAAGTTTTGATCAACTAAATCACTACGGCCCATTGAATTTAAATATGTATTCAATGTTTCCACAAAACGGTACTTCATATTTACTCCTTAACCTTAATCGGTCATGATTATATTGTTTTAATAACATTTACTTTGATTGTTTCAGAAACTTCATTAAACGACAGCACCTCTAATTCAGGGAATCGTCCTTCTAAAATTTTCTTCACAAAACGACGAATATCGATAGGCACGAGCATATTCACGTCTCTTATAGATAAATAACTATTTTCTAAAGCTAGCTCTGCCGCTTGAATCAACTCATTTGTTGTTTCTGGTTCAAGGTGTAAATACATTCCCCCTGAAGCCTGACGAATACCTTGACGGATCGTATCTTCAATAACTGAGTTAATCATCAATACGTTTAGACGCCCTTCAACCGCAAATCGTGATGAAATATAACGAGCCATCCCACTACGAATATGTTCAACTAACATCAAACTGTCTTTTTCTTTTGGTATCCATTGCACTAAGTTTTCAATAATCAGCTTCATGTTGCGTACTGATATCTTTTCCATCAATAAGCGCTGGAAAACTTCTGTAACCTTTTGTACTGTCGCGTGTCGATAGCATTCTTTAAGGAGTTCAGGATACTTTTTATCTAGGTCATCCAATAAATGTTTCGTTTCTTGGATCCCAAAGAACTCATTAATATGGCGAAGCATTAATGTGCTAACACAATCAATCATTTCGGTAATATCATCACGACTGTATAAACCTAGTCTATCCAGATTCTCTTTATTATCCTCAGCAAACCAGAGACTTGTCGTTCCGTATTCATCGATATATTTGGTGAGTTCAATATCAAGATGCTCTAATTCATCAGTTTGAGTTAATAGACGATGCCCATAAAAACAAATATCGTATTCACCGGCCTTTACTTCATTAATTAATATAATAATTTTATTTTCAGCAACAATCGGAGAGTAATTAATTGCAATATCCGGTATACGATATCCATAACGAATGAAAACATCTTTTTTCATTCGAGATAGAAATTTATTTTCTTCTAAGTGTGCTTTATATTTTTGGTTAACAGAAATAATAATTGGCAATGTCTCTGGAATATATTCTTCTTCGAATTCCTGATTTGCTCTTTGTGTTTCTCCTTCAGTAACATCTGAGTTAATACTTTCAGTTTCTTGCTGATTTTTATCCGATTTTTTCTTACGTGCCTTATAGTAGCGAACAGCGAATATTCCAAATAAAAGTGCAGAAAGCAATATAAAGATACTGGTTGGGAAACCGGGTAAAAAGCCCATGAAAAATACAATACAAGCTGTAATCAAGATGGTGAAATCATTGGCAAACAACTCGGCAACGATGTTTTCACCTAAATTTTTATCATTCCCACCGACTCGAGTAACAATGAAACCCGCACTGATTGAAATTAACAACGCTGGAATTTGTGCGACTAATCCATCACCAATCGTCAGCAAAGAAAAGGTGTTAAGAGCAGTAGATACATCCATACCTTGCTGAGCAGTACCTACAGAAATACCACCAATTAGATTCACAAAAATAATCACAATCCCAGCAATAGCATCACCCTTGATGAATTTCATCGCACCATCAAAGGAACCAAATAACTGGCTTTCTTTCTCTAAATCACCGCGTTTTTCTTTCACTGTTGCTTCATCAATAACACCAGCACGTAAATCCGCGTCAATGCTCATTTGTTTACCAGGCATCGCATCTAAAGAGAAACGTGCCGCAACTTCAGCAATACGCTCCGAACCTTTGGTGATCACGATAAATTGCACAATTGTCACAATGGCAAATACGACCATCCCAACCACTAAGTTATCTTGAATAACGAATTCACCAAACGTTGCAATAATATCCCCAGCATCCGCTTCTAATAGAATCAAACGACTGGTACTTATTGATAATGCCAATCTAAATAACGTACTAATTAATAATATGGATGGAAATGATTGAAAGTTCAGTACGCGAGTAATATAAAAAGAACTCATAAAAATAAGTACCGAAATCATGATATTTAAGCCAATCAATAAATCGACTAGTATTGTAGGCAATGGAATAATTAGCATTGCAATTACCATCACCATGATAACTAATACCATAAGTTCAGGTCGCTGTCGGATTTTTAGTAAAAATCCAGTAATATTTTTCATGAAGTTAAATATTTCCTATCTATTTATTTTTGATTCTTTCTTGTGCCACAATGTCATTCATTTGTATTTTTAAATATTCCAATAACGCATCTCTGGCTTCCATAGACGGAAATACTGCAACTGGAATAATTGAAAATGCTAATAATAATAGTTGTAGAAATCTTGCGCGTATTTCAGTGTGTACGACACGTAATTCTTTATTCACAAATGCAATAAGTTGTTCTTCAAAACTAACTAACCCGCGGATCCCGCCCGTAAATATTTGGCTCAACGATTTTTCTAATGCCAACTTATGGGTGTCAGTTGAATAACCAAAAAGCGCTGACTGCAAAAATTTTTGGGCAAAGATAGTGTCAAGCGATTGCAATTCTCGCAATCGGCCAACTTGCATAAAAAAATTGCCAAATTCACTAATATTTACATCACCCAACGGTAATGCTTGTAAATCACATGCAAGTGCCCGGGCCAAGTAACGCATCATGTTTTCGCGCTCTTGAAGTTCCATTTCTTCAACCCATTGCTCATACAAATACACAACAGGCCCGTCATAACTAATAAATTCACGGTATGCCGCGCGTAAATTTCCTGCGCTTTGTTTCAGCTTTTGAGCAAATGCCTTGGCAAGTAAAGCAACATTCGCTCCAGCTTGTGCGCTGCGTGCATTTTCTTCACTCAATAACTGTTCATGTAACGCTTCTAGTGACTCTATCTGCTCTTTTTTCAATTTTTTCCGATGAATTAATGTCGCTAGCGCCATTAATAAATCACTAGCATCTGGAAAAAATTGCAATAATAATGCGCGTAATTGCCGAGGGTTCATTAACTGCTTATTCAATAGCCCTTCAATGTGTGTGACTTTGTCATCGGCATTATTATCTAAAATGCGTTCGGCAAAACGCATCCATTCTTCTTCAGCATCTTTTCGCGAACTACCTCGACGAATGTGGCTTGCAGCTAACATCGCCATTGATGCATATTCGCTACTACTATCGACGACTCCTTGTCCTCGAGCTACTTCCTCACTATCATCAGTGCTACTTTTAGATGAAGTACGCCCTTTGTCTTGCATACCTACCGAGAAGCGGCCAGCCGAATTTAGCGGTGCTATCGCCATGATTCGCTCATATATTGTTGCAGAAACTGTACCGTGCCATGTAATTGGCTATCACGTTCTGTGATACGTTTTTTCTCCGAAAATTGACGCCCATCCCAAGTTTCATTTTCCTCTAGTAAACGAGGTTGAATGAGAAAAAGCCGTACCATTTTCTGCTGATTTACTGATGAATTGCTAAATAAGCCACCAAGATAAGGGATATCTCCCAACCAAGGGACCTTACTTTCGTTTTCAATATATTGCTCACGAGTGTATCCCCCAATCAGCAAGCTATTATCTTTCTCAATACGAGCTACCGTATTAATGCTTGTTCGATTTATTGAAGGTAAGCCTTCTACACTTGATGCTTTACCATCGCTACCGTGGCTTTGCGCACCATCTTCAATATTAACTTCCATTTCAACTTGATGCCCCGCTGAAATACGTGGCATGACACTGACCATCGTACCGTAGGTAACCTGCTCCAATGTCGCAATACGTTCACCTTGTAACTTGGCATAAAAACTGGTGCTGTTATCAAATAAAGCAGGAATATTTTCCTGAGTCAGCAAAACTGGGCGTGACACAATGTGACCACTTCCTTTCTTACTTAATGCATCAATTTGTAGTAAAAAGTCTTGGCTATTCGATAATGTGCTACGATTGAACGAAACAGCACCTCGTCCAGCATGTAAAGTACCAACTTCCCAATTGACCCCTAAATTATCCAGTTCTGAACGGGTGATATCAATTATCCACAGGGAGAGCTCTACTTGGCGACGGCGAACATCCAACGTTTTAACCAATTCTTTTACATAGCTAATTTGTTCTTTACTTCCTTTAACAATTAAGCTGTTACTATCTGGGTGAGCAACTAGTGATAACGGTTTTTTACCTGTATGCACCACAATTTGTTTTTTCGGTGTTTCACTCGCACCGATGGGGGCATCCATTAGTTCATCAACCAAATCCTCGGTTATATCCGCTTTTGTAGGTTGAAAATTGGTAACCTCCTCGACACTATCTCCGTTGCTTTTAAACAACGCACTAATCACCGTTAACATCCCTGGAACGGTGGTACCTTGGTTACGAGAGGTATAACTACGATCTGTAACAGATGCATGTTTTAACGGAATAACCGCCACCTCACTGTTTGTTTGTTCTTCTTGCTTTTTTTCTTCTTGCTGGATTTGTTTATCTAAATAAAGCGCGGCGGCTTTGATTAATTCAACGTATAACGGGGGGCCAGATACAAATAATAGGCTATCCTCTCCCTGCGAACGAACAGGAAAACGTTCATCATAAATACCATTACGTTGAATATAATTAATCACTTGCACACTGCTTATTCCTTTCATAGGAATAATTGTGCTGCGCATTTCACTATTATCATAAATATAGATGCTTGCCCCATCGTCATACCACACTAAAGCAATACTACGCGTTAAGGCTTTAAACATTTGGTCTGCATTGGCGAGATTAAAATTACCTGTGACTTTCTTTTGTGAGGCTAATTTACTCAGTATGATAGGTTTATTTAATCGCTCAGCTACCGCTTCGAATACTTTGCCAACTGCAATGTTGTTTGCAACAAAAGTATCATGCGTACTGTTTTGCATCACGGGCTCTGCAACAATGATATCTGATTGTGTTGCATGGATATTAGTACTTAATAAAAGGAGAGAGAGTAATACAGCTCCTTTTCTTTTATTGCTCATATAAATTTGCTCCAATATGCCTTATTTCTGATGGAGTTAGTCCCAATTCCTTTTTAAGATCATTGGTAAAATGTGAGGCAGAACAATAACCAGCTTCTAACCCGACATCTAAAATTGAACTTTCACTTTCAATTAATTGCAAAATAGCATTTGCCATACGAACACTCATAATTTTGCGTTTTGCTGTTTTATTAAAGTTTTCCCGATAAAGTTGTCTAAAATAAGAAGCTGATACGCCATAACGAACACATAGCTGATTAATGTTGGCATTTTTGTCACTTTGCGCCGCAGAAAGTATGAATCTCATCATTCCGTAGGCTTCGAATTTACGTAATGTATTACACCAAGCATCAAATTCAGGCTGTTCGCGAATAATTAAATCAACTACAATATTTTTAACTGAATAACTTTCAGAAAGCGTTTCATCCAATAAAATATATTCTTTAACAGATTCACTGATTAATGTGTTTTTGTCTTTTTTTACCAGGAAAGACTGCTTCATCGCGGTATCAATCACAGCGAGGATCTCGACTAGCTCCGATAAATCCATCGAATACGTTTTCCAGCCAAGATTCATGTTATCCGCCAACACATCGTCATTTGCGATAAATATAGCTTTTTTTTCAAACCGAATATTACAATTTGAGTATGGAGATTTATAAATAAAAGCTGGAGTATCCTTAGATGGGACAGATAAAAATAATTTATCTTGTAAAGAAAAAAAAACGTTTCCATCTTCTAATAATGCAGCAATATCTTTCTTTAACATTATATTTAAACCCTATTCATTAATTGGTCACTGAGGCAGGATGTCGAATTATCCAGCTAAGAACAAATGAATATGATGGAATTACTCGTACCTTACCAAAAAATTCGACGGTATAAACAAATATGATGAATTCTGATGAAATACCCCTAGATTTCTATTTAATACTCACTAATTATTTTTATTGAGATTGCACAAATGACAGAAGCAAACAATCGAACGTATATTATGAAGATCGCTAGTGGTGAAATGTGCGATCACGAAATAATGATAAATCTAGATGCTAACCTAATTATTATTGGTGAAGATAATGACTATAGACAAGATATCTCTGATGAAGGCTTTACGGCTTACTCAATCCCGAGTCATCAAGAGCCTTTCACCTTTTCCATTATCTCCCATGAAGGCCAAATAGCCATTGACCTTCATACGAAAGAGCAAAGTACTATTATTCCAATTAACCTACATGAGGTTGTATTACGTGACCTATTCCCTTTTTGTATTAAACAAATAGATACACCTTGGGAAAACCCTGTAGTTAATAGTGATATGTCAGGTAAAGCTATTAAAGCAGAAAACCAAACGCGTAGATTTAAAAAAACGCCATACGTTAAAAAAATCCTCATTGGTGTATCAATAATCGCACTTAGTATAATCAGTTTCATAACAATTCCACATTATTCCGATGATAGTAAAGATAAAAAAGTAGAAGCTATCGCCAGTATGATTAACGGTAACCATCACCCCGTAATTATCAATGAAGGAATAAACAATAAATTTTTGATTTTAGTTGAAAATCAAAGAGACCTAGACTGGAGTAAGCAACGCTTATTAAAATCCAAGTACCGTAATAGTTTTACTATTAATAAAATTGCTAGTTTTGAACATGAAATAGAAGAAAAAATTTCAGAATTTCTTCCTGAGTTGTTAAAATTAGATATAAAAAACCCATGTAAACCCGTTATTAAAATCTCTAATGGAAAAATATCAGAAAAACAAAAAATAGCTATCAACAACATTTTCTTTTCATATTTAACTTGCTATAAAGAAAGCCAATTTAAAGTATCTAATATCAATGAATTGATAAAAAAATCTGAGCTAGGATTAACAGAAAATAACGTTAAATGGCATAAAATAAATGAACACAACAAAACGGTTTTTATTATTAAAGATAGTCTAAATGATAAACAAACCGCCTCACTAATTACTTTTATAAACTCATTTTATCAACAATGGGGAGAACGACAAATTAAATTTTCATTTGACCTTGAGAATGACAAATTAGCAGGAAAATCTTTTATCACGAAAATCAATGGTTATATTTTGTTAGGAAACAATCATTGGTTATTTAATTCAAATACACGTTAAACTTAATAAAAAGAGGAAGTATATGTCAACTCCATCAGCAGGAACAGACAGCACAACAGGTAAATGGGTTATTTCTACATTTGAAGAAGCAGCACCAGAGAATAGTAATAATGGCATGATGTACCACGCCGTAGCCAATCTCAGCTCAAAAGCGCAGAGTATTGGTAATGAATTGAATGATGCTCTCGCTCAGGCGAAACTTGATGTCGATAACCCAGTCTATCTCGCAGAGGTTACATCATTAAGTGCCAACTATAATATGGCTCGTCAATTACAAAGTAATTTAATGAAATCAATTAAAGATACTGCTCAATCTATTATTCGTAACGTTTAATAAAAATAGAGCACCGTATATGCAGTGCTCTTTTTCTATAGGTATATAAATTATGATTACTCCCGTATCACTCCCTAGTACTAACCTGTCAAATATTTCTGATGAAATGACAACTAACCCAATGGGGTCATTCGAAGATAAAGTAAGGCAACTATTTGCAGAATATACTGCAACCGTTAGTAATGAAAAAGCAAGTTTAATTAACCAAGTAAATAATATTGATTCTAGTAACCCCGCTAGCTTGCTTGAAATGCAAAATAAAATCGGAAACTACAATCTAACGATGAATATGATCAGTACACTAACGCATAAAAGCGTTTCGGCGATTGATACCGTATTAAAAGCACAATAATTCATGAATATCTTAAAAAAACTTCTATTAATTAGCTTCATTACTGTATTAGTTGGTTGCGATAACCAACTATTGCTAAGCGACTTAAGCCAACGTCAAAGTAACGAAGTTCTCGCTATCTTACAAGAGCATGGCATTGAAGCGGATCGTAAGCATGATAATAAAACAGGGGATTCTATCCGCATTTCCCCTGATAATTTTGTTCTTGCTGTTGATTTACTGCGCCGATATAACTTGCCGTCAAAAGACCCAGTAGAGATTATTCAAGCTTTTCCTGGCGATTCACTTGTCGCATCCCCGCAAGCTGAGCGTACTCGATTACTTTCATTAATTGAGCAACGCCTTGAACAATCTTTACTTTCAATTCCAAATGTTGTCAACGCCAGAGTGCACGTCAGTTACCCACTAAATGGTAATAACGCGGTTAAGCAAATACAAAAAATATCAAGTTTGGTGACATATTCAGGAAATGAAGACCCAAAAATGATGATGAATAAAATTAAGTTATTTCTAAATAACAGTTTTGCAGAAACAACTTACGATAACATATCCGTCGTCATTGTGAACCGCCCTCCACTACAGTATGGCGTAAAATCTGAATCAAAAACGTTTATCAACCCAATCCTTCTTGGCATCATTACCTGTAGTATTATTTTATTAATCGGTATTTTACTTTTTATTTGGAAGCAGTCTAAGAAAAAAACAAACTCAAATATCATTGAGAACACCGCTGATGAACATGCTAAATAAATTATTTATTCAACAGCGCCATATTTTTCTCGCTCCTGGTAATTATATCCATCCTGATTTTAATCAGGATGGATATAATTACCGCCACGACTGCAAGAAAAATATAACCAACAGTTAATCGAAAAATATTCTTTATCGATGCCGAATGATAATACGCGCTTGTTACCTAATATATTGTCAATTCATTGGAGCAAACTACCCGTTATTGCCGTACATCTTGGGGGAATATTACAAACTGATATGCAATCATGGTCCGGAAAAGTCCCCAATATGAATATAGTGAATCAATATTTTCGCCACCCATTGAATTCACATAACATACTCAATCTTGGTATGTCGGAAGAAGTCCTGATATCCGGAGCTGCACAGGTTTTATCATGTTTAGCACCCTTTGGTCATATCTATGTTCAACGAGCGAAATATATGTTTAATGAGAGAATACAAAGTGTTATCTCTCTTAATAGTAATATAACATTACCTTGGAATGTTATTGCAGCAACATGCCATTATCTCAGTAGAAGCCAATATAATGAAAACACCAGCCCCCATTAAAGATACCGCACAAGAAAATGTATTGATTAAAAAACGTGTTTTAAGTGCATCAAAGTATCAAAAAGCAGTGATTCAATATACTCAAAAAAAAGCAAACATTGACCACCAGAAAATAATATCTGAAAAAGACAATGTTTACCAAATTGCACACCAACAAGGTTACAGCGATGGGATCAAACAATTATTAGCGGATTTCATTGAGGGTATAGACTGTTGTGAGACCGCTTTTCAGAAACAAGTTAATCAAAGTGCAGAGCGACTGGAAAAACGACTTGTTGCGGTATTTAGCGATGATAGGATCAAAGATATTGTTGCCAGTTATTTCCTTCATCAGCAAAAAAAATCAGCTAATACTAAACTGTATGTTCCTACAAATATGCAGCACACACTAAACAAGGAATATACCTGCGTTCATATTCAACCAAACACAAGTAATGACACTATTGCAATCGAAAGCAATAATGAGATCCATTATTTTTCGCCATTAATCGCGGCAAAAAAAGTGTTACCTCAAATTCTAGCAGTATCAACTCGTTGTCAAATTTTAGAAAAAAACAAAAAATCTTATCAAGAACTTATTGAATTAGTTAATAATCATCGAGGTAACCATGACCCTATCGATCAATAATTCGTTCACTTCAACTGCATCGTTAGTATCAAATACATCTTTGCCAAGTACAAGGACGATTAAGCCCGAAGTGACATCAACCGCAAATGCGTCTTCTAATTCACATGCAAATAACGCTAGCAGCCTTCAGATCTCAGCTGAAGAACAAATAAAAATAGATGACTTTCTCGCTCAACTGGAACAAAAAAACAGCAAAAGAGAATCTAATTCTTTCTTTTTTAAGACAATATTATCCATGGATAAGAAAGAGAGAAAAAAGTTTATCGCTGGAGTCGCTCAAACACTACAAACAAATCCGGATACCGCAAACTCGCCACTTAAAAAACAATTTAAAGCGGCATTGAATCATTATTCGTCCATTAAAGCAATGATGGTCCCTCTCCGTGAACAATTAGAACACAATATCAAAAACATACAATTAGAACCTAGCGATGATGATGATGAGATAATTTTTGTTTGATTTGACCATAACAAACCCCCATCTAACACTCTAAATAATTTAAGGTACAGCCAGACGACAAGTGTAGTCGACAATTAAAGTGCCCTTATGCATAACGAGTATAGATAGGAGTTTTCCAATCCCCCACCAGCATCGAATCCTCTCTAATATAGAAAACTAAAAAATAGAAATATATTTTTGATATATATTCCCACTCAAAATGATTTAAATTAACGCTACTTTAAATACTTGTATAAATATAATGACAAATATTTATAAATTACTGTGTTAGTTGATGTAAAAAATATTTTATAAGTGGTTAAACTAACAATAATTTTATACTAACTTATCAAATTATGAGAATTATTATGAATAGTATTAGTAGCAACGAAATAGAACCTATGATTTTATTGTCTGAGCAAGTCGTATACAACCCTCTAAAAAGAACACTTACTCGAGGTAGCATTTTGACTAATCTCTCTGAAAATGAATCGTGTTTATTAAAGATGTTATTAGTCAAAAGAAGTAACAAAAGAGAAATCATGTATGAAATTTGGGAAAAAAGAGGAACTATTGTCACTGAAAGTAGTTATTACAAGCTAGTCAGACAACTACGCCAGTCTTTCAAGCAAATAGGGCTTGATGAAAATCTCATTATGACATTACCTCGAGTTGGTATTTTATATACTGGCGAAAAATCCGAAATGCCTCTGTTATCAAGTCAGAACCAACAAAGAAACATGTATAACTCAGTTAAATTATTTTTCCAAAAAATGCTGTTTCGTACCGCGAATCATATTACTCCCTAGAAGAAGATAACTTATGTTAATAATTACTAATATTAGAAATTTATTCAAAACCCTTATTTTTTTATTATTTATTTTCTCACTTTGTGGTTGCAACTATATTTCTCAGCAATACAGAAATATGATGAACCATCCATTACAAGGTGAAATTCTTTCACCTTCTGAAATTCCTGAAAATTCAGTCGTTACCATCTCACTCAGTTCCGTTGGGGCATTAAATCTAGTCGAGAATAACATTTCCAATTACCAGATTAAAATAGAAGAAAGAGGAAAGACGATTAATTTTGTTCTTTATTTAGATGATGAGGTTATAAATACCCCTAAGCCATTAGGTCTCAGTGTCCGTATAGAGAAAAATGGAGAATTACTCATGATGAGCAAAAATATTGTCACACTGCCTCAAAATTTATCAGAAAAAATATCCATACCTGTGATTACAATACACTGATCAGCCATTTAAAATTAGTTTTTATTACCACTAAGACTCTACAGATCTTATAAAAAGTCACACTCCAAGCCCTTCGGCTTTACATTATTTGCTTCGGGTATATAGCCTTTTTGTTATGCAGGCCCCCACTAAGCCAGTTACTCAGCCCAACTGGCTTTTTTATTCAATCTCACTCAGCCTTCCCTTCACATATCAAAGGGAAATCATTGACTGAGCTTTCTACCGCACGCTTGGCTAGACTCTCTAAAGAGGAAAATAATTGCTTCGCTTCGGGTTCAGATAAATCAGCAGCTAAATAATCATTCCATTTATCTAGCTTATTATTTAATTCGCTCACAATAGAATGACCGAGAGGTGTCAGCGATATGTGGTAAGCCCGTTTGTCTGTTTGGCTAATCGTTTTCACTACCCACCCTTTTTTAAGAAACTTGCCCACCCCCCGTGTCGTGACCGATTTATCCACCACCATGGCTTTTGTTATTTGTTCTAGAGTAGAGGAGTCATATTGATGAATATGTAAAATCATTAAACATTCGATTGCATTGATCCCATAAGGCTCCCCCATCCATTTCATATAATGGTGAGCAGCTCGGCTAATAACCCCAAATACTCTTGCCTGTTCTGTACGCATATTTCCCCTTTAGTTGATTTTATCAACCAATTAGTTGATAATCGCACACCAGTTAGTTGATTTTATCAACTATAAGCCCATTTACCTTCTAAAAAATTCGAGATACAGATAGGCGACAACCTTGCATCTTGAAGGTAACGAGTATAACACGCCAAATTTATTCATAATCTATGCCACATAATACAACTTTGTTACTCCGTTTAGGGTTCGATCCTATACGCTTTCGCTTTGCTGCTATCACCGCTTGTGCATCGATAGCCGCTCTTTTTATTGCACAGTATTTGCAACTTGTTCATCCACAATGGGCGGCCATGACCGTCTGGGCTTGCGCACAACCTTGGCGTGAAAACTTACTGGAAAAAAGTTGGTGGCGTTTCGCGGGAACAGTGTCTGGTGTACTTGCGGGTGTGATATTAATTCAATTGCATCTCATCAATCCCCTATTATTTATAGTAGGGCTAGCATTGTGGTTAGGTGCTTGTAGCGGTATCGGGCAACTGCAAAAAGGCTTCGTGGCGTATGGCACCTTTCTGGCCGGTTATTCCGCCGTCATGGTAAGTATGCTAAGTGTCCACAGTACAGATAACCTATTTATGGTCGCTTGGGATCGGTTATGGACTATCCTTGTTGGCGTTCTTTCTGCGGTCATTTTCAATGTTTTATTTACGCCAAAACGTGAACAAGAAGCTGTTATTACACTTAGAAACCAAGTGGATACACAGTTTTATCAGATTTTGCATCACACCCTTGATAGAAAAAGCCAAACTAAACCGCAGGATATCGACCAACTTTGGCAAGCAATGGCAAGCTATGAAGAAATTTTAGAGGCTAACCGTATCGGTTGGCGTTACCATCGTAAACAAGTGGCCAAAGCACGACAAAAATTAATCTCCCAAAGCCAGATACTGCTACACTTAGAACAATGCCAGTCACTACCCTCTTTCTATTTTCCACCGCAAGAACCCACATCTACCCAGTGGAAACACATTTTGTCTTTGTGTCCTAATGGCATACTCAAAACGCTACTGATCCCCCTCTACTATGCGACTCTGGGTAAATCAATCAAACGAACAAGTAAAAACGATAAGCTAAAACTCCATCACAATAAAATTTCTGCTTGGCATGCTTTTATTCGTTCCTTTATCACTATTATTGCAGTTGGTTTTTTATGGTTATGGACACAATGGCAAGCCTTGGCCTATTTGACGCTGGGGCTATCTGTGATGCTCGCATTGTTTGCCTCTATTGATTACCCGGCAAAATTCATGAGATATATCTTTACGGGGCAGTTTTTGGGGGCGATCGCTGCGTTAATTTGCACTTGGTGTTTATGGCCCTTTGCTTCATCTTCATGGCAGATGACCTTGTTAATCGTTCCAGTGATAATCAGTGGTGTCGTCATTTTTTCCCACAATAGATTCGTGCTAATCGCATTTGATTACATTATGGTTTCGTTGATTTTACTGCAACCGAGCTACCCTCTTGTTCTTTCGTTTACACAAAATATCAGTAATGCTGCCGCAGTTGTATCGGGTCCTTTAGTCGCAATGCTTGCCTTTGCATTGATTTTCCCAACTACCCCTAAAAAACGCTATCAGCAGTTAATTCAACTTTCAAAGCAACAGTTCAAACAAGGTATTGCTACGCTAATTCAAGGAAATAAGCCATCGACCTCTCAAATGATGCACCGTTTATTAAGTGCCTTACTATTAGCCAGAAAAAACCAGCAACCTTTTACACCTACAATCCAATTTTTTGCTATTAATCAGGGAATTTGGCTAAATTTATTTATTCTCACCAAGAAATTTTCCAATCAACCATCTAAAAGGCGCGCACTACGAGCACTAGAAAATCGCATACGACAAGATAGGATTGAACTCGAACGATTTAATTGGGTTCTCAGTCGGCTACAGCATAATAAAGAGCCAATTAAAGAGTTAGTGGAATTGCAGTACTATTTGAAAAAATACCAATCCCTATAAGTAAAAAAGAGCTACCCCATACTATGGGTAGCTCTCTGTCAAAATAACCCTTCGCTGACAATAAACTTATTGGTATTGCTGCTTAATTTGTTGAGAAATTGCACCACCACGTTTAGCTTCTTTTTCAGCAATCTCAACCGATAAACCGATATAGGAGCGAGGATCTAACATGGCTTTAATTTCCTCATTGCTAAACGCAGCCGTGATCACGCTGTTTTTGGTCAGATTAGTGTAGAAATCTTCTCCATCCGCAGCTGTTTTGATCGCTTCTTCATAGAGCAATTCGTGGGCTTTATCCTTGCCTAGTTTCTCCGCCATCTTCATCATGACGTATTCAGTATTATCTAATCCTTTATTTCTGAGTACGTTATGCAACATCCTATCCTCATGGGGAACTAGAGTTCTGGATAGTTCTTCCGTTCTTAAGAGAATTTCGGTGGTCAATTCTAATGCTTCTTCAATCAACCCATCGAATAACATATAGGAGCTGCTATCCCCTTCATAAGGTCTCACCGCAGAATACATTCCCACACTTGGTAAAGAATAAAGTTTCTGTGAGTTCGCGATGATCCCTTTGGCTAATTTCGGGTTAATTTTGTGTGGCATGGTACTACTACCAACAGTACCTTTCGTGAAGCCTTCGGATACCTCAGCAATTTCTTCCAATGTCGTGCTATAAACTTCCTCACCAATCTTATGACAAATATTCGCCATCAAGGCTAAATTCGCCATATACTCTAACTTATGAGTACTTAAGTTTCTCGATGGTACTTCCATCGCATGCATACCCGTTAATTCAGCAACACGTTTTTGCACTTCCAAACCAATGCCAGGCATAGAGTTAAATGCGCCCACAGCACCGCCCATCATGATAGTGAATACACGTTTTTCGCACTCTTTCATACGCTGATAACAGTCGATAAAATCACTTATCCATACCGATACTTTATAGCCATAAGTAATCGGAATAGCATGGCGGCCATGGGTTCTACCTGGCATCACCATGTGCTTTGTTCTTTCTGCTAAACCTGACAAATTCTCAATGATTTCACCAAGTAACAACATAAATTTGTTGTGCACGGTTTTCATCATATACAGCTGAGAACTTTGCTGGATATTTTGGGTAGTAATACCATAATGGATATATTTACCGCTTTCTTCGGAACAAGCATTTACCAACACTTTGAGAAACGGTACAAAGCCATGACCGATTTTTTGGTAAATTCGACTCATTTCCTCGAAATCGATATTTTCAATCACAGCTTTTTCTTTGATTTCATCTGCCGCAGCTTGAGGAATAAAACCTAATTCCGCTTGCGCTTGAGCCAACATAGATTCAAACATTAACCAAGTTGTATATTTCGCTTCATCAGATAAAAGTGCTTTAATACCTCGATCATCAATTGTTTTACTTTTAGAATCGTATAATGCTCTCATTTTGTATCCCTTCTTTATTTCTTCATTACTTCATCAACAGCATTGCGAACGAACTCAACCTTCGGTCCATATACAACATGGACATGGTTTGCCGATGGAAAGAAGAATGCGGTACATCCTGATTCCAACATTAAATCTTTATCAATTTTATTTACTTCTGAGACATCAATACGCATGCGAGTAATACAGTTATCTACGTTACGAATATTTTGTTTACCACCTAAAGCTTGAACTAAGATTTCTGCGATTTCTCCGTAACGTTTTTCTTTAATTAAGGTGTTCTTCAGATTGCTCGATTCTTCACGGCCTGGCGTTTTAATATCAAATTTGATAATCGCCCAGTAGAAAATAAAGTAAGTGACCACGGCTAAACAGCTACCAATGATGACTAAGAATATCCAGTTAGTATGCTCGTATAACAATCCAAATATCGTGAAGTCGAATACCGTTCCACGAATATAACCAATAGCAACACCCGCGAAAGAAAGTAATACTGCACCGATACCCACGATAATCGCGTAAATGAGATACAACAGTGGTGCAATAAATACGAAGGTAAATTCGAGCGGTTCTGTCACGTTCCCCAGCATCGCGGTCAATACCATTGTCACCAACATCGACTTCACTTCTGCACGGTTTTCTTTCTTCGATGTTCTGTAAATTGCCAGCGCAATCGCAGGGAATAAGAACAGTGTTACTAACATTTGCTGTTGCGCCATAAAGCGAGTCAAACTTGGCATCATCGCCCAATATTCGCTGTTAGGACCTTGTTTGAATAACACTTCAGTTAACGCAGGGACAACACCCACAAAAGTTTGTCCATCAATAACATAGGTACCGCCCGCTTCAGTGAAACGGAACAACACGTTCCAGACATGGTGTAAGCCAAACGGAATGAATAAACGTTCACCACCTGCCGTAAAGAATGGGCCGACAGGGCTCAAGAATACAGCAGATAACTTCATTAATCCTTGGACTAAGACTTCCCAGATAAACGGTAATAACGCACCAACCATGATCATTAAACCAATCATGATAATGGATACCGATTTTTTCCCCGAGAAGAAGGCAAACGCGGTAGGAAGCTCAAGGTTATAGAACTTGTCAGTCGCCCAAGAGGCAATTAAACCCGTAATGATCCCCCCTGCCGCACTGATATTCAGCGTTTGTATGCCAAGAACTTTAATCTGCCCCACTTGGCTCATAATCGCTGCATCAGCGAGCTTGCCGGTGAGCACCAACCAAATATTCATGGTAATGATCAAGGATAAGTAACCAACTACCGACGCGAAGACGGCAATCCCCTTATCTCTCTGGCTCATCCCATAAGCGACCCCCATCGCAAACAGCAATGGGATATTATCGAAAATCACCCCTGCAATAGAACGAATGCTAACTAATAGAGCGTTAACTGTTTCATTTCCGAGGAAAGGAAAGCGTGCAATCATATACGTTTGCACTAACGCACCGCTGATACCCAATATCATACCGATAGGTGCAAGCACACCAATCGGAAGGAGTAATGTTCTCCCAAAGCGTTGGATAGATTCACCAAACTTTCTTCTGGCCATACTTTTTCCTTATGACTTCTATTATTAGAATTAAAGGCATACTAGCTTGGGGGTTTTATAAAAGAAATGATGTCCCGGTTTTAAAAATTATCTTAGGTCATAAATTATGACCTAAGTCATTTTGAAACGGCATTATTGTTAAAAATAACAATAAAAAGGCGGTAATATAGGAAGAGTAAGTTAAGAAATTCGCCTAAAGTAGGTTTTCTAACTCATTGATAAGTAAATCAACTAAAATAAAAAAACCAATACGGGACTTGGTATCATCCCTTTTAGTATCGTAACTGTCTGCAAAACAAAAAAGCGTGTTATCGGTATAACTGGTTAATTCATTCGTATTGAATGCTGTCATACTAATGATATTTGCGCCTTTCAATTGTACAATTTTGGCGGTCTCAATAATCTTTTTTGTTCCGCCAGAAAGTGAAATAAATATCACCGTATCATCTTTGCTGACGAGTCGAGTGAAAGAATCAGACAAATTGTAGTCATTAATAAAAAAACAGTGCAGACCTAATGCAAAGAGTAAGTGCTCAAGATAATACCCTACGGCCTTACTGGTACCCCTCGCAACAATAAAAATATTTCGCGATTTATGTAAAATATTCGCACAGTCATTAATTTGATCTTCATTAATCAGCGTAAAACTTTTATTAATGTTTTTCTCGAGTTGTTTTTTGTAGGACGCGGGCGTGACTTTTTCAGTTTTATTTTTGGACAGAATATAATTATTAATTTGAAATTTAAGCTCTTTAAAACCACTGAAGCCTAATTTCTGCGATAAGTTAATAATGACTGTTTTCGACACATAGGTTTTTGCGACTAACTCATTGATATTTAAGTAGGGTATATCGGCAATATTATCGTTCAGATATTTTAATACCTTTTTTTCACTGAGCGTTAAATTATCGTAATTTTTTAAAAATTCCAACATATCCCACCTGACCAATTTTGCCGAAAAATCCCATTGTACTGAAGGGGCCAACAACCTGATGACGATTAATAATGATGAAATAGCACAAAATAATCAATTTGCTGATTATACGCCAAATAGGGCCTTTATGTAGAACTCAGGGAGGTAAATTTGTGAGAAGGTGCAATGTAACCTGTTAGTCGTCATTATCTTTACGGCATTCAGTGGATTAGGTTTCTTTTTTCCCTCATTAAACTGGTTTATGAATATTTTAGGGACGCCCCAGTTATCTCGCATACTGCATCCCTTTGTCGGTAGCCTCATGGCATTTTTATTTATCTTTATGTTTTTTAGATAGTTAAAATATAACTTTGTGGATAAGCAAGACCTTATTTGGGCTAAAAATATTCACAAGGTATTACGTAATGAGGAAGCTGGCGATATCGGCCATTATAACCTTGGCCAAAAAGGGATTTATTGGGTTCTCAGCCTGTGCCTTATCGTCTTAACGGTAAGTGGAATTATTATTTGGCGTCCTTATTTCGCTGATTATTTTTCAATTTCGATAATTCGAGCAGCATTACTGGCACACTCACTTTCTGCAATAGCCCTGATAATTACGGTTGTTGTTCATCCTTATGCTGCCTTTTGGGTAAAAGGCTCTATCCGTAGCATGGTTGAAGGCTGGGTGACGCGTGGATGGGCAAGGAAACACCATCCTCGTTGGTATCGCGAAGTATTAGAAGAAGAAAAAGAGAAGAAAGAATAATCGTAAATTAAAACCGCCAAGCAGCGTCATTTATGGTGCTGCTTGGCAGATTCCTCCCCGTAGATGCCCTTTATATCCCCTTCCTCTTTAGCACCAACACAACAACATCCACCCATAAATCAATTTATTTCAGTGAGTGAGACCTGTTTTAGAAAAATAAATTTTATCCTTCAAGAATTCCATTCTTTCTGTTTTCTTACACTTTTTAACGCGGTGAGGGAGTATGAAAAGTCACCATGATTAATCACTCACATTTAGGTATCATCACGTGTGCTTATGACATATTGTGTTTAATTTTAGAAAAATTAATTATTTTTAGTTAATTTATCATTGGTATATAGCGAAATGTAACGAGGTATAAATGAGATCATAATGACTAAACGCAAATTTATTACACGCACAGAAGTTAACGCTCTATTAAATGCAACCAAACAGGGGAGATATCCCAATCGCGACTATTGCTTGTTATTAATGAGCTTCCTACATGGTCTAAGGGTTAGCGAACTTACTCACATCACAATGGCAGATATTGATTTAGCACAAAAAATAATCTACATCAGACGGTTAAAAGGAGGTTTATCCACTGTTCAACCGATAATTCCTGAAGAGTTTACTGCAATAGAAAGGTGGTTGTTAGAGCGAAATTCTTGGAAAACGTCCAGCTCAGATTGCTTGTTTATCTCACAAAAAGGGAGCCAAATCTCTCGCTACCAGATCTACCGTTTATTTGAACAATACGGCAAAATCGCAGGGCTACCCGTCAAACTTCACCCGCACATGTTAAGACATGCATGTGGGTATGCATTAGCTGACCTCGGTAGAGATACCCGATTAATTCAAGACTATTTAGGGCATCGAAATATTGCCCATACAGTAATTTATACCGCAAGTAATGAAAAACGTTTTAGTGGCATTTGGTCTAATCAATAGACAATTTAATGACTTGTATCAACATGGAACTAAAGTTCAATATTATAAAATGAATTAAACACCAAGAATGCCTCAGTTATTTAACCAATTGGTTTTATAAAACTGAGGTATTCTTATGAATGTTTGATGTGATGATTAATTTGAATACCACTAAATAGAGCCATCAATACGTTATTTTTCAACCCGCCAAAATAAGGTTAGTTAATAATTTTATTTATTCTTCTTTTACCAACTATCATAATTTAAATACTCGAAATATGAGTAATAAGTCAACCGCATAAATTTAACAATATATTATCAATATATATACGTGTAAATTACATTTTAACTCGTATTTAGAGAATCATATAAAGATATTTAATAAATAAAAAAATTAAAATCAAATTGTTTTAGATTTTAATTTCATAAATAACCTCTAAATCAGACAAATGTAAAAATAATATAAAATCATAACCAAGCAACAAGAAATATAATAAAAAATATTTTGAATAATAAATAAAAATCAATGAGTTAAATAAAAAATGATTTAAAATCAAATGGTAATGCAAC
>NZ_JAMPQD010000012.1:0-78801 GCF_028482245.1 Providencia sp. PROV129
GTTGCGTTTACTGAGCAAAAAGAAAGCAAATCGTTTACTTTGCAAGCGGGTCTGACTGTGTAACCAAATTACATAAAGCTTTATTGGTGAGATATGAAAAATAACAAGTTAAAAACCAGTATAGATAATTTTCAGAAAATACTAACTGAGCAAATTGGTTTGGAGTTATTCCACCTTAGAAAAGAAAAAGGGCTAAGCGGTAAAGATCTAGCTAAAAAATTAAAAATATCACAACAACAAATTTCTCGATATGAAAGAGGAATATGTAGCATTAACTGTGGGATGTTATTTTCAATCTTATTCTATCTAGATACTAACCCTAGTGCATTTTTCGAAAGTATAACATTGAAAATAAATGAAGAACATCCTAATGCTAATTCATTTATTCATAACAATGAAAACCTCTTCGATGAGCAAGATAATTGCCATTATATTTTTAATCGGCAATCAGAAATTATTCTAAATTCTTTATACAGCAAATAGTTATTTAAAAAATATAAAATTTTAACTATGCCCACTTAATTGTTGGGTAATCATCACGTTGTTATATATAAATGAGGTTCAAATGAAAAAAGTATTTTTAGCAGCTCTTGTTTCTGCCGCTATCGCTTCTCCAGCACTCGCTGATCAAGGGCATGGTAAAGTTACATTTAAAGGTGAAATCATCGATGCACCTTGCTCAATTAGTTCCGACTCTATTGACCAAACTGTATGGTTAGGCCAAATCGCTAACTCTGTTTTAGCAAATGGCGGTACTTCTAGTGCTAAACAATTCAACATTGAATTAGAAGACTGTGTATTCCCTAAAGATGCAGATGACAAAGTCTATAATGACAAAGTCAGCATCACATTCTCTGGTTCTAGTGCTGCATTCAACTCTAAATTATTAGGTGTAACTGGCTTAGATGCAACCGATCCAACTATTGCGGGTAACGTCGGTATTCAATTAACTGATACAAACGGAGCAGCATTAGATATGGGTGTTGCAACAGCACAAGAACACCAATTACAAGCGGGTGATAACACTCTACGTTATAGCGCTTATGTACAAGGTGCAAACGTTGCAGTAGATAAAATTCCATTAGGTAAATTCGAAGGCGTAACTAACTTTACCTTAACTTATAACTAATTGATTAGTTAAAGAGGAATACTCCTGTATTCCTCTATTAGTCACCTAATTAAGTCAGAGGTTAAAGTGAAAGGATTTATCTATTCGCCAAGAAATGTATCGTCTCTATTGCTTCTTACATTATTTCTTTCGCCACAAATGGCGGCATCACCTCATGGATGGGGAAAAGTCACAATGAACGGCGAAATAGTCGATACTGCCTGTGCAATAGATATCGGGTCAAGGGATCAGACCATTAATATGGGGGTTCTTCCAATAAGCTATATTCGCGAAGTTGGGAAAGGCCCCATAAAAGAATTCAATATTAAGCTCGTTGATTGCCGTTGGGAAAAATATTCAAAAGATAATAACGAATGGAATTCACTCGAAGTCACTTTTGATGGTCCATCAGAAGGTGATTTTTTCACACTCTCGGGTGAAGCAAAAGGAGTGCAATTGGCGCTGCATGATATCTCGGGATACTCCATTACACCAGGGAAGCCATTGCCTGCACAAGGAATTATCCCTGGCACAATGATACTGAAATATCAAATGCAATTAGTCACCAATTATCATCCTGTTAAAGCGGGTAATTACCAAACCTTATTAAGGTTCAAGGTCGATTATTATTAATTCTAAAAGTTATATTGGTGTTTTAGGGATGTTTTTTATGTTTTTTAAACAACACAAAATAAATATAATAACGACAACGATAATGTTCGCTTTTGGGTCATTATCTGCCCAGTTATATGCTGCTGATACTATACAATTTAATACAGCATTATTTGATTTAGAAGACAAAAAAAACATCGATATTAAGCAATTCTCACGTGCTGGCTATATTATGCCTGGCACTTACCCTCTAAAAATACAATTAAATAAAGAAACTCTGCCTGAACAACGATTTTCTTTTTATGCGCCTGAAAATGACCCTGAAGCAAGCCTTGTATGTATTACACAAGAACAAGTCCAACAATTAGGGCTAACAGCGGACTCATTGAAGAAAATTACGTGGTGGCATAATAATGAGTGTCTTGATTTACTCAGTTTACCTGGCTTTCAAGCTCAGGGAGATTTATCTGACTCAACATTATACCTAAGTATTCCTCAAGCCTATCTTGAATATAGAACCGCTAACTGGGATCCACCCTCTCTTTGGGATGAGGGGATTTCAGGAGCTATTTTAGACTACAACATTAATGCAAGAGCCAATAAACCTCATGATAACAATAGTAATTATAATGTGACGGCAAATGGTGTTGCGGGTGTTAACCTCGGTGCATGGCGCTTCAGGGGCGATTGGCAGGGACGTGCTCAACGAGAAACTGGCTCAAACAGTAAAAATGAGCATGATTTCCAATGGAGCCGACTTTATGCTTATAAAGCTTTAACTAGCATTAAAGCAAAACTGACTTTGGGTGAAGACTATTTTAATACGGATTTATTCGACAGTTTTCGATTCACTGGGATTAGCTTACGCTCAGATATCTTAATGCTTCCACCGAACTTACGTGGATATGCGCCAGAAATCACAGGTGTTGCAACCACCAATGCAACGGTCATTATTAGTCAACAAGGGCGAGTTATTTACCAAGAACAAGTTGCTGCTGGGCCTTTTCGTGTCCAAAACTTAAGCGATGCAACGACGGGTAAACTGGATGTTCGAATCGAAGAACAGGATGGTTCTGTTCAAGAATATCAAGTTGAAACGGCTAATATCCCTTATTTAACGCGCCCAGGTAGTATTCGATATAAATTAGCAATGGGTCGACCAACCGATATGGATCACCATGTTAACGGAGACACATTCGCAAGTGGTGAAATGTCATGGGGAGTCACCAATGGTTGGTCATTGCTCGCAGGCTCATTAAATAGCCAAGACTATAATGCATTCAACGTAGGTGTAGGTCGCGATCTATTAGCATTTGGTGCTTTGTCTTTCGATATTACGCATTCTATTGCAAATATTCCGAATGATAAAAAACTGACAGGTAACTCTTATCGGATAAACTATTCGAAGCGCTTTGATGACTATGATAGCCAAGTCCAATTCGCAGGTTACCGCTTCTCTGAGCGCAGTTTTATGACTGTGACTGATTTTTTAACGGCTAAAGATTCAGGCGAACGCCAAGGCAGTAATAAGGAAATGTATGTGATTTCTCTAAATAAAAATTTTAGAGAACCAAGGATCACTGCTTATTTAAATTATTCGCACCAAACCTATTGGGATAAGCCAGAAAGCAATCGCTACAATTTAATGGTAACAAAAACCTTAGATTGGGGAAGCCTGAAAAATATTAATATTTCATTATCGGCGTACCGCAATAAATATAACGAAACAAATGATGACGGTCTTTATATTTCAGCATCAATGCCTTGGGGAAATGGTGCCAATATCGGCTATTCATTACAAGCAACACGGGACGACACCGTTAACCGGGCAACTTATTATGACAAGCTGTCTGATAGAACCAATTACCAAGTCAGCGCAGGGTCAACCAATAAAGGTGGAACCGCAAGCACCTATATTACTCATTACGGCGATAATACGAAGTTAACCGCAAATGCCAGCTATATTCACAATAATTACACGTCATTTGGATTAGGGGCTCAAGGCGGATTCACTATGACGTTAAAAGGTGCGGATGCTCACCGAGTTTCAAATATTGGCGGCACTCGTTTACTCATAGACACTGACGGCGTAGCTAAAATCCCCGTATCAGACCGTGGTATCCCTATTGCATCGAATGCATTCGGTAAAGTGGTCGTGCCTGACTTAAATAGTTACTACCGCAGTAAAGTTAAAGTCGATTTAAATGCATTACCGAATAATGCCGAGGTGACTGATTCTATTGTCCAGGCCACATTAACAGAAGGCGCAATTGGCTACCGTAAATTTAATGTATTGTCTGGTGAAAAAATGATGCTTTCAATGCGTATGTCTGACGGCTCTGCGCCGCCATTTGGTGCTCAGATTACTAATTTGAAAGGAAAAGAAACAGGGATCGTCACTGATAATGGATATGCCTACGTCAGTGGTATCAACCCAAATGAAGTCATGATTATTCATTGGGGTGGCGCAGCTCAATGTGAAATTCATTTTCCTGAGAACTTAGAAACAATTAGCCAAGGATTATTCATTCCTTGTAAGCCACTATCAAATAAACGTAATGAAACAGATAATAATCTGTAACTGAGTGATTGCTATGAAAAAATTAACTAATTTATATATCAGTACTATTTTATTAAGCAGTTTAGTTAGCGGAAGCGCTTTCTCAGCAATTGCTTTAGATAGAACTCGCATTATTTTTAATGGCGATCAAAAAAGCGTTTCAATTACTATTACCAATAAAAATAACCAACTGCCTTATTTAGCCCAAGGCTGGGTAGAAAATATTCAAGGAGTGAAAGTTACCTCTCCTTTTGCAGTATTACCCCCAGTGCAAAGAGTTGAACCCGAAAAATCAAGCCAAGTTCGTGTTGAAGCGCTTCCTGAAATAAACCAGTTACCTCAAGATAGAGAAAGCGTTTATTACTTTAATTTAAGAGAGATACCACCTAAAAGTGATAAGCCGAATGTTTTACAATTAGCATTACAAAGCAAAATTAAATTATTTTACCGCCCGAAAAGTATCATGCTAAGTGAAACGGAAATGTTGAATAACCCTTGGCAGGAAAAAACACAGCTTATTAAACAAGGCGACCAATATATTATTAAAAATCCAACGCCTTTTTATATCACCATTATTGGCGCTGCGGAGCGTATCAACTCACCAGTAAATCAAAACTTTAAAGCCGTTATGGTCGCACCATTTAGCGAAGAAAATTTAGGTGTCCCAAGTTCCACTGTTGGTGCGAACCCAGTACTAACCTATATCAATGACTACGGTGGCCGTCCTAAATTGCAATTCAAATGCCAAGCCAGCACATGTCAGGTTGTTCCTGAAAATAAATAGAGAGGAAAAGATGATTAATCAAAAAAGTCTTACCTTACTTCTCGGGCTTTCTCTGATATTTCCACCGTCTGTCATATATGGGGCGTCCTCGAATGCCTTTCATGACGCCACAGGAAATTGGGATGTCGAAGGCGCCAATGGAAAAATTTTTGTTTACGGCTCCTTAACTGAGAGTGCTTGCCATTTATCGATGGACTCTGCATTTCAATCTGTTGATTTGGGGAATGTTGAAACTGCGTCATTAAAAGCAATTGGCGCACAAGGCCATAAAACCCCGATTAATATTGAATTGCTGGATTGTATCGACACACCAACTGCCCTAAGAAATGATAAATCGGGCAATGTCACATGGAGCACTTCCCAGCCAGGGATGAAAATTCGGTTTATTGCCCCTGTCATTCCGTTTCGCCCTAACATTGCCAGCGTAGAAGGTGTTACTGGATTGGGATTACAAATCACCAACCCAAAAGGAAAAGAAATCGCCTTTGGTGAGTACAGCGAACCACAACTTATTTCGTCTGGGCAAAATATTTTAACTTATTACGTAGCCCCCGTCAGAGTTGCAGAAAAATTACAGGCAGGCGCATACCGAAGCATTATTTCTTTCCAAATAACCTATGAATAAGCTAATTCAATTAGCGGATAGAGCATTGAAGGTCTTTATATGAATAACTTAAATTTCAATTTTTACAAATTTAAAAAAATAATACTCTTCATGCTATTCAGTTTGTTATTTTTTTCATTACCGAGCCATGCAAAAAATGGCCAAATCGGTGAAATTAAGATAAGAGGGCAGCTTGTCGCTGAAGCTTGCACGGTAAGGCCTGGTGATGAAAATATCATTGTAGATTTTGGTACTATCGTCAATAAGTATCTCTATATTAACCAAAAAACACCACTGGAAAATTTTAATATTCACCTAGATGACTGTGATAATAGTATCTTTAAAACAGTGACAGTTAAGTTTACTGGAACCGAAAATAGCTATTTACCAGGCCTCCTTGCATTAGATTCTGGCAGCATGGCTTCGGGTATAGGAATTGAAATTTTAGAATACAATGGTAAAAAAATTCCCATTAATAGTACGACGCCCGCATACAATCTAGAGAATGGCACAAATATATTAAGTTTTAATGCGAATGTGCAAGGGGAACCCGATGCAATAAAAAATAAAAGTATTGCATTTGGCCATTTTACTGCAACCGCTATTTTTAGTTTAATTTATGATTAAGGTATCAGTAACAATGAAGATATTAATATTACTTCTCGCAACCTTATTATTCTCCCCGACCATATTTGCATTCCAATGTAAAACAAATGGGGGCCAAGAGGTTGGCGGCGGAACACAAAGCATACAAGATGTTCCTCTTGATAATGATATTTTTGCTGTACCTAATCGAATTAATGAATTCGCGGATGTGAGTGACTTTATGACCTGCCGCAATGAAGCGCCATCCGCCTATGTCGACTACCTGAATGTCACAGGCGCTGACTTAGGCCCTGCGTTTAAAAATAATCCTGAATTAAAAGCTGGTGTTGTTGTACGCGGTGCTTATTATTTAGCACCATTTAGTGGTCAAGAAATTCCAGTTTTCCGTTTAACCACCGCTTCTGAGCCCTTGCAAATTAAGTTATATTTGCAAGTAAATGTTAAGCCTACACCTTCAGTTTTAGTCAGAAAAGGAGATTTATTGATGACGCTTGATCTCCATAAATATGCAACATTTGTAGGCAGCAACCAACATATTGACCACGCTTATTTTAAATGGAATTTCTATGCTGGAAATGATGTGGTTGTAGGAACAGGGACATGTGATATCAATGATAACCAAATCATTATTGTTGATTTTGAAACGGTTAATGCATCAGGTATTTCAACAGTGGGTAGTGCGAGCCGTTTTCAGCGTAATGTTGAGATCACATATAGCTGTGAAGATAATAACCTAACAGCACCAATAAAAATGATTTTAAGTGGTGAAACATCAACCTTTTCAGGAGATGCGCTACTCGTCAGAACAGGTGATATCGGCAGTCAAGGCCCGATCATGCCAGGATTAGGTGTAGAGATTTATCATCAAGGACAACGTGTTTCCCCAATGAATGGGCATTTCAATTCAAAAATCGAAAATGGCCATGGCAGAGATACATTAATGTTTACGTTAGTAAAGAAGCCAAATTTATCGCCAAATGAGCTCATCGAAGGCCAGTTTAACTCTGCAGCAACAATTATTATGTCTACACCATAGTGTTATAAAGAGGCTTTTACTTATTAAAAGCCTCTTTTGCATTAATTATTCACAATTCCCGACCGAATAATATTTATCGAAAATAACTATATATTTTCGGCTTTTCTTTTTTAAGCGTACATCGTTAAACTCTTGATTAGGTAACAAATAAAAGACGTAAGGCTCCGAGTCATCATTAGCATCACAGCTGTCATGTAATAACACCCTAAAATAGGTATTACCCGTATTTTTTAGTACCCCATCATTTGAATTGAGATCGTATTTAAAGTCTGGCTTTTGTGGCCTCACAACAAAATAGGTTTCTAAGCTAACTGTTGGGTAAAATAATGGCTGCTTTTTTTTCCCATCATCATTACGCATATCCAAAGGCGTTTCGCTAATAATAATCTTATAATAGCGCTCAGTTTCATCCGCTTGCCCTCGATAAAAAATCTTAAAAAACTCCTGCTCTCCTGGTAATAAAATTTTCTTCAGCGGAGTAAAGATAATTTCACCGTTGAGTATCGGCTCACCCTGTTCTTGGCCACCTGGTCTATCAATTTTATAAGCGCTAAAATTATATAAATTCGTTTTTTTCGTATCATTAACGTATGGCTTAGAAAAAAACTCTTGGCCCGAATCCATCGAAGAAATATCTGAATTGATATATAACGCAAATGCGTTGTTGTAAAACGAAAACAACACCATCAAGAATAGGATTTTAAGCAAAGAGAAGCGTTTCATAATAAAAATCCGCTATTAAATTGAAGGAAGAATTGGTACCAATAAAAAAGCTACTTGCGTCTTTACAAGTAGCCACAAAATAGCCATTAAAGTTATTGAATATCAGGTCCCGTCCAAATCGCCTTAACGGTAATCGTCCCACTTGCTGAAACTGTCCCTAACCAATCAATACCGTCTAATGTGAAAAACGAATTAGCGTCATTCATTGGGAATGATAAGTCTAAATCAGTACGATAAAAAGAACCGAGATCTTCATTTGGCCGGTCCCAGGGGGTCTCCGCCCATAATGCGTTTTTTAATGAAATTTCATTATTATCACAACTAGCGCGGTATGACTCCTTCACCCCACTGCCATTTTTAAATGAAAGGTAAGCAGAAAAAGGGACATTAAATTTGTTATCACTTGAAGTAAATAAACAGTACGACTGACCTTTTAATGTTGTTTGGGGCCCCTCAACTTTTGCCGTAATAGAGTCTGCCTGTCTTGGGCCACTGGTCGTCACAATGTAATTAAATTCTATCGGCGGCTCTTCGCTACCGACCTTACCCGTTTTCGATTGATTTGGATTAAAGTCTGCAGGAATAATGCTAATTCCATAATCTCTCGGTTTAATTATTAAGTAGTTTGATGGCGTAAATTCATAAAAACCAGACTGTGGCAGTGGAGATTGAAAACCAAATGTATAAACACTGTCTGCCAATGTCACGGTTGAATTTGGCGAGGCATCAACAATCGATTTTAAATACGCATTGGAAAGAAAGACTTCAATATTCTGTGAGCCATTATTAAAAATCTCAGACATATTTGTTGTTGAAGACCAGTTCGTCCAACGTGTGCTATTACTGCCTTTATATTGAATCTGTGCAGCAGCTGGCGCCCTCGCTAAACCTAGCTTTGCACTATCAATATACATACGGACAGTAAATGAGCCACTAATTGATGAACCTTTGGTTTCTAACTCCACTAATTTACAAATCACACCAGAAGCATTTGCCACAATCCCTGTGGAACAAAAATTAGAACCCAGCCCAATGGTTGGATTCCCATTGCTGTCCACAAACACCTCTTGCAAGGCGCCAGTGCCTTTCAAAATAATGTTCCCTTTTTTATTGGTTGGAATGTAGTGTTGCTGCGTACTTGTTCGCCCCCCGCTGGTCATACACGTTGTATTACTTAAATTATAATCATCACGACTTGTACATGTTCTTAAATCAAACGTGTATTCTGTTCCTGGCGGGATTTCCGCTAACCAACGATAAAATGCTTCCGAGAAAATAGGCCTTGAATAACCCGATTCACCTGGCGTACCTGTTTGCTGTATTTTATATGCGCCATTATCCCGTAATTGCTGAGCAGGCCAATAAGAGGTTGCAGGGCAATTTCGGTTGTTCGTCATACAACGGTTTCCAATAAAGGGTTGGTTAACAGGGGAATTTTCTAACCAAATATCGCCTATATTATACGTTGAGCTAAATGGTGTACCGGTATATCCCATATAGCCTAAACTTAATTGACTATTACGCTGATATTTTGTGAAAACATTGGAACCCGAAAAACGCGGATCAACCCTATTTGCCACAATAAAAAATTCATTATCAACTTGGTTTTCAACAATGACATATTCTTGCAGGGGTGCGGTTGCTGCAAAAGAATTCGGCGTTAAAACAGCGAATGAAAAAAAGAGTGCTGTTATCGATAATAATCGCATATTAAATTAGCCTTTAAAGAGATAATTAACGTTTAGCAAATGCTTCTTGAGGCTCACAAGTCACCTCGCCAACCCACAATGCACCGCGTGCACCTTGCAGGTTTAAGTCTGCTTCACAAATAGTCTGTTGGTCGTCCTGTAATAACGATATCACTGGGTATCGAACATCAACGTCCATGGAAAACTCACCATTTTGGTCGGTTTTTGTTCGACCGATATGGTTTCGAATGGAAGCATATTTTATATATTCGCCATTAGGCGATTTCAGACGACCAAATACGGTCACTAGTTGCCTAACTTCAGGTTGATAAAGGGCAATATTTCCTGGATATAATGTAACGGACTTGTTTCGACCAGAGACAATATCAAAACTGTCTTTTGATTTGCCGTCATTCATTAATTGGATGTCATAATCAGAATAAGGAGACAATGGAATAAACGTATTTTTTCCACTAATTGGGTAGTTTTGGCCATTCACTTTCGCGACCATACTGCCACTACCTTTAATATCTGAATTAATAATCACGCCAGATTTACCTTGCTGCCCGCTAGGCGTGATCATTCCGTCACTATAGGCTACTGAGCCGCGCGAAGTTAAGTTACCATTGAGCCGGTTATTATCAGGCCTATTAATCGTCACAGTCCCTGAATTATATTTTGTGTCGTAAGACGCATAGCCCAACGTTGAAAAATCAGACTCGCCATTATCTTTATCACGAACTAATTTTGAAACTGAAACACCTGCATTGGTAATCACGGAATTTTCAAAATTCTTATTCGCATAAATATTGGCTTTTACGTTACCGTTTGTCGAAGAAACGCCAGTACTAAGCCATGTAGAGAGCGGCAAAGAGAAATCAAGATTCACGTATTTTTCGTTGGTACTGTTTTGATTATCATAATGATAACGCTGAACACCCGCTCTTAATCCTACCGTGCCATAACGACCCGAGAATAATGTGTTCGCGTACTCATAGTTGATTGAATCACTGCCGACACGGCGGTCTTTGGTGTTACTAATAGTAAACGAGCCTGTTCTATCAATGATTTTGTCAAAGTTAATCGTGCCGCCGTAAGAATAGCTATCCGCATCATAAAGCGGTAAATCGCCCGTCACGACGGTCTTTTCTTTAGATGCCCATAAAGAACCGTACCCTTCGGGGATATTGACCGAAACCGTCGCAATATTACGGTGACTGCCATGATTTTCTAACATGCCCTGCCAAGCAACTGAAATATAGTTATTTAAAGTGGCGTTAACGCTGGTTTCTTGTACAACAAACTTATCAAACCCATAGTTGGACATTTGGAAACGAATACCCGATAACACTGGGAAGTTATAAGCAAAAGAAACACCCGCTAAATAACTTTTTTCAGGGGTCTGACTAGGTGAGCCTTCACCTCTCACATAATGGCGCTTATCAAAATCAATATATCCTCCGTAAATTTCCCAATTTAGCTTGTCGTAATTTCCCGTTATCGCACCGAAGGATTTATTAATTGTTTGGTGCTGTGTGGTGACAACTTTCCCATCAACAACCGTTTCGATAGTGACTTCGTAAATACCATAAGGCAATACGCTCGTATCAACCTCAAAATTACCCATCGGGAAATTTTGAATGTTCAATAATTTACCTTGACGGTAAATACGCACTTCCCCAGGACTATTTAAAAAAGCATAAATGGGTGTTAATGACTGTTGTTTATTCACCACCATACTAGATGAATTATTCCCGATGGAAGCGGCATAAATTTTACTGCTACTAAGGGCGGTTAAACTGGCAATCGATTGTAAATTCCATGTGCTCATTAAACCTAGCGCAAAGCGAAATCCATTAAAATCACGTTCATACATTGCACGGTAAAGTTCAACGTTCGAATTCGATTTTCCAATACTGTACGCTGAGGCGTTCACATTAAAATGATGTTCTGCAGCAGCAAATAAGGTATCTAAATTAAAATAGCTACTTGATGAATCTTTCGCGTCTTTGACTCGGCTCTGAAACACACCTAAATCATAATTGGCGACGGCTGAAAATGAATTAACTGAAGAATTTCCTAAGACAGATTGTCTCGCATGCTCTTTTGCTGCAAATGCGGCTTTATCAACATCTAATGATAGGTTGAATGAAGAGATGTTTAATTGAAGAACGGCATTGTTATCAATAACAATCCCATTATTTTCATTAAAAATAGCATTTTGCTTACTTTCAAGCTTATCAACTAATAAATTATTGAGTTTCGCACCCTGATCATTCTCAATGAGATGAAGACTTGATAATTTAATTTTACCCTGATCAATGACAATAACTGCATCCGCAATTTTGCTTTCACTCTGACTTTTTTTAGCCTCATCATTCAGACGTAAAAAAACAGGCACAGACATTCCTTCCTCCAATGCACTCACAAATGCAGGAGGAATAATATATCCACCAATCTTAATACTTTTCATTTCATCAGCATTAATCGAATTCGAAAAAATAATACTCAATATTGATAAAGCAATAGCACTCTTACGCATGATTTAAGTCCATTCTTCATTATTTGACAACAATGAACTCTCCTTTGTGCCAAATACCTACGCTTGATTTTTTATTTGAGAGATCGACAAATTGCAATTTAACGGCTAAATGTGGCATGAGGTAATATCGCTCACGGCAAACACCATCCACTGCATATTTTTGTTTTTCTGCTAAACACGGTCCTGAAGCCACAACACGAAAAGAACTATTACCCGTATTCGCAACTTGGGAATTAATATATTGGTAATTAAAATTTTCAATTCTTGGTGCGACAACTAAAATCGTGCTAATTGTTGCCGATGTCGTTGCTGATGCTGATTTTGAACTTTGTGTAACACCACTTTCACCAATAGGGTCATCTTTCCAATTTAATCGGTAATAGCGTTCTTTATCGTCCTTTGGCCCCTGATAAATAATTTTAAACACATCTTTTGCTTTACCTGGCAGAATTAAATTAGCTGGTGTTGACAATATTTCATTAGGATCATTGACAGGAATAACCTTTCCATTTTCAAGTGGAGAGTCAATTTTTTCGATTGTTAGATTTACCAGCCTTGCTGTATCAACTGTATTTTCAATTTCTTTCGCTATCGTATCTTCATCGGATGGTATTATCTCAGTAATATTCCCCACATTAACAGCGAAGCTATTTTTTAATGGGAGCCATGATAATAAAATTAATGCTAATGTTATTTTTTTCATAATCATAAATTTCTAAGAAAGGAATAACGATAAAGATATTATTTCCCTATAGTATCTTTATCGTAGTATTCAATTATCCAATTAAGAGATAATTAAGGTGCTGGTGTGAAAGTACCGTCCCAAGTCGCGGTAAATTGAACTTTTACATCACCATCCCATGTACCATCGGTCAGTGCTTTAAAGTCTGTTGCTGCACCAGCAGCTTCTGCGCTTGCAATAACAAATGTGAATTCACCGCGGTCTGTTGCACGCTCAGAACCGTTATAGATACCATCAGCAGCTAAGTTATCTAAACCAGAAGTTAAGCCTTTTGATGTATCAATTAAAACTAAATCTGTATTTTTATTAAGATCTTCACCATTCCATTTAACACCAACCGTTAATTTAGAATCGTCAGTTGTTCTTGCTAATGTGTTCGCAATAATTTTTGATGCTAATTTAAAGTCTGTAGCGCCTGCTTGCCCTTGAATTGCAATATCGAACGCACCATTTTGCTGGTTAAAGCTTTTTTGGCCTTCAGCATAATTAAACGTTAAACTTTTTAATGGAGTAACAACTAACATACTTGTTGTATCTTTAATTGCGGTTGCTTGCCAAGTTGCAGTCGCTTGAGCTGTACGTGTATCGGCATTAGCAACGGTTGCAAAAGACGCAGCAATAACTGTTGATAGCAAAACAGATGCCATTTTTTTATTTAACATATTATTCTCTCTAATTTAATTTATATCAAAAAATAATTACATAGTATAAAAAACACTTTTAACCGTGCTTTTTATAAAATATAATCAATAAAATAATCAGAAAACCTGATTATTTTATTCTGCCTGTTCTAATAATTAGAAATTATTAATGAAGCTTTTAGTAGAATAGCCTTTCCATGAAAGGTATTTATTTTTACTTTCGTTTTTATCTGTTTTTATTCCAATCAATGATTCATCTTCAAGAAATCGAAGTACGTCAATCCATCTTTTATCTAATATTCTCAAAAATTGTTCTAATTGATCTAACGTGATAGCTGTGGTCCCTATTTCATAACGTGAGATTTGCTGTTGACTAATATTCATTAACTTAGCCATCTGTTTTCCTGTCATGTTTCTTTCTTTACGGGCACGTCTTAAAAAAATACCGACATGACAACTAATTATATTAGATTTCATTAACCACACTCCAATATAAAATAATTAATTAAACATTTAACTTTTATTAATAATAAATACATTAAAATAAGAGTAAAAACGTTTATATCGATCGAATCGCTTTATTTGATAGGTGCAGACTATTAAATGATGAATATCGATCACTTTAACTGATTGATATACACATTTAATGTGTATTTAAGTTAAGGAATGGATAATTAACTATATGATAAATATATTAATTAAATATTATTAGTATATTATAATTTATGGAGTGTATTATTGAGAGTAATTCCGAACGATTAATTACTCTCATAAGGATTAAAACACATAAAGTTACATTGAATTACAAATTGACACAAAACACATTAATTTTAATTATAAAAACTCATAATATGAGTAAAACAATAAACTATAAATATGGATGATTTTAGTTTTACCCATAAAAAGTAATGGCCAAGCCAATATTTATCTCTAAAAAAATAAAAACTCAACTTAATAAACCAATGAAAAAGTAAGGCAAAATGCGACTATCAGCCTATTCTCGTGATGTATTTACCTTTACCAATATTATGAGTATGCGTAAATTAAATTTATCATCGATATTTAGGCGATTACGCGTTTAAGCCCAAAAGAGAAGCCAGCCTCTTTAACACACTGCATCGATATTAAGTGGATTTACCTAGAATAACAAACGATATTATAACAATGGGAATTTATTAACGTTATCTAGCTAAGAGCGCCATATAAAATAGCGCTCTAGTACTCATCAATTTTCTGCTCTATCCAAGGACTAATTCTTACATGAATTCAACCGTTTTACCGTTTCTTCAATATCGATTTCATCTTCTGAAAACGTCAATGTGGTGCCATGTAGCGTAGTGATAGCTAATTTTTTCAGTGAGCGCATATCACCAGGTTTAATTTCCGTTTTTGGACGAATGCTGCTCATCAGCGCACCTACCGATAACACGGTATTCGCTTTATCAATACCCGCATCTGCGGGAACTTCTTCACTGTATACAAGGAAAGATTTAATTGAAGTGATTTTCAAACGCTCGCCCGCAATAAAAATATACTTGCTTTCAGGGATCACTTTAACAGCAAAAGCAGACAAGCCTTTATTATTGGTTGTTGGTTCAAAGGTGATTTCTGCACCCTTTTTGATCAGTTCAGGGTTAGCAACCTTAATCACATGGAAATAACGGTTATCTCCGTTCTCATCTTTGATAAATCCAAAGCCTTTATCTTCAAACCACGTTGTGATTGTTCCTTTCATTGCATTACCACCTAATTAATCGTTTTAAACTCAGTTTCTCTGACGGCAGTATAAAGCACAATGTAGGCTCAGACCATGCCTTTGGTTTTTAGCTGGATGATAAATTTACAACACCCCAAGGCGACGGCAGATGATAAATTAGTTATTATTCTTTCCCCTTTTTTATTTAGAGAAGTCGATGTCTACGATTATTGATACCTTTATTGCCCCGCCTTGCTATGAGCAGGTTGATGTCCTCTATCAAGACGAACATTTACTGATTATCAATAAACCTTCGGGATTACTCAGCCTTTCAGGGAAAAACCCTCAGAATTTAGATTCTGTACATTATCGACTGGTGAAGTTATTTCCAGATTGTACCCTTGTTCATCGATTAGATTTTGGCACTTCAGGGCTGATGATCATTGCCCTTAATAAAGCCATCAATGCCGCACTTTGCCAACAGTTTAGCCAACGTACTGTTGCTAAAGTTTATCAAGCGCTACTGTGCGGGCACTTGAATAATAACGAAGGGATAATTGATGCGCCGATAGCAAAAGACCCAGCGTTATTTCCACGTATGTCTATTTGCAAAGTGAATGGAAAACCCGCACGTTCCCGTTATTTGGTACTGGAGCGCTTTCAACAAGAAATAGTGGGTGGTACAACTGTCCCATTAACACGAGTGCAGCTCACCCCTGAAACGGGGCGCACCCACCAGCTACGTATTCATTGCCAATATTTGGGGTATCCCATTTTGGGGTGCGATTTATATGGCGGCCTGTGTTTATCTGGCACAGAGCATGCACCAAGGCTGATGTTACACGCCAGCGAGCTACGTTTTACACATCCGATCAGCCATAAACCACTTCATTTTATTCATGATAGCCCGTTCTAATACTCTATATAGCCCAAACTTTAATACTCTAAATAATTCAAGTTGCAGCTAGGCGACAAGAGAATGAGACGCTAGGAGTATACATAAGTATGTGACTAGTGCGAATGAACGCGGTCAACAACGCTGCGGTTTGAAACGGTCATTTAATACTCTAAACTGCCTTTAATACTCTAAATAATTCAAGTTGCAGCTAGGCGACAAGAAAATGAGACGCTAGGAGTATACATAAGTATGTGACTAGTGCGAATGAACGCGGTCAACAACGCTGCAGCTTGAAGTATGACGAGTATTACCACATCAAATCATCTGGGATCTTAAACTCAGCGTATGGATCATCTTCATCCTGAGCTTCTTCACTCAACGCATTATTTAATACAATACTATCCACATCTCTTTGAGTAATTTTATCAGCGACAACCGCAGGGATAATTGCATATCCATTTACATTATTGCTATCAATAACTAAACGAGCAATTGCTAGGCGTCCACTGATCAATTGTTTTTGTGTGGTTTTATCTACCATCACTTGTTTAATGACATTGTTGTCGGTGAAGTTAAAAGCGATATCGCCTTTCGCTATTTCAATTTTATTCATTTCGATCAGCTGCTTCACTTGCGCTTTGTATTCTTTTGATAGCTGCGCTTGTTTTTGCTGTTCATTGAGCTGCTTATCCCGTTCCTGCTGTGCCTTTTTATTTTCTTCGACCGCTTCTCTGGCTTCCCGAGCTTGTACCCGTGATTTTTTCGCAGTTCGTTGAACTTTAGCCATTTTTTTACTGGTGACAAGCCCTGCCTGTAGCATCTGTTCTTGTAAAGTGAGTTTTGCCATTTCTATTTCCGCATCAATAAAATTGTCAGTGAGATAATGGGGGATTATACCTGTAATTTTTGAGTCTGTACGGAGTCAGCATATGAATGCAAATTAAAGGGCAAAAGTTCATTAACTTGATGCCAACCACTCTCTAACCAATAGTTTTCACCATCCCAAACAATACAAATGAATAATAAAATATACATAAGATAAGATAAATCAAAAGACACCTCACCATACCAATAGATAAAACGCACAAAATCAACTCAAAATACGGCTTATCGAAAATTAAACACCGATCACATTAATATACATTTGATAATGTATACTTTACACATGTAAAGCAAATGATGATTATAACAAGATTAAGGGGATTTGTTATGTTGGACTCAATTCCAGCAGGCTACAAGCCGCTGACATGTGAAACACTGCCACTTTATCTAGCTTCTCAATTGACCGAGTCATCTGAATTGGGCGGAACGCCTGAACAATGGAAAGTCAGTGAAGTGGGTGATGGTAATCTGAACATGGTGTTCCTTGTAAAAGGAACGCTCAAAACAATCGTCGTTAAACAAGCTCTGCCTTGGGTTCGTGCAGGTGGGGAAAGTTGGCCATTATCGCTGACTCGAGCTGGTTTTGAATATAATATCTTATCGCAAGAAGCCCGCTGTGCAGGTCACGAGCTCGTCCCTGAAGTCTATTTTTATGACCAAGAGATGGCGCTATTTGCGATGGAGTACCTTTCACCCCACATCATCCTTCGTAAAGAGGTGATGGCAGGTAAAAAGTTTCCAAATCTCGCTGAAGATATTGGAACCTTTATCGCCAAAACCCTTTTTTATACCTCTGATATCGGTATGCCAGCTGATCAGAAAAAAGCGCTGACAGCCAAATTTGCACTCAACCATGAGCTTTGCAAAATTACAGAAGACCTTATCTTTACTGAGCCATATTTCAACGCTGAACGTAACAACTGGCTATCTCCTGAGCTTGATCAGGCTGTCGAAAAGATGTGGCAAGATAAAGAAATGATCCAAGTGGCCATGCGTTATAAATACAAATTTATGACTGAAGCACAAGCATTATTACATGGGGATTTACACTTAGGGTCTGTCATGGTGACAGAGACTGATACAAAAGTCATTGACCCTGAGTTTGGGTTTATGGGGCCGATGGCTTTCGATATCGGAAACTACATGGGTAATCTACTCATGGCCTTCTTCTCGAGACCAGCCTGGGACGAAAACACATCAAGCCGCGTCGAATATCAAAATTGGCTTCTCAACCAAATCGAAACAACGTGGTCTGTATTTGTTCAAGAGTTTCGTCACTTATGGAATAACAAAACGGAAGGCGATGCATGGTCTTCAGAACTCTATCAACAAGAGTCTGGCCGAAAAGCTTTACAGGAAGCCCAAAATCAATTCTTTACTACGCTTCTAGAAGACACTTTAGTCAATGCTGGTATGGAAATGAATCGCCGAGTTATTGGATTTGCTGGCGTTGCTGAGTTTAAACAAATTAAAAACACAGCCCTTCGCGCCGAATGCGAACTACGCACACTCACTATGGCTCGCGAGCTTATCGTCAATGCCAATCTGTATAAAGACATGGCTTCCGTTATTCAATTAGCCAAAAAACAATAAGAGGAACGCATGAATATTGAAGGGAAACACTACCGTACCGTTTGGGTCTCCAAAGATGGAAAGGCCGTAGAAATTATCGACCAAACCAAACTACCGTTTAAGTTTGAATTGCTAACACTCAACTCCGCACAAAAAGTGGCTACCGCCATCCAAGAGATGTGGGTACGCGGTGCACCGCTGATCGGCGTTGTTGCCTCCTACGGAATGGCACTTGGTATGCAACAGGATCCGAGTGATAAAAACCTGCAATCGAGCTATGACCTTCTTATTAAAACTCGCCCAACGGCTATCAACCTAAAATGGGCTCTCGATAGAATGATGGCAAGTTTGAAAGATGCACCAGAACAAAAACGCCGTGATATCGCTTGGGAGCTTGCTGGAAAATTAGCAGATGAAGATGTCGAACTGTGTGAGCAAATTGGCCGTCATGGCGTTGAAATTATTCGAGAAATCGCACAGAAAAAACCTGCGGGTAGCGTCGTGAATATTCTCACTCACTGTAACGCAGGTTGGCTTGCAACAGTGGACTGGGGAACCGCGCTTTCGCCTATCTATAAAGCCCATGAAGAAGGCATTAAAGTGCACGTTTGGGTAGATGAAACTCGCCCACGTAATCAAGGGGGGCTAACTGCATTTGAATTAGGCTCACACGGCGTACCACACACGCTGATTGCGGATAATGCTGGCGGTCACCTCATGCAACACGGAGAAGTTGACCTCTGCATCGTCGGAACTGACCGAACCACAACGCAAGGAGATGTCTGCAATAAAATTGGTACCTATCTTAAAGCCCTCGCTGCTTATGATAATCAAATTCCATTCTATGTGGCGCTTCCCTCACCAACAATTGACTGGACACTTAAGGACGGGAAAACAATTCCTATTGAACAACGTAATGGCACAGAGCAATCACATGTCTATGGGATCAACCCTCAAGGCGAACTAAGTTGGGTGAATACGGCTCCCGAAGGAACATCATGTGGGAATTATGCTTTTGATGTCACTCCCGCTAGATATATCACAGGCTTAATCACCGAACGGGGAGTGTGTGGCGCGAATGAGCCTGCACTCAGTAGCATGTTTGCTGATCTAAAAAATGCGGCTATTTAATTGAGACCGCATGCATAAGATGCAGGTTTTTAAGGAACGAAGATGAAAAGACTCACGTTAGCAGCGGATATCATTACTACCTGTCTAGAGATGAATGCTTCAGGGCTCAATCAGGGGACATCAGGTAATGTTAGCGTCCGGTATCTTGATGGCATGCTCATCACACCAAGCGGCATACCTTACGCGAAAATGACGCCAGATATGATTGTCTTTGTGGATGGTCAGGGCATTTCAGAACCTGGGAAAGTACCGTCAAGCGAATGGTTATTTCATCTGTCTTGTTATCAGGCTAGGCCTGAGTTAAACGCTGTCATTCATACTCACGCGGTCAACTGTACTGCCGTCTCTATCATGAACCATGATATTCCAGCAATTCATTACATGATAGCTGTGACAGGAACAGATCATATTCCCTGTATTCCGTACCATACATTTGGCAGTGCTGAGCTCGCCAACAGCGTATTTGAAGGTATTAAATCCAGTAAGTCGCTTCTTATGCAACATCACGGGATGATAGCCATGGAAACCTCATTGGAAAAAACACTTTGGCTTGCAGGAGAAACTGAAACGCTAGCTGAGCTTTACATCAAAACAGGCGGACTACACAGCAAAGTCCCTACATTATCTAAAGAAGAAATGACAAAAGTCATCGGAAAATTTAAAACGTACGGCTTAAAAACCGACGATTAAATTCACCTATTTTCACATCGATGACAGCCATGGTCGAAAATGGCTGTCAACCTCTACCTATAACGATTAATAATAACTACCTCAAGGAGTTATGTATGTTTATCGTGGAATCATATCCTATAGCAATAATTATGTGTTTTATCACGATGATTTGTTGGGGGTCATGGGCTAACACAACAAAACTGGTCAGTAATAACAAATGGGAGTTTCCGCTATTTTATTGGGACTATTCCATCGGCGTTTTAGTCTGCTCATTGCTGTTCGCTTTCACTCTCGGTTCGATCGGAGAAGAAGGCCGAGACTTTGTTTCGGATATTCTGCAGGCGGATATCAATATTATCTTCCTTCCAATACTTGCAGGGATGATTTTTAACGTCTCAAACATCCTTCTTGTCGCGTCCATTAGTTTAGCGGGAATGGCCGTCGCATTCCCTGTTGGCGTAGGTTTAGCGTTGGTTCTTGGCGTGATCACCACCTATATAGGTAGTCCGCAAGGTGATCCAACCATTCTATTCTTAGGCGTTGGTTGTGTTGTTGCAGCTATCATCTTAACCGCGATTACATACAGCAGAGTCACTCAGTCATCAGATAAAAGTCGACGTAATAAAGGTCTGATAACCGCTATTTTTGCGGGTATCATCATGGGGTCATTTTTCCGCTTCTTAGCACAGTCCATCTCTGGCAATTTAAGTGAACCTGAAGCAGGGCTGATGACACCTTATACTGCACTTGTGCTATTTGCACTGGGTCTATTTTTATCCAACTTTGTGCTTAATACGCTCGTGATGAAAAAACCCATTGTTGGGGAGCCCGTTCAAGGGAAAATGTATTTCTCGGGTAGTTTACGTGACCATTTGTGTGGCTGGTTAGGCGGCATAATCTGGTGTATCGGCTTAGGGTTCAGCCTCATTGCCTCTGGCCAAGCAGGGTATGCAATATCTTATGGGTTAGGCCAAGGGGCGACGATGATTGCGGTTATCTGGGGCGTATTTGTTTGGCGTGAATTTGCCAACGCACCCGCTGGCACGAATAAATTGATCATGGCAATGTTCTTCCTGTATATCGCAGGCATTGTCCTCATCATCGCCGCGAATCAGTAAAATATTTCGCCCCATGATGTCTATCGTGGGGCAAATATCATGGCTTATCGTTGGGCAACTCACACGCTAATAAAAACTCAGCAGTTCCCTCATCAACAATTAAATCTGTCACATAGCCACCCAACAATGCACCTAACGTTGCGGCATAGCCATTCTCGCCACCTGCTAAAAATATTTTACGCTCAATTTGCCTTAGCTGAGCAAGACTGATCCCGAGAATACGTTGGTCAACATCACCAATAACAGGTATTCCGTCTTTATCATAAAAGCGCCCACAAATGACCCCAACCGCGCCTGCATCCCGATAACCTTGCATCTCCCTTTTGCTCAATACACCCACACGAATTAATGGATTTTCATCCAGCGCACTACCAACAACAAAGAACGCTTTTGTACAATGGGTTAATACCTCGAAATTCGCACGAATGATCGGCTCAGCCTGTAATTCCATCGCGAGTCTTGCACTAGAAACAACGGCGGGAACATGAAGTGAAGCAACTTTTCCTGAAAGTTTAAACGCTATCTGTGAGGAAGACTCAAGGATTGTCAGGTCTGGCTGAGAAGGCATAGAACCGAGCATCTGAATAACGGTGACATTTTTACATGAATTAGGTGTCATCGTTTTACTCATCTCATGGATAGTTCTTCCCCAAGCGACACCTAAAACATCATCATTCTCAATAACTTGGTTCAAATACATCCCACCAGCGCGAGAAAGACGAGAACGCATCAATTTGGAATCTGTTCGTTTTCCTGCATGTTCACCATCTGGCACGATGATAACTCTATGCAAACCAAATTTATCACGAATACGTAAAGCCGCATCAATGGAGCCGAAGACATTAGTATCTAGATTAATTTGGACTAAGCCATTTTCCCTAGCAGTTTGCAGGTATTTGACGACCGTTACACGAGAAACTCCCATTAGGGCAGCAACTTCAGTTTGGCTTTTACCTTCCTGATAATATAACCATGTTGCGTGTAGTACAGGATCATCATTAAACAAGCTACTGTTGACTTGCTCTTTGCTCATCATTGTCTCCTGACATAATTTGGAAAAGCCTAGTTTAAACGATCAGAATATTACAGCCAGTCTTTATCACCATGGCTGGTCTTTTTAGGGACTCAATCCGATTTTATTCTCACCTATCCATACAGATAAAACCTTGCTACCCACCAGACTTACATACCACATCATATGACATTAAGTTTGGCTTTTCATTTTTTATCCATTCAACAATGACCTTCAATCCATCCGCGTAATAAGCATCACGCCCAGACCAAAGAAAATACCCCTTCCGCCATGCGGGCCAATCGCTTTCAAGCTGATAATTAAACTCAGGCGCCCGAAGTAACCCATGGCTTGCATTTGGCAATACTATGACGCTCGCTCGAGGATTAGTAGACAAAATAGACTTGTAACGGCACGCGTTGAATTGAGCATCCACATTCAGGTCATTAGTTCCCCAAACAGCCAGTACACGCCCATTCATATTAGAGAGATCGGAAGAAGAATCACTTAGGTAATTTTTGACAACAAAATCAAAGATCTTAACGCTCGATTAAAAAACGTTAGCTACACCCTAATATGGCGTGAGTACTTTTAATTCCAAAGACTATCCAGAGACCATAGTGATAGGCAGCCATATGGTTATTAAATAAGCTAAAATATCAGAGTTTACAATGAATGGTAAATAATGAAGGCGATAGGTGTGTACTACCCAAATTGTTTTTCATAAGCATCGAGGTGATGCTTAAAAAATTTCGCATATTCTTCGGCGGATTCAACTAAAACAGTGACCTCGATACATTGCTCGCCCAGTTCTGCGGAATAATCGTCAAACGAGATAGAGTTACAGGCAATTTCTTCATTGGTTTCGTCGGTATATAGGCTCAAATGTACTTTATCGATATCTGCGGTATAAAATACAGTTGGCTCCAGCATACCAAACACAAACCCCATCGGAGGATCTCCCCCTTCTAATGCAGTAATCCCAATCACCTTGTTTTTATATCGAATTTTATATTTCATAATCTGGCTCGCAATGGTGAATATTGGTGGGTGGAGAATTAAACCCCACCAGTGATTTAACCAATAATTCAACCAGCATGCTAATCATAAGTAAAAGTGACACCAATAATAGACTGCACTTTCCCTGCTGAAACTTGGCCTGAAGTACGTCCATATCGTGCACTTAAGCCAAGGCTAACAGCACCTGTGGTGACCCTACCTAAAGCCACTTTTTGATTAACGGCTATCGCATTCCCATTACTGACCAGTTGAATACCGACGCCTTTTGCCGCATTTGTTCCCGAAAATGTATTCGCAAAAATATTTGAACGAGTATCTGTGGTCCCTGAAAGATAATAATACAGGTTTTGCCCTGAGGCACAGTGGACCGAAAGCGGAACAGGTGCTGTGCCAGGGTATTCGGGTAGATTTACAATAACATTTCGTGAAGATACATCACATCCACCAATAGGAATGAGTACATCATTATTGGTGTAGAGGTTCCATGTAAAGGTAGCCGTCCGTACATTTCCCCCTCCAATAATATCAGAGCCCACCTGATGCATAACAAGGGTGGCAAAATGAGAGCCTTTTTTAATGGCAATTCCACCTGCAGCATTAATAGGTGTTAGGAATAATTGGGTATTCCAAGGGGTGTAATTCCCAGACGGAAAACTTTGTTGGTGCGTGGGTTGCATAAGTGGAAACGTATTGTTGATACCATAGTATTTTAGTGAACCATTAAAATTGACAAGTGCCCCACCAAATGCAGACCCTCTGATCATACTCACCAAGTCCCGACGCGTTGTTGGTGAATCATTCTTACATGAAATGGATTGTGACAAGTCAACAACTAGATTTTGCCCAGGCTGCACACTAGGCTGTAGGTTTACATAAACATCTGCGATTTTCGTACCATTATCGCTATTTACAATATTTCCCGTAGAATCTGTGCAGGTGAAAGCATAGCTCAAAGAAATACCCACGGTATAAATCGTTAAGCCTGCTGCAAATAACTGAACACATTTTTTTATATTCATAATATTAACTCATTGATAAGTATAGGTAACATCAATAACAGCTTGTATGTTTCCTTGAGTAGCTTGGCCTTTGACGGAAAGCGCTCTGACTTGCAAAGGAAAACGGGTGGATAATGAAGAGTCGTTAACTTGCAGTTTTTTTTGCGCACCATTGTTTAAGTTATTACCCGCGGTATCTTGGAGTTGTAGCTGAATATTGCCTGCTGTTCCCTGATTTTTATAATAACCCGTCGTATCAGCGATACCGCTGAAAGTGGCGGTCACCGTGGACGTTCCTACAGGGCAATTGACTAAATCTAATGAAACGGGGTGCCATATTGAGGAAGAACCTGGCGTGATTAAATTAAAAGTGTATAAATCACCTAAATCAACATTGGCACTCGTCGTTGCAACAGTGCATGGCTTCGCAACAACACTCCCATTCACTGTAATCGTCACATCAGCGGCATATGAGGATGTGGCTAGTGAAAATAAAATCAGCCAGATAAACGGGGCTGCTCCCTTCCATTTAATGTTCATGATGACATCCTCTGCTTACTGGAACTCAAGCGTAAAAGTGGCGGTAGCTCGAACATGCCCCGCTGTGACTGGTAATTTAGACGCCATTAATCGAGCATAAAAATGCAGTGTATTATTCTTACCTGCCACTAAAGGGGTCCAAACCATGTTGTTACTGGTAGCATTGAGTGCGAGTGGTTTTCTGGCACCATCTAAAATTTGTATACCTGCGCCTGATGCATTGAGGCTTCCGGGGTCTAACGCCAATAAGGTCTGATTGTTGGTATCCGCAATTCCCACAAAACCCACTTTCACCGCAGTAACCGAGTTGCCACAAGGGGTGAGCTCAATATTAAATGGAATGACAGGGGTCACTTCCCCCACGGCATAAAGTTGCTTCACCGCGTTATTAAGTAAATCAACAACTTGGCTTTGCGACCCCGGTGCAACCGCACACGTGTTATCTCGCACATACCCTTTAATGTTGATCGTACTGTCTGCCGCATATGCACTTTGAGATAATGATAAAAGTGCAAATAGAGAGGCAGAAAAAATCATGAACTTATTCGGCATTATTGGCTCCTTAGCGGCACAGTGCGCGGTACTTACTGAGCATCTCGTGTTGGCTTTGCTCAGGTAATGTGTAGTTAATCTGGCACTGTGAGTCGGGACCTTCTCCCCAGCGGGCAATAAGATGACCAGAAAGTGATAACCCCGTTAAGTAAACTTGACCGTCATCAGCAACAATGCTGCTACCATTGTTATCGCTTGAAGAAACAATCGCGCCAAATGGCACGGGCTTTCCGTCACTTTTTAGTAATGTCATCAGTACTTTTACCCCAATTCGAGGGTGGAAATCAGCGCGAACAACTGCACCTCGAGTAGGAACGACACTGACAACGGGGTCTTCTAAATCGACATTATTGGCTAATGTGTTGGTATCCAGCGCAATACGGTTTTCTCGGTAATCGGTGGCATAAGGTAAGATGGCATAGCCACGCCAATCAGTATTAACCCCTGTCTGATTTTCAACTTTTACGTTTCCCGCCCCCGGTGCTTTCACGAGGACAACAGTGTCATTCATTGGCTGACTAAGCGTGATGCCATTAGCATGAGCTAACACACCACCACTCAGACCATAATACATTTGGCGTACGTTATCGGTATAACTGTAACCCGCGTTAGCATTGCCATATGTACCGCGGTAATTCAGCGCCGTGTAACCAGATGCCGAAGAGTTACCTTGGCCGCCCCCTGCGTAACCCGTTTGCACGTTATAACTTAAGTTATTATCTTCAAGTAATGTGCCATAAAGGCCTGCCATGTTAGTGATACGGCCTTTTAGGTCATGGGAGACGTTATAACTGGCACTCGCATTACGCCAAATTGATTGGCTGTCAGATCGCATCCAATAGCTAAATGGGATATTCACATTCATCGCTAACATCTGGTCATTTGCTTCTTGCCAAGAGTTCTTAGACAGACTGTAATTGATCCCCCAGCTAATACCTTCAATCAGTGTATTGAAACCAACCTGTAAATGTTTATCGGACTTACTCGTGTTCCAATACGTTTCATGGCTTCCTGTCACATACAATGTTGATTGCTCACCTAATTGTTGGGTGAGGCTTAGCTGGATTTTTTCACGTTTGTTATAGGCTAAATTATAGTAATCCGAGAATGTTGGAGTGACTTGAATGACACCATCTTGTGTCGCAAGGCTATAACCATTCATGCGCTTATAAGTGGTATCCGCAAATGAATAATAGCCTTTGGTTGAATAACGATAGCCAGCCAATTGTATGGTTGTGCCCGTTTCATTCATCGACTTGTTATAAAGAAAACGAATAGATTGCCCTTGATGATTGCTATCGTCAGGCAGCTTCGCATTTGCCTGTGTAATATCGATAGACAGCGCACCAAATACACCAATGTTTTTCCCCATACCGATGTTGAAGGATTGATAGCGACTAGCGAGTTGCGAACCTCCATAAAGTGTCCACCCGTATGATAAACCTCTCATTAATGTCGCTTGCATAAAACTTGGTTTTTCTTGCTGGCCATTTCCTGCTCGGTAATCACCCGCAGTAACAGCATATTGGGTATGCCCTTCCCTTTGAAGTAATGGTACAGATGAGTAAGGCACCGTAAAACTTTGCACCGAACCATCCGCTTCAGTAATACTAACGTTGAGGTCACCACTGTTTCCTGCGGCATATAAATCATTAATAATGAAAGGCCCTGGCGGGAAAGTATTGCGGTAGATTTCATAGCCATTTTGTTTGATGGAGACATCAGCCGTACCACGAGCAATACCGCGAATAACTGGCGCAAACCCTTTTTGGCTTTCAGGTAGCATATTGTCATCAGAAGCTAGCTGAATTCCTCTAAAGTTAAAGCTATCAAAGATTTCACCGGGGGTATAACTGTCACCTATTGTTAAGCGGGAGCGTATCTGATTTATCCCACGCTCCAAATAGGTATTAATATGTTCCCAACGAGTTTCAGTCGTCGACGTTCCTGAGCTGTGACTCCACGTCGAGTTATCTCGTAAGCGCCATGCCCCAAGGTTTAGCCCGCTTTGCATATTTAGGTAGGTATAGCTACTGTGCTTACCATTTTGGTTACGTGCACTATTTCCCGTTAAACTATAATTTAAAATACCCGCCGTAATACCCGAGTCCCAATATTCCGGGGGAATAAAATCTCGAGCTCGATTAGCCATAAATATTTGTGGAACCGTAATGTAGAGCCGTTGCAAACCAACATCAAAGCGTGCTGTCGCGTCTTCAATAAGCATATTCAAAGGCTGGCAGTTATTTTGCTCTGGGGTATTTGTTCCTGAAATTGCGGGTGTATTAACACCCATTTTTGCTAATTCGCCGAGTGTGAAACAAGGCATAAGCTGGCGTTCATTTTTATTTGCGACGAAACGAACATCTTTGGTTGATAAATAGCCATCATTCAAATAAATATCAACACGATAGGTTCCTTCCGGTACTTCTTGGCCTTGCTCAAAAGCAGATAGGTCTGCAACAGCGGAAGGGTCATCTGCTAAAAATCGTGGATTAAAGTAGAGTTCTGCCTCAGCCCAAGCAGGATACAGGCAAGCACTAATTAATAGCGTCAATGGAATTAAGGGAAAATGGCGTTCGGATATATATCCAAAAAATGATTCTTTTCCCGAAATGAATTGCCTTTTTTCAGATGCCAGATATGACATATTCCCTCTCCCTGAACAACCATGTCGCCCAGTAAGTTATTTAAATCAAAGTAGTAGTGAGTAAAAAACGTTTTTACTGGATGTTTCCGGTCATTTTGGGAGTTAACGCACCATAGTCATTAATCGTTTGGAAAGTAATGCCACCATTCGCATTGGTTGGCGCAGAGACAGATGCCTCACCAAACGGAGGAACCAATACATTATCGAGTTTGGTTGAACCGATATTTAATGACGTTACTGTTGCGTAATAAGGTGTAGGATTAATAACGGTAACGCTGCCAGCTTGGCGCCTGAAACGTAATGATTCCGCAACAGTTTCAGGCGAAACAGATAAATTGGTCGGGCGATAATACAGTTTGATCCGGCTGATGATGGCCAATTGAAGCGTATTTTCATTCAGCTTGGATTTATCCATGGCAGGAATGGCTTTTACATTGAGCCAGAAAAGGCTTTCTCTATCTTGAGGTAATTGGTTATTAGTGGCGTCAATAATACGCAATGTATTTTCTTTTTTACCTTGCATGGTAAATAAGGGTGGCGTAACCGCAAATTGGCTATCTTTTTTCCCTGATGTATTCTCTACCCAAGATTGAATAAGAAAAACGCTTTTTTCATCATTATTTGTCACTGCAAGCTGAACTTGTTTTTGCCCAGCAGGGTAAATAACACGTGTCGCGCCTAATGCAACACCGGCATATGCCTGAGTATATATATTTGAACAGAGTAATATTAATAAGGCGCTAATTAGTTTGCGGATTGTTACGTTTTTCATTGTTACGTCTGTCCTTTTCTAACAAAAAATTAAATAGGTATATAAATTATTTACGGATGTTTTATTCATAGGTCAGCGAAAAAAGAGCCTGTGCGTTTGCCTTTCCACCCGTAATTTGATAACTCGTCGCGCGATATTTAGCGATAAAGTGCAACGTCATATCACCATTAATAACGCGTGCTATTTTCCGAGGTGTACTATTAATAGGAATTAAGGTGTTAGCGGAATCAAAAACAGCTAGCCCTACGCCACTGGCGCTATTCGGGCCATCACCAATAGCAAAAATATCTGGGTTGGTATTATCTGCGATCCCCGAGAAAGTGATAGAGACATACTCAGTCGCGGTTTTGCTGCATTCGCGTAAATGGATATCAAATAGAACAGGCGCGGTTTCTTGACCTGGGGCAGTCAGCATATTCGTTCGTAGTTGTCCCATATTTACAGTCAAATTTTTGTCTGAAGTTTCGACACTACACGCTTCTGCGATGAGTTCCCCATGGAAGTGCATTCCTCCGCCTGGTAACTGAACATTCCACTTGTTTCCAGCCTCAAGGAGTGGAGCGAATAAAAGTAGTAGCGCAAACATCACCTCTCTCATGAGACTTTACCTTTCTAATTTTATTGATAAATAAAGCCGTCCTTGGCTAACTAATTCGACATCCTAAATCTGCTTAAAAATTACTCGTACTGAACAGCAAATGTTGCATCTGCGTTTGCCACACCCGCGGTAGTTGCATCAAGTGCATAGTAGCGAGCTTGGAATGGCAGAATGTTAGTACCATCTTTCAATGTCATCGCGGTGCTAAATGTTGCACCATCAAGGCCTAGAGGAATGCTTTTAGAATCTAAAATTTGGATACCTACATTCGTTGCAGAACCAGCAGCAGAAGAGGCTACAGATAGAACTGTCGGGTTTGCTGCATTTGCAGACACACCGGTAAATGCAACTTTTGCAGATGTCGCAATAGTGGTATCACAGTCATTTAATTGAATGTTAAAACCAACAGGCGTACTCACATCACCTGTTTGTGCTAATTTAACAGTACGAACTTGACCAAGCTGCACAGTTTGTTCAACGGAACCCGCGTCAACAGCACATGCCGCATTCACTAGCTCACCTTTAAAATGAACTGTGCCACCATTTACTGTCGTTGTAGCAGCAGAAGCCACCATTGAAGATAAAGACAGCGCAGCAGCGATTGATAAAGAAATAACTTTAAATTTCATGAAATTTACCTTTTTATTAATATTTCCTAATGGACATGTGTACTACAAAAACTTTTATTAACGCGTGACGAATAGAATCATTAGATTTGAAACCTAATGATTGTTTTTATATTGATAAACACTTTTAAATTTTATTAATAAATATAATTTTAAAAAAAGAGAAATAACTATCTCTTTCTTACTGTTATAAATGAATTTTCATACGTTGGTTTTTCAGGCTCACTTTTATAAAATGTTAGGATATTTTCCATAAAATATTCTATATCACAGTTTTTAAGTCCTAGAGCAAATAAGAAATTCATTAACCCATCAATAGTTAATGTATTTGTTCCACACTCATAACGTGAAATTTGTTGCTGGCTTATGTTTAAGCGTGCACCAAGTTCAGCTCCCGTTATTCCCAACGATTTTCGGTAGCATCTTAATAATGAGCCTATATAAATGGAAATATTGTGAGATCGTGGTTTATCCAACATCCTTCCTCCGGTTTGTTTATAATAAGTGACGCTTTAAAACCGATGCTATTACTAATGGACTATAAAATTTCACTTAGTGTAAACAATGAAAATGAGTATTGGCTAATCGTTTTGGTCGATCAAATACCCATCGATTGATAGAAATTAACAATCAATGTAATAATATTGATCGCCAAAACTTATCATAAGTCAGGTTATTAGAGGGTATATTTATTTTATATTGACAGATTTATTCACATATACACGCCATTGAGTGTATCTGTATTTTATACTTATCGTAAATTTCAAACCTTTTTCGAGTGTATGTGGGGCATTTTTTAAAATAGAATTTAATAAAACTAAAATTATAAGATAAATCCTATTCGTTTATTTATTAAATAAAACTTTATTCTCACAAATATTTAACTATTTTTCACATCCAAATAAAATTTTTACGTCGCGGTCCCCACCTATCCCTTTTCACCCTCCCTCTCAGAATAGTGTATACTCGCCGACAAGAAATTTATTCACGGTTAATTAATAATGAAAGAAATCGAAAAAACACAAATTAAACTGCTTAGCGACCGTTTAGACCTTATTCGTCACCAGATGGCAAGCATGCAACTGACGAGCGAAGCAGAAAAATACGCAGAGCTTGAGAAAGAAAAAGCGACGCTAGAAATTGAAATTACTCATCTGAAAGCGTTGCGTAACAAGAAGCTAAGCAAAGAAGCACAAAAATTGGTGAATATGCCATTCAAACGCGCCATCACTAAGAAAGAACAAGCTGATCTTGGCAAACTGAAGAAATCCGTACGCGGTTTAGTGATTGTCCACCCAATGACGGCCTTAGGTCGCGAAATGGAACTGGATGAAATGACGGGTTTTTCTAAGAGTGATTTCTAGTTAGAAAATCAGCCCCACGAAACCTGTGATAAGCCACGACAACTGAAAAGTTCGTAGTCCGCTACCATAGTGAAAATTGTTAATAGACGCGTCACTTGCTGGTGCGAATATTACGAATCACAGGAGTAAGAATCGCTAAATAACTGTTTATTAAAGAAATATTAAAAAACCCCTGAAGAATTATGCCCCCAATTTTGCCCCAAATTTTTTTGGTGCTTTTACTGCGCAAAATTGGGGGCAAACACTGGTGGAAAATAGCAATAAAATAATTAACCTTATAACTATCAAAAAGTTATTCATTAGTTAATCGTTGTAGTAAATGTTCTGCAACCTCAATAAAACTTTTAGATGCTTCTTCATATGAATGTGGCTCTTGAGAGTAGACCAGTGGGCTTAATTTTGTTTTATATAATTGACTTAGCAACTGCCCTTTATCACCCTCACTGTCTTTGATCACTTTTAAGCATTCACTTAGTACACTATGAGGGTTATTTGCAAATTCTTTAAATTGCCAAGCGTATTCTTCTAAATCGGTATTAACTGTATATTCAAACATGCCAGCTGCTACATGGATGGCGTTTGGATGGATTGTATGAATTCGCCAAACATCATAAATATGCCTTACTAACGCCTCATCGAATTCAGATTGTTTGACACCCTCACAATACATTGCAAATCGTCTTAAAAGTGATAACACTTTTTCAGCAAGCGTTTCTGCAATATTAATACACTCGATATCAAAATCAGGGTAATTATTGCCTTTTATTAATTGCTGATAGAGATAATTAATCTTTAATTTTTTAGTCTCTAAATTAATGGGGCGATTTATCAGTTCAACCTTAATGCAGCTACGCAAAGGGTTAGCTCCCCCGCTACTGAAGTGCCCTTTATAGCTTAAATCAACATTATAATGACGATGTTTATCATTAATTTCTGGATTTCCACCAACTTTATCGGTGAGATAAAAACCAAGAACCTCAAGGTTTTTAGTAAGTTGATGATGAATATCTTTTAGCCGTGCTTTATCTGAAGGGAATTCTCTTTTTAATTTATAATTAGAAGGGACTTCTTGAAGAAGAACTTTTATATCAATATCTTCTGACATTCGGCTAATTAAATTATAAGCCTTCGATAAGCAAGTACCACCAGCAAAAACAAACCTGACGGGTAATTTAATATTGATAGGGTCATTTGGCACTTTTTTGCTTCTAGGGTCATACCCTTTCAACTGAGCTTCATGCACAATATGCAAGCTTGCCAAAACACGCAGAGCATCTGTTACATGGACATCTTTTTCTGCAACAAATGCAGGTAGCCCATTTAATAGCCCAGCAGCCTCTGCATCTTGAATATCAGCAATTTGGTCTTCCGTAATTTTTTTCATATTGAACATTTCTACCTGAAACAGTGATGTTTCGAGATATTTTCCTTCCTGGAGTTCTAATTTGTAGCTGCATTGGAATTTGAGTCGTTTTACCTGCGTTATAATCCTTTAAAGCTTGCCCTTGAGTTACTTGAACATTAAGCTTTTGAAAGGTTTCTTCCACAACTGACTCAAATGGTGCTGCTACCGTCCTTTTACCTGCAAATCGATTAAAACGAGTTTTCGCATAAACACCTAGACTCACTCGAATGATAATCCCCTCTTCGACAAGCATCGCTAGCACTTTGCCGATTTGTGATTTACTCCCTAGATGCTCCAATTCTGAACGTAAAATAACAGTACCTTTTCTGTTGGCAATGGAGCGCAACAGCTTTTGTTTTAAAAACATAGACGACTCCTTTTAAAAACAGGTAAATATAGTTTTATATTAGCAAACTTCCTATTAAAAACAATACATTATTTTTATATAATAAGGTAAAAAATGAGTCTTAATATCCATATATTTATCAGTTAGCTAGTCAGAGTCTTATCTGATTTTATTCAGCAAAAATACAACTGCTTAAGGCACCTTTCGATGCCTTAAAGTATGTTTTCATTAAACCCTTAAATTTGGATCATCGGGAACAAAATCTGTAATCTCAAGTTTTTCCATAATTCTTGGTAAAACTTGATGAATTAACCGCATACCGACGAGTAATTCATTCATATAAATATCAGGGTGCAACCGATGTTCATTGACCCCTAAGCTTTGTGCTTCAGCATCATGCCCAACTTCATCATGACACTTATAAACAATATCTAATAACTCCGCACGTAGTGGAATATGTTCCCTAAATGCACGTTCTTTTACAAGATTAATCCACTGGATATATTCACGATTAATTTTGTATTTAAAAGAATCAAAATTAGGTGCAAAGTTACTATCCATATCAATTTTGGATGCTGCTAAATAAATTAAACAAGGCTCTATATTCATAGCTTCAGAGTCATATATTTCTAATTTATCGTCAAAAATTAAATCTTCTATATACGCTGCATAAAAACCATAAACATCATTTAACGATTGGAAGATAGCTCGAATAAGCTTTGTATATTGATTAGTGCTAATAACATCAAATAAATTATCATCGCACTCATCGTCGTGTGTAACCTCAAGCTCCTTAGGAAACTGACTTGGTATGCTAATACCTAGTTCAGTAAAAATTTTTATAATTTGAGAGCTTAAAAAATCGACATCATCCTCTAAAGAAACCGTAATATAGCCTGTTTCTGCATTTGCTTTTTCATCATCAGCAATAATTTTGATAATACGATCCCATTTCATAGCATTTTCAATACTACCAACACGCAAAACAAGCTCAGCAGATAATTTACCTAAACCAATTTTTTCACGAATGCATGTTTCCATCTCGTTAGACATATATTCACCTTTCTTCCACTTGCTAATTTGTGTCGGTGAAACAGCTAAAAACTGAGCTAATTGTTTTTGTGTCCAAGATAACTGCTTCAATGCTAAGACAATAATATTTTCACTATCCATACAACACCCCGAATTTAGTAAATAAAAATAATTTTTTACTAAATTACAGAAAGTATAGAATAAAACAACAATAATTTATTGAAAAAAGAGGAGCTATTAAGATGATAAGAATATAGAGAATGTTTTCAGGATAGCCATTGAGTGGCGGAAGATCACAGGAGTCGAACCTGCCCGGGACTGCTGGCAGCCCCAACTGGATTTGAAATCCAGCCGCCTCACCGGAGACGACGATCTTCCTCTATAGATTGGAAAGTGATTATAGACTGAATTCATTATTTTCCAAAGCATTGAAACTACAACTATCCTCTTTATTGATAAAAGCCAACAAAAACCCCATTTATTGATAAGCACTGATAAGAAAAAACGTTATCTTGATATTGAGGTTTCCATATCCGCCCCCATATACTTTCTTATATTCATAATGGTGTGCTGGTTTTATCACCCGATAACATGAATTGTTTGGAGATAAGCTCGCCATTTAACTTTTATTGTCAACACTGTAAGCCTTGGCCTACGAGCACAAGCCTGCAATCACAGGATGTTTTTATGACAAATTCATTATTAGCCGATTCTGCATTACCCCGTTTTTCTAGCATTGAACCTGCTCACGTTTTTCCTGCTGTCAAACATGTGCTCACCGAGTACCGCCAAACAGTTGAAAACCTCCTGAATGCAACCACTCACTATACATGGGATAACCTGTGTCAGCCGTTAGAAGAAGCGAGTGATAAGCTGTCTCGCGTTTGGTCACCAGTGAGCCATCTGCATTCCGTGAAAAATAGCCCTGAACTGCGCGAAGCTTACGAGCAATGTTTACCACTATTGTCTGAGTTCAGTACGTGGATGGGCCAGCATGAGCCCTTATACCAAGCGTATAAATCCTTAAAAGAAAGTGCTGAGTTTAATTCACTTAGCCAATCACAACGTAAATCTATCGAAAACACCTTACGTGATTTCGAATTATCAGGTATCGGCTTACCTGCTGAAAAACAGCAACGTTACGGTGAAATTGTTGCACGTTTGTCGGAGATCGCGTCTAAATTCGGCAATAATGTGCTTGATGCCACCATGGGGTGGACTAAACTCATTAAAGATGAAAAAGAATTAGCGGGTATGCCAGAAAGCGCCATTGCCGCCGCAAAAGCCATGGCGGAAACCAAAGGCGAAGAAGGCTACCTCTTAACTCTCGACATGCCAAGCTACCTGCCTGTCATGACCTACGCGGATAACGCAGAACTGCGCCGTGAAATGAGCCATGCATACAGTACTCGCGCCTCAGACCAAGGACCAAATGCGGGCAAATGGGATAATAGCGAGCTTATCGATGAGTTAATGGCGTTACGCCACGAGCTTGCCCAACTGCTTGGCTTCAAAAATTACGCAGATAAATCCCTAGCAACAAAAATGGCAGAATCACCAGAGCAAGTTTTAGGCTTCCTCAATGACTTAGCCGATCGCGCCCACCAGCAAGGTAAAGACGAACTGGCTGAGCTCACCGCTTTTGCTAAAGAACATTATGGTATTGAGTCTTTAGAATCGTGGGATCTAGCGTATTACAGCGAGAAACAAAAACAGCATAAATTCTCATTAAGTGATGAGCAATTACGCCCTTATTTCCCTGAACAACGCGTTCTAAATGGTTTGTTCGAAGTTGTTCACCGAATCTATGGTTTAACCGCCAAAGAACGTAATGACGTCGAAACATGGCATAAAGATGTGCGTTTCTTCGAACTGTATGATGATACTAATACCCTGCGTGGTAGCTTCTACCTTGACCTCTATGCACGTGAACACAAACGTGGCGGAGCTTGGATGGACGATTGTGTTGGCCGTATGGTGCATAAAGATGGTTCACTGCAAAACCCAGTGGCTTACCTGACATGTAACTTTAACCAGCCATTAGGCGATAAACCCGCTCTCTTCACCCATGATGAAGTCATCACCCTGTTCCATGAATTTGGTCACGGCTTGCACCATATGTTGACGCAAATCGATGTCGCTGATGTCGCAGGGATCAATGGTGTGCCTTGGGATGCCGTCGAATTACCAAGTCAATTTATGGAAAACTGGTGTTGGGAGCCTGAAGCGCTGGAATTTATATCTGGCCACTATGAAACTGGCGAACCATTACCAGCCGAAATGTTAAGTAGCATGTTAGCCGCGAAAAATTACCAATCCGCAATGTTTGTCCTGCGCCAATTAGAGTTTGGTCTGTTTGATTTCACCTTACACGCAGAGTATGACCCTGCAAAAGGTGCGCAAGTCATGCCGACGCTATATGCGATTAAAGATAAAGTCGCGGTGGTACCTTCACCGAAATGGGCTCGCTTCCCACATGCCTTTAGCCATATTTTTGCAGGCGGTTACGCAGCAGGTTACTACAGCTATTTATGGGCTGATGTACTCGCAGCTGATGCTTACTCACGCTTTAGTGAAGAAGGCATTTTTAACCGCCAAACAGGCCAATCGTTCCTCGACAATATTTTAAGTCGTGGCGGCTCTGAAGAGCCAATGGCGTTGTTTGAGCGTTTCCGTGGCCGTAAACCAGAACTTGATGCGATGTTGAAGAGCTACGGTATTCATGGCTAATCACATTAAGATCCAGTTGATTTGTGAAGAGGGTGCCGATCAAGGCACCCTTTCTCAACTTTCTGAAAAATGGCAGCTTTCCCATACACCAGATGCCACTATGGCACTGGTGCTTACCCCCGAAAATTTGCAGCTCCGCAAACTTGATGAACCCAAACTCGGTGGTATTTTTGTCGATTTTGTTTCGGGAGCAATGGCTCATCGCCGAAAATTTGGCGGTGGACGTGGTGAAGCAGTCGCAAAAGCGGTTGGGATTAAAAAAGAGTATTTGCCTGATGTAATTGATGCCACCGCAGGGTTAGGCCGAGACGCCTTTGTGCTCGCCGCTCTTGGTTGTCACGTTCGAATGTTAGAGCGTCACCCTGTGGTTGCGGCATTGCTAGACGATGGCTTACAACGTGGTTATCAAGATGCCGAAATCGGCCCGTGGCTACAAGAACGTATGTCCTTGATCCACACATCAAGTATAACCGCATTGAGTGAAATCACTCCTGCACCAGATGTTATCTATCTTGACCCGATGTATCCACATCGGCAAAAAAGTGCGTTAGTTAAGAAAGAGATGCGGGTATTTCAGTCGTTGGTGGGAGCAGATGATGATGCAGATGCATTATTAGCGCCTGCAATTGCCTTGGCAAAACGCCGTGTAGTGGTCAAACGCCCTGACTATGCAGAGCCCCTTGCAGGACAAAAAGCACCATCAGCGGTTACAACAAAAAGCCATCGATTCGATATCTATCCGTGCATTAAAAATAACGATTAAACGTAACGGCGAAGGGCGTATGTACAGGTGAATTATCAGTATGATACAACCGCCCTTTCGCGTACGTTTTTTTGTCAGAGGATTACAACACACCCTGCCCAAGCATTGCATCAGCGACTTTTACAAAGCCCGCGATGTTCGCACCTTGAACATAGTTGGTTTGTTTTCCTTCACCGCCAAACTCAACACAGTGGTGATGGATATCCAACATGATGTGGTGTAAGCGCGCATCGACCTTCTCTGCTTTCCAGCCAAGACGAGCTGCATTCTGCGCCATTTCCAAACCTGATGTTGCCACACCGCCTGCGTTAGCAGCTTTACCTGGAGCAAACAACACGCCAGCTTCAAGGAACAGCTCTGTTGCAGGGATCGTCGTTGGCATGTTTGCGCCTTCTGCGACCGCTTTAACGCCATTTTTGATTAACACTTTCGCTGCTTCAACATCCAGCTCATTTTGTGTTGCACATGGCAATGCGATATCAACAGGGACATTCCATGGTTGCTGACCCGCTAAGTAAGTTAAACCAAACTCTTTCGCGTATTCTTCAACACGACCATAATTGTTTTTGATTTCTTCTAAGCGTGCGAGTTTTTCTGCAGTGAAGCCAGCCTCATCAACTACCGTACCGCTAGAATCCGATGCAGTAACCACTTTCGCACCCAGTTCCATACATTTTTCAATGGTGTACTGTGCCACGTTACCTGAACCAGAGACCGCAACTCGCATACCATCAAAGCTTAAACCATGGCGCTGTAACATTGCATTAGTGAAGTACACTAAACCGTAACCCGTTGCTTCAGGGCGAATTAAGCTACCACCAAAAGACAAGCCTTTCCCCGTAAATACACAAGAGGTGTCGTTAGACAGCTTTTTCATCATACCCGTCATAAAGCCAACTTCACGCGCACCCACACCAATATCGCCTGCAGGTACGTCAGTGTTTGAACCAATGTGGCGATACAGTTCCGTCATCAATGCTTGGCAGAAACGCATGACTTCACCCGTGCTTTTTCCTTTCGGATCAAAGTCTGAACCGCCTTTACCACCGCCCATTGGTAAGGTAGTTAGTGCGTTTTTCAGTGTTTGTTCGAAGCCTAAGAATTTCAGAATGGATAAATTAACAGATGGGTGGAAACGCATACCGCCTTTGAATGGACCGATGGCTGAGCTAAATTGCACACGCCATGCGCGGTTAACTTGGACCTTGCCTTGGTCATCCATCCAACATACGCGAAATTGGATAACCCTTTCAGGTTCAACAAAGCGCTCAAGCAGTGCTTGGTCACGGTACTTTGCATTTTGCTCAAGGAAAGGCCAAAGGGAAGTGAATACTTCACGAACAGCTTGTAAAAACTCTGGCTGTGAAGGGTCTCTTTTTTGGACAGACTCCAAGAATGAAGATAGTGATTGTGTCATCTATGTCTTCCTTTTTTAACATGTAGTTGTTGTGATGTGCCTCACTCTTTCTTGTCATTATTTTTAGGAAATGTGAGGTTGATTTGTGTTTTGCCTATTGAATATATCATTAGTTTGTATTCTAAATTCAAGGTTTTTTTTCACTATAATGCAAAAAAAATTGCTTGACCTGCCAATATCTACCCTAAATGTCATATTTTGACACAAAAAAAACGCCTGCATAAGCAGGCGTTTTTAGTGAATAATATTTCAAATAAGAGAGAGTAGATTACTCTTCATCGTCATTTAACGGAACAATCAACATATCCACATGAACTGTATTGATTAACTGACGTGCGGATGACATCAGTTTGCTCCAAAAGTCTTGGTGATGACCACAGACCACTAAGTCCATGTCGTATTTTTTAATGGCATCAACCAGTACTTGACCAAGATCGCCGCTACCACTCAGCGTTTCTTGAATATCATAACCCGCACCTGCAGATAAATCTTTCAGCGCATTACGCGTCTCATCAGTGATACGCTGCTGCATATCACCCAAATTGACATCAATAAGTCCGGTGTACAGGTCTGAATAGTTAACATCAACATGGATCATGGATACTTTGGCACCGTAAGGTTTTGCCATAGAGACAGCCTTATCCAGTAATACTTTACTTTCAGGTGATAAATCTACCGCAACAAGAATATGTTTGTAAGCCATAAGTAAACTCCTTCCGAATGCTGATTAATCCAGTGGTTATGCCTTCACCACATCTTAATAATACTATACCTGCTAACTGTGATAATTAAGTGTTGCACTGATCACATCTAAGCAGATTAACCTTAAAACCATAAGTGTATATAACATTTTATAAAACAATAACATCATTCCTTCAATATTAATATATTCACCTAAGTAATTCGAGTTATGGCTACACTTCCACAGACAAGAAACAACATAATTTCACTCTAAAGTGTGATATCCAATGATAAGCAGCAATGAAGTATTTTTTCAATATAAACAAAAAGTAATCAAAAATTTGCAGGGATTGCACTTTTTTTAAACAATAATTTATCCTACAATGAAATGACTGAGTATAAATAAAATATCTTGCTGTATTTCCTTTTTGACAAGTGCTGTGAGCTGGGTTTCTAAGGAGGGGATTATGTTCAGTATGATTGCTTTATTTTGGGCACTCTGCATTTTATGCATCTTGAATATGATGCGTTATTTTTCGTCCATTCGTGTTTTATTATCTATTTTGCGGGATTCCGATCCGTTACTCTACCAATCCGTTGATGGGAATGGTTTTTTCACCACCCATGGTCAACTGAACAAACAACTTCGGCTTGTCCGATATATCAATAGCAAACAGTATCTTGAGCACTATGACCCTGAAGTCATTGCGCGTTGTGAACGAATCCGTAAACAATTTATGACAATAAGCCGGCTCAGTATTCTTGTTGTCGTGAGCTTAGTTTATCTTTTAATGACGGGTTAACCCGCTTTCTTGACGTAAAAAAATAGTGATGACCTTACGATCATCACTATTTTGTATTCTTATATCACTGTGTTCATGTCACTTTCGACGGCTTCACAACAGTGAAGCCAAGTGAAGTGCTGTTAGATAAACAGCAGAGATAACCAGTACAACCCACCAGATAAAACAATCGAGACAGGTAAAGTCAGTAACCACGCTAACGCAATACTTTTGATTGTTTTAGTTTGTACACCGCCGCCATCAACAACCATGGTTCCCGCAACAGCGGAAGATAAAACTTGGGTTGTTGAAACTGGCATACCCGTATAACTCGCCACACCAATTGACACTGCCGCAGTCACCTGCGCAGAAACACCTTGTGCGTAGGTCATGCCTTTCTTACCAATCTTCTCACCAATCGTGACTGCAACACGCTGCCAACCAAACATGGTGCCTAAAGACAGGGCTAAAGCAACCGCAATGATGATCCACAGAGGTGCATACTCAACAGTATACAGCAGGTCATTACTGAGTTTTTTCAGTAAACTTGCATCTTTCGAGCTCGTCTCTGGTAATTTCGCTACCGCATTCGCTGTATCAGAGATACACATCAATAAACGGCGCGCATGGTTACGCTGGTCAGGCGTTAGCTCTTCGTAGCTCTGAATGCCGTTTAGCATCGTCTGAGCTTGATTTAAAATTGCACCTGTACGTGAACTATCGCAATGGAATTCGCCACCAGGCTCATTACTACTTTCAGCAACTGCAGGGGCATTTTCTATCGCGTGGTTTAACGCAGGTTTATGTGTTTCATAGTATTGTTGCAGGTGGACTACAGCATCATGAGTTCTCGCGATATCATAACCGTTCGAGTTCATATTCATGACGAAACCAGCTGGCGCAACACCAATCAGCACAAGCATGATAAGACCGATACCTTTCTGCCCATCGTTCGCACCGTGCGAGAAACTGACGCCAACCGCGGATAAAATCAGCGCGGTACGGGTCCAGAATGGCGGCTTACGCTTACCATCCTTTTTCTCACGTTCTGCAGGTGTTAAGTGAATACGGCGACGTTTCTTTGTTCCGCTCCAATAACGGCGTAAAAAGAAAATCATCAAACCGGCAATCACGAAACCAATCGCTGGAGAAAGAATTAACGACATGAAAATACTGATCATTTTCGGTATATTCAGAGCGTCAACCACTGATGAGTCTGTCACTATCGCATTGGTTAAACCTACCCCGATAATGGCACCAATCAGTGTGTGGGAACTGGACGCAGGGATACCGAGGTACCACGTTCCAAGGTTCCAAATAATTGCAGCCAGTAGCAATGAGAAAACCATTGCAAGGCCGTGAGCAGAGCTCACATTAAGCAAGAGGTCTGTTGGTAAGAGGTGGACAATCGCGTAGGCAACGCTCAACCCTCCCAGCAAGACACCAAAAAAGTTAAAAACCCCTGCCATGACAACTGCGAACTGTGCCCGCATTGCTCTGGTATAAATAACCGTTGCTACCGCGTTAGCGGTGTCATGGAAGCCATTTATAGCCTCATAGACCAGCACAAATAACAGTGCTAGAACTAATAATAGACCTGTATGAAATTCTAAACCTGTAAAAAGATGTAGCATAGACGTTAAGCCATTATATGTTGGACATGAACGCGGCGCATTATCAGTGACAAACGCTGGCGGTGGAAGCAAAATCTAACCTTTTTTTGATTTAACTACCCATCAAAAAAGCACCTCATAGCAATTACCCCATAAATATCAATGCATTAGCCAAAACAAACTTATTCTGAATTTTTGAAACTTTTTTAACGATTTTTCCCGAAAATAAAAGTTATTTGCTCTTTTTGCGCGAATTTTTCTAATTATAATACGTCTTACACACTTTTCATCCGATCTCGCTCGAACCTTTACATTACAACCACCGCAAGATGACGTAAAATACCCATACTCATAATTTAATTGTGCTAAAAATCAAATAGCTATAGAGAAAGCCATTGTGAAAAATATCGACGTTATTATTTTAGGTGCAGGTGCCGCGGGTCTATTTTGTGCCTCACTCGCAGGTAAACGCGGACTCAACATACTTGTCCTTGATAACGGCAAAAAATTAGGCAGAAAAATATTGATGTCCGGAGGCGGACGCTGCAATTTCACGAATATGTACGCTGAGCACAGCAACTATCTTTCCACGAACCCACATTTTTGTAAGTCAGCACTTGCTCGCTATACACAATGGGATTTTATCGGGTTAGTTGCCAAATATAATATTCCTTATCATGAAAAAACCTTAGGGCAGCTTTTTTGCGACAATAGTGCGCAAGATATTGTCGATATGCTGCAAAATGAGTGTAATTTACCGAATATTTCGATCAAACTTCGCAGTGAAGTCACCGAGGTCGAAAAAACGCCAGAGGGCTTTCTCGTCACCGTGAATGGAAGCCAAGTAAGTGCTCGCTCACTAGTTGTCGCAACGGGTGGGTTATCGATGCCAGGTCTTGGTGCCACACCATTCGGCTACCGCTTAGCAGAACAATTTGGCCACTCGATTATTCCAACCCGTGCAGGCCTTGTCCCATTTACACTGCACAAGCCCCTTTTAGAAGCGCTGCAAGTGCTATCAGGGATCTCTGTCGCGGCAACTGTGACAGCGGCTGACGGAACGCTATTTAAAGAAAATATCCTCTTTACTCATCGCGGCCTCTCTGGCCCTGCTATCTTGCAGATTTCTAACTATTGGAACCCTGGAGAGTATGTAAGTATTAACTTACTTCCGACCCTTTCGCTCAGCGATTTTTTAATGGAAGAAAAACAAGAGCACCCGAATCAATCTTTAAAAAACACCCTCGCAAAATTATTACCTAAGCGGTTAATCGAAATCATGCAAGCGCAAGGGCAAATCCCTGAATGCGCCCTAAAGCAATTGAACCACCCACAAGTTGAAGCGCTGCATAACACACTACATGCTTGGCAAGTTCAACCTAATGGGACTGAGGGCTACCGTACAGCTGAAGTCACTCTAGGTGGTGTTGATACCCATGAAATATCATCAAAAACAATGGGTTCACTGAAAACAGAAGGGTTGTATTTTATCGGTGAAGTTGTGGATGTGACAGGTTGGTTAGGCGGTTATAACTTCCAATGGGCATGGAGCTCTGCGGCAGCTTGTGCAGAAAGTCTGCCAGTTAACCATAAATAATTTAAGGTTAATAGTTATCCGCAATGTTTTGTTGTTAACATCTTTTTAGGAAAAACCCCTTAATCCATTGAAAAATAATGGTTAATATTTAACTTCATAGAAATCATATAATTGCAGTATTAATTATAAGATATATTATTTTGGTTAAAAATAATGCTTTACAAACGATAGTGATAAGCATTATCATTATCATCACTTCCTCGATATGGTTACTTAGTCACCTATTGTTGGGAGTACGACATTGCTCACATTGCTTCCAGTGTTTACTTTAGCCAGCCTTGTGCTGGCTATTTTTTTATCTGCATCAATTGGTTAATTGACTAAAACTCCCCCCGTCCCTTTCTCCATCCATTTTCTTAACTTATCTCAAATACACTTATTCAAATTTTTTGGATCCTATGGTTAATGGCGGCTACTTTTCTCTCTTAGCGAAACGGTTAAACTGTTTGCAATTGATTTAGAGAGAAGTTCAACCACGGTTGGGTATCCAACTAGGAGATAACACAATGATCTATTTACGCAAAGCAAATGAACGTGGTCATGCTAACCATGGTTGGCTTGATAGCTGGCACACTTTCTCATTCTCTAGCTATTATGATGAAAAATTTATGGGTTTTTCAGCTCTGAGAGTGATTAACGAAGACTTTATTGCCGCAGGCCAAGGCTTTGGTACTCATCCCCATAAAGACATGGAGATTTTGACCTATGTGCTTAATGGTGCCGTCGAGCACAAAGATAGCATGGGCAATATGGAGCAAATTCCAGCGGGTGAATTCCAAATCATGAGTGCAGGTACGGGCATTCGCCACTCAGAATATAACCCGAACAGTGATAAAGAGCTGCATCTTTACCAAATTTGGATCATTCCTGAGAAAACAGGTATTGAGCCACGTTATGAACAAAAACGCTTTGATTCACTTGATGGTAAACAGTTGGTTCTGTCACCAGACGCCCGTGACGGTTCACTGAAAGTGTATCAAGACATGGAATTATGGCGCTGGGCATTGCCTGCAAACGACGTACAAACCCACGAGATCGCCGAAAAACGAGTGGTGTGGATCCAAGTCGTCAAAGGCACCGTTGAAATTAACGGCCAAAAAGCCTCTACCAGTGATGGTTTAGCGATTTGGGAAGAAGCTCGCTTAGCCATCAAGGCAGATGAAGACAGCGAAATTCTGTTATTCGACCTGCCTTCTGCTGAGTAATCACTAACAAAAAAGGCGCTACAACGTAGCGCCTTTCTCTATAACACAAAACGCATTCGCAAATTACAGTTTTGGACCTGCTTTTACTAAAGCAGCACCTGCTGGCGTGTCCGTGTATTTATCGAAGTTATTCACGAAACGGTTCGCTAAATCCTTCGCCTTCTCATCCCACTGCGCTTTATCTGCATAAGTATTACGTGGGTCAAGGATATTGGTATCCACGCCTGGTAATGCTGTAGGGACTTCTAAATCGAAGACTGGCAGCTTAATGGTATCGGCTTTTTCGATGTCGCCACTTAAGATTGCATCAATGATGGCACGGGTATCTTTAATCGAGATACGTTTACCTGTTCCGTTCCAACCTGTGTTCACTAAGTATGCTTTTGCACCCGCAGCTTCCATACGTTTAACTAATACTTCCGCGTATTGTGTTGGGTGCAGTGATAAGAATGCTGCGCCGAAACACGCAGAGAACGTAGGAGTTGGTTCAGTAACACCGCGTTCTGTACCTGCTAATTTCGCAGTAAAACCAGACAGGAAGTGATACTGTGTTTGCTCTGGGGTTAAACGAGAAACAGGTGGTAACACACCAAACGCATCTGCCGTCAGAAAGATAACTTTTGTTGCATGACCTGCTTTAGAAACAGGTTTTACAATGTTTTCAATGTGGTAAATCGGGTAAGAAACACGCGTGTTTTCCGTTTTAGAACCATCATTGAAATCAACGGTACCATCTGCCAATACCATCACGTTTTCAAGTAGTGCATCACGCTTGATTGCGCCGTAGATATCTGGCTCAGCTTCTTTAGACAGGTTGATAGTTTTTGCGTAGCAACCGCCTTCAAAGTTGAATACGCCGTCATCATCCCAACCGTGCTCATCATCACCGATTAACTTACGTTTAGGATCGGTAGATAGCGTAGTTTTACCAGTACCCGATAAACCGAAGAAAATCGCAACGTCGCCTTTTTCGCCTACGTTCGCTGAACAGTGCATTGATGCGATGCCTTTTAATGGCAGCAGGTAGTTCATCATTGAGAACATCCCTTTTTTCATTTCGCCGCCGTACCAAGAGCCACCAATTAACTGCATACGCTCAGTTAAGTTGAACGCCACAAAGTTTTCTGAATTCAAACCTTGTGCTTTCCAGTTCGGGTTCGTACATTTTGCACCGTTCATCACGATAAAATCAGGCTCAAAGCCAACTAACTCTTCATCTGATGGGCGGATGAACATGTTTTTAACGAAGTGCGCCTGCCATGCCACTTCCGTAATAAAACGGACTTTCAGACGTGTATCTGCGTTCGCTCCACAGAATGCATCAATGATAAACAAACGTTTGCCAGACAATTGCTCTGTTACAATGTGTTTTAAATCACTCCACACTTCTTGTGACATTGGCTTATTGTCGTTCTTACCTTTACCTTGGTCTGCCCACCATACAGTATCGCGAGTGACATCATCACGAACGATATATTTATCTTTTGGTGAACGACCCGTAAAGATACCTGTATCTACTGCAACCGCACCTAATGTGGTGACCGTGCCGCGTTCATAACCTTCAAGTCCTGGCTTAGTTTCTTCCGTGAATAATAGCTCGTAACTTGGGTTATAAACCACTTCAGCTACATCATGAATACCGTACTTTTCAAGTTCCTTCAGGGTAATGCTTTTAGCGCTCATTATATTGCTCCTGGTAAACATAACTAATCTGCAGATGATCATAATTCTTTACGACTAATTAACAGCGATAGTTATCAAAGAATTGAAAATGTATAATTTTTTTTAATTCATAATGAGACTTAGAGCACGTAATAATGCTTTAAAATTATAAAAAAAAGGTGCAGAATTGCACCCTTGTCACATAATTAGGTTGCTAAATCGTATCAGTGAAGTTGCTGATTTCGCTCATCATTTAACCCTTCAATATCGGATTCAATAAATACGTAGTGTGAGCCACAAAATTCACATTCCATATCAATTTTTCCATCTTTGTGCAAAATATCGATAACATCTTCCTTTGGCAAAGTTGCTAATGTGCTTTCACAACGTTCCCTTGAGCAGGTACAACGAAACTCCACAGATTGCGGGTCATATAAAGTGACATCTTCTTCATGATAAAGGCGATGTAAAACCTCTTTGACGCCCAGAGTGCTCAGCTCTTGGCCTTTAATAGTTGCCGTCAGTTGTACGAGGTGATCAAAGAAATCGTGGCTGGTGTCATCAGCGGCAGGTAAAACTTGCAGCAACATCCCACCCGCACTCATTTTGCCATCCACTTCACCCACACGAATAAATAAACGCGTTGGCAGCTGCTCTGATTGGCGGAAGTACGCATCAATACTTTCTTCGATGGAGTTGCCTTCAATCGCTACAATCCCTTGGTAACGTTCACCTTGATTAGGCGTTATCGTGATCACCATAAAGCCATCGCCAATCATTTGGTTCAGTGTGCTACCCGCAACAACGGGGCCATCAACACGCGCAACACCTCGCATTTGTTGTAGGTTATTACCGTTAATAACAGCCATTTTAACTGGGCCATCACCTTGAATTTGAACGGTAATATCACCATCAAATTTCAGTGTTGCTGTTAATAAACTGGTAGCAACAAGCAGTTCGCCCAATAAGCCTTTTACTGCAACAGGGTAGTCATGATTTTCTAAAATCTGCTCGTAGGTCTCATCGACACTAATCATTTCCCCACGAACGGAATGCTGTTCAAACAGAAAACGGTGGAGTTGGTCTTGTTTTGACATAATTTCTCTCTATTGCTCGGGCAGTTGCTCAGGCCATCATTCAGATGACTCATGAGAATTCGTTTGTTTAAATTTTAGCAGAGTTCGTCGCTCTTTTTTATCTGGGCGGCGCTCTGGATGGGGCATGGTTAACGCATTCATTTTGCGCGCTAACGCTATTTTTTCACGATGTTCAATACTTTCGGCGGTTTCACGGTAAAGTAATTGTGCTTCGGGCGCACCTCTACGCTGGCTACTGATTTCAAGGATCTCAATCGTTCTCTCATCATTCCCCTGCCTCAGCTTCACTAAAGCATGGAGTTCAACGATTTTTCCAGGCTTAGTTCTTTGTCCATTATAATGAACTTTGCCCCCATCAATCATTTCACGCGCCATGGAACGTGTTTTATAAAAACGCGCAGCCCAAAGCCACTTATCGAGGCGAACAGGTTCTATAGACGATTGATTCATGGTGCCTCCTCACTATCAGTCTGAATCAAACTCAATGAGGCTCCCACCATTTCGGGATAATGCTAATGACGATTGGAAGGGTTATTAGCCTCAAAGCATTTATCGTAATATTGCGTGATATTACGTAATCGCTTCTTATTATTCAAAATACGGAACACAATTAGTGAGCCGTTTAGTAATACACAAAAGATAAGAAACAAGATAAAAAACGCACTACAAACATATTGAGAGACGATATCTTCATTCGGCTCTTCATGTAACACGATATGCAAAGTGCCATTAGCATCTGTCGATAATTTAGTCACAATGCCTTCCACACTAAAGGGAGTATTGCTTAACAAATTCGATAAACGGTGGAGCTCTTTCCAACGTTCCAACTGTGATAATTCATTAAAATTAAAAGATGGCCCTATCATTAAATCCACCAGAGGCTTGTTTTCATCACTCACAAACAATACGCCACCTGGGGAAGGACTATTAATTTTACGCACTTCTTTGTCTATTTCTTTTCTGATAAAGTCATATGTGGTGTCTTCAACGATGTTTTCCAAGGCCTCGGCACTTCCTGCTCGTAATAAAACATGCGCACCACTTAATTTCCCCGATGACGCCTTACTCACTAAGGTCGGCCAATCATCTGTACTACCAAGGTTTGTCAGCGCATTTTTGAGTTTTAGGCAAGCGTTCTCATCATGACACAACTTGTTCGTTTCTATAATAATGGCTGAAAAATCAAAGATAATGTTCATCCCTGATTTCATAATATCGCGCTGTAACCTTGGGTTCACACCAATAGAATCTTTATCAGGATGTAATTGATTTCTAACTATATTGAGCAAAGATATCGATAGATCAGCAATCTCAGACTGTGGCTCTGTCGACACATTGATGTTATTCCAATAGATGCCAGAGCAATCAAATGGGACAAAATTCGCCTGATTAGTGTCATCTAAATTCGGTGGACGATAGCACATCCCCTGCCCCTGTGCTGTTAGGGTATCCCCCACATTGAGCTTATGAGAAACAAGCTCCGTCACTTCCGTTACATTAATTTTTTGTGTTCCGCCAAACCAAGCAAAACCCAACTTAATGGGTAGACTCATAGATTGGTATGAAAACACCAACACAATCACCAATAACGCACCAATAAACATCAGGACATTTTTTTTGTAACGCTTGTAAGGGTAATAACGTTCTTCTTCATGTAAAGAGAGGTACTGCCCATGACGAACAACCTCCCCCGTAGGGTAAAAATCAATATTAACGGGTTTATCTGATTCGTATTTTAAATACTCCTCCCAATGCAGAGGGTAATGTAAATCTGTCCCGCTAACGGAAGCACTCGTGGAATATTTTTTATCTAATTCACCATACAATTCCCAACGCTTCGGCTGCCCATAAATACATTGAATATCTTGGTACTTACGAGGGAACATTTTTGAACGAAAGAGCACTAATGTACCAATAATAAAAATCAGTACTGCACTCGCTAACCCCCATCCTTGCAAAATTCGAATCGAAATTAACGTGAGATAACCCAATACAAAACTTAAACAAATCAACCCTGCGCCTAACCATCCCGTGGAGTTGTGTAGACGATGTTCCTCCGCTGTTTCTTGGCGGACACGTAATAATTCTACATTCTGTTGTCCACGCTCTCGAATAGCCGCTTCAGGTAAGGTCGTAGTCGATGCTGAGTTACCGAGCCATTCATTACTAAAATCTCGAAGTGAATGGCTATTCATTGAAATAATCAATGGCAGATGATCTGTCTCCACAATCTCCATCACATTTTGTCGCTGTAGATATGGCTCCAACTGTGATGGAAGCTGCACTTCAATCGTATCGATAAAATAACGCCAGCTATTCCCTTGCTCCTGGCGTAAATTAAAACGCGTTACCGAATGACAAACTGTACCAATTGTCGAATTTCGCTTAATTTGCCAAGGACTTTGTGAAGAGGAATTCGAAGCTGTAGCGCAATAATTTAAATACTGAGTGATTGTTTGGTAATCTGAATCAATCAATTTGCGAAAGGAAGGTGCGGCTACCGAAGGTATCTGATAGATGCCAGAATGCCGCCCCCGCCTGAAATACAGGAAGGAAGCCATTATAGTTAGGCTAATAACAATTATAGCCGTTATAATGACATGGTTTAACATTGTTTCCCCAACAGAAAATGAATAAGAAAAGCATAGCAATCCTACTGCCTTCTCAAAATAAGCCGATTCCTATTCTATTTATACTTTTTTCTTTAACTTACAATACGTTGTAAAAAAATCTTTATTTATTTATCTGTGCTACATTTGTGCACGAAGCAAGTTAACAATATTTTATCTACTCGATCATCTCTATCATTTTTTTTTGATATAGGTCATAGTGACATAATGATGCCAACATACTGGCAACGCAGAGTAAATTTACCACATAAATAAATGAAACATGCTTTTAGCAAGAGGTTCCACCCATCTTGTTTGGAAATCGTTATGACAGAGCTAAAAAAACCAAAAATCTTGAATATTCAAGATGTTGCTCAATCAAAATTATTCAGTATCCAGTCAGTTGATCTCGAATTTAGCAACGGTGAAAAACGAGTCTATGAAAGAATGCGCCCAGCAAAACGCGAAGCCGTTCTTATTATTCCTATTATTGATGACCACTTAATTCTGATACGCGAATATGCCGTTGGGATTGAAAACTACGAACTCGGTTTCCCTAAAGGGGCTATTGACCCAGGCGAAATTGCGCTAGAAGCAGCACAGCGCGAGCTCAAAGAAGAAGTTGGCTATGGCGCAAACAGCATCATTCAGCTCGCTAAACTGACTATGTCACCATCTTATTTTTCCAGTAAAATGAACATATTAGTAGCACAAGACCTTTATAGCGAAAAGCTTGAAGGCGATGAGCCTGAACCACTGCAACAAGTTAAGTGGCCAATTGCGCGTATGATGGAACTACTGGAACACCCAGACTTCAACGAAGCGAGAAATATTAGCGCACTTTTCTACTTAGAACGTTACTTAAAAAGTAGTAAGTAATACTACTTGTTTTTTGTATTTTATATAAGCCACGTTTTTTTTCTACGCCTATTCTTATCGTTATCAGCTATTTTACACTCATTTAGTGTTTTTTAGCATAAAAAAACACCCCATGTTTTAATAACAATGGGGTGCTTATCACGATATTACTAAACGTATTTTCTTAGAACAACTCTTGGCTCAAACCGCCTTCTGTTGAAATGGTTGTTCCCACTTCTTGTACAGAATACTCTTTAGGCTCAGTCCCTTCGATAAAATATTCACGGCGTGAAGAGCCTAATTTGCCCGTACGACTGTCAATTGACACAGAGATAACCCCTTTCGGCGGTTTCATCATTTTTACTGGAACACCTGTCAGGATGGATTTCATAAAATCATCCCACATTGGCTGAGCACTTTTCGCACCTGCTTCACCTCGGCCGAGTGTCCGTCTATTATCATCAAACCCGATCCACGCTGATGCCACAACATCTGGACCATAACCCGAGAACCAAGCATCTTTTGAACTATTAGTCGTCCCTGTTTTACCACCAATATCTCGGCGTCCACCTAAATCTCTTGCTGCGCGCCAGCCCGTTCCAGACCAGCCTGGTTCACCATAAATATTCGTCATCATCGCATCTCGAATTAAGAACGCAAGCGGCGTACTTATCACATGAGGTGCGTATTGAGGCTCTGAACTCACATTTTCGTCACCCGAGGTTGCCACTTCCATTGTTGGCTCTTGATTCACAACATTATGGCCTGATTGAGTGACTTCTTCTGTAGATTCATCATCAATCCCTTTTATTTCGATGGTACGTTCTGTATCGCCGTAAATGACTGGAATATTAGTACAATCAGGACATGCTAGCTTAGGATTCGCTTCAAAAATCACTTCATCATTGTGATTTTCAATTTTCAAAATATAGTACGGATCAACAAGATACCCGCCATTGACCATAACCGCATAACCACGCACCATTTGCATTGGTGTAAATGATGGCGCACCCAAGGCTAACGCCTCTGTGCGGTTAATATTTTCACGCGGAAAACCAAAACGCATCAAATAATCAGCTGCGTAATCGACCCCCATTGCGCGCATTGCACGAACCATTACCACGTTTTTTGACTGCCCTAACCCTTGACGTAAACGGATTGGACCATCATAGCGTGGAGGCGAGTTCTTCGGCCGCCAGTCAGAGCCAGCCCCCGCATCCCAACGACTAATAGGCACGTCATTCAGCAAAGAAGATAGTGTAAGGCCTTTATCCATTGCCGCAGTATACAAAAAGGGTTTTATATTCGAGCCCACTTGGCGCAGTGATTGTGTCACGCGGTTAAATTCGCTCATATTGAAATCAAAACCGCCGACTAATGCGATAATCGCACCATCATTAGGGTTAAGTGCAACAAAAGCAGCATTTACATCAGGAACTTGCCCCAGCCACCAATTATCTTTCACTTTACGAACCCAAATTTGCTCACCCACTTGAACAACCGCATTCACCGCTCTTGGGGATGCGCCTTGTTGTGTATCAGAAATAAATTTACGCGCCCAGCGTACACCGGTCATCGTAATATCAATTTTTGAGCCATCTGCTAACATAACATTCGCTTCAGAACCCGTTGCGGATAGCACGACCCCAGGCATAAGTGGCCCGTAAACAGGGGATTTCTTCAGCTTTTCAATAATTTTTTCAGCTGCCCATGCCATTTCAGTGGGCTTCCACAGCACTTCTGCTGGGCCACGGTAACCATGGCGAGTATCGTAATCGATCAAGTTATTGCGAACAGCATCAGTTGCAGCTTCCTGATCTTTGCGGATCACCGTGGTATACACTTTGTAACCGTCGGTATACGCATCTTCACCGTATTTATCATACAGCGTTTGGCGAGCCATTTCGGCAAGATAAGGTGCAGAAAAATCAATCTTTGGCGCATGATAAGACGCCACAATTTTTTCGTTTCTCGCTTGCTCATACTGGTCTCTCGTAATGTACTTTTCTTCCAACATACGAGAAAGCACAACATTACGACGATTGATGGCACGATCATAAGAATATAATGGGTTAAATGTTGAAGGTGCTTTTGGTAGCCCTGCAATCATGGCCATTTCGCTCAATGTGAGCTCATCCACTGTTTTCCCGAAATAAACGTAAGCCGCAGCCCCAACGCCATAAGCACGGTTACCCAAATAAATTTTATTTAGGTACAGCTCCATAATCTCATCTTTCGAAAAAAGCTGTTCGATGCGAATCGCTAAGAATGCTTCTTTGGCTTTACGCATTAAGGTTTTTTCAGGGCTTAAATAGAAGTTTCTCGCCAGCTGCTGAGTAATGGTACTCGCACCTTGTGACGCATGACCAGATGACGCCATCACTGATACCGCACGGAAAATACCAATCGGGTCAATACCGTGATGTTCATAAAAACGGCTATCTTCTGTCGCGATAAACGCTTTCACCATTAATGGTGGAATTTCCGCTAATGGGAGTGGAATCCGACGTTTTTCACCGTATTGGGCAATCAACTCGTTATCAGCGCTGTATACCTGCATTGGAATTTGCAGACGAATGTCTTTCATCGTTGCAACATCAGGTAGCTCACCTTCGACATATTTATACATGCCATAAATCGAGGCGGTTCCCAAAAAAATGCAACAGAAAACAAGAATAAAAAAATATTTTACGAACTTCACCGGAAAATTCCCATGCTCGGCTAACAAGAGGGTTTAGATATCACTAACGCATAGTATAAAGCTTATACAGCACAATAGAAAACGTAATTTAACCGTTAATGATAAGGAAATTAACTATGTACACATCAAAATGGAACATTGGGATCGATATCTATCAAAATAAAATTCAATTAGTTGCCACAAAACAACGCCGTAAATACTGGTCTTTATGTGAATGTTGGCAACAGCAACTCCCTTTCGAAATAACTGAGAGTTCAGATCCAGAACAACACCAAATTCTACTGAAAGTTTTAACGCAGTGGCGTCAGAAATTACCGAAAAACTGTACCGTTTCTATCGCCTTGCCCGCTGTTCGTACGTTAAAACAGCAACTGTCATTGCCGAACCAAGTCCATCTGCAACAGCCTGAACTAAGCTGGTATCTGCAATCTCAAGCTAAAAAATGCTTTCCAATGAATGTTCATGAGCTCGCCATTGACTATCGCGTGATCAATCAACACGTTTACCTTAATGGGGCTCGAAAAGCTGATATCACCTTTTGGCAAAACTTATTAACACAAAGTGGGTTTAATTTACTGGCCATTGATGTCGCCCCTGTCGCATTGCGTTATGTTGCTCGCCATTGCCAGTTACCTGATGATGCATGGTTAGTTCATTATAGGCAAGGTGAATGGTTATGGTCAGGGCCCATTAGCCTACCTACAAATTATAATCATGTTCTAGATAATGAAATCACCTCCCTTTCACAGCTTTTACCTCATCTGAACGCAGAAAGTCACGCCTCAACTTTGCCTGTTTACCTCATTACCGATCATCCAAATATAGACCAACCACTCGATATCACAAATCCACAAACCGACCATGACTGCCATGCTCAATGGCAATCATACAGATGGGAATTACGACAAGCCTTTCAACACCATAATCTAAAACTGCCACGCCAATTAGGGGACTTTGTGATCGCAGCTGGGCTGGCGCTACGCCATGGGGATATTTAAGACATGAAAAACACAAATCTATACCAAGTCAATTTTTTACCTTGGCGACAACAAAAAATAATGAAAAAAAAACGTGAGTTTATTCTTTTCACTAGCGCACTGTGCTGCTCCACACTTACTGCTTGTTGTTTTTTATATATATTTCAACAGATTGATCTTAATAACAAACAAGTTTCACTATATAGCACACAAGAAAAAAGCCAGCAAATCCAGCAATTAAGCCTGAAGATAGCACATCAACAGGCTCAATTAAACCAGCTAATGGAAAAACAAAACAAATATAAAGTCATCGAACAAAACAACCGTGCACTACTGGTTTTACTGCGTAGCTTACCAACGATAACGCCATCAAAAAGCTGGCTGACCTCTTTTCAGCTAATTAATGATCAACTTAATATCAAAGCTAATAGCTATGACTTTCAAAATATGGCTCTTTTTAGCCAACAACTGGAAAACCAAAAAAATTTAAGTGAAATTCAATTAAAACAACTCAGCCGAAATCAGCAATTAAATAGTCTGCACATTTCAGCAAAACATCAAGGAGAGGCAAATGAATGAAACATTCCATGCCTTTTGGTATCGCTCTTTTTGGCGACAAACCTTACCCGTTGTTGTCTTTATTGGGTTGTTTCTATTTGCGGGCTATTTTATTTATTGGGAAAAGTCTTCAATACAACTTATTGAATTAGAAAATGAAATAACTCATTTATCTGACTACATTCAAAAGGAAGAACAACGAATTCAACAACTGCCTGCACTCTATCAGTTAGCACAACAAATTGAAAATATTGAAAAACACACTGTGTTTGATAACCGCCCTCTAGCACTATTTTCGCATTTTAATGCACTCATGAGTCAGTCCGCCGTTACACTCAATAAGCTTCAACCTATAAATAACAACGAAGGTTATTTTATGGAAATACAAGGCAGCTTCACCGATATCTATCATTTTATTCAAAAGCTGATTTCCTCGCCCTCTCCCCATAAATGGCATTACTCAGAGGTCACCCTTAACCCGAAAAAAAATTTATTGGTTGCTTCAATGACACTGTCATCAATAATTCATTTAACCACTCTCAAGGATGAAAATGGCCATGAATAACACCTTAATCCCCGCTGTAAGGCTAATAACTGTTTTTTTGATATTCATGTTTAGCTCTGCTGTTGCAGAGCAAATTCGCGACCCTTTTGTCCCACTATTGCCAATTGAGGAAAATATTTCCCCTCAAGCCACCAAACATTCTTTACCTTTAGAGACCAATAACGAGGTTTGGATTGAGAAAATTTTCAAATTAGTCTCAATAAAAGCGCAAGAGGTTCACCAATTACTAAAACAGCCTGAGATAGCTTTATTGTCAAAAAATGCAACCATTCATCACGAAGCGACAACAAATAGCGTGATCATCAAAGATAGCCAAGAACGCCTCACACTCATTGAAGAATGGATAAAACAAAAAGATTTACCTCAACAACAAGTTCAGATCACCGCGCATATTATTAGCAGTAGTAAAACGGCACTACAGGAGTTAGGCCTTGAATGGGGATTACTTGCAGGCAATACAACACACAGCCGGCTTAATCGCTATAATCGCTACCACTTTGCACCTGGGCAATTTTCATTTAACGTCTTAAAACTAAGCGAAGGTTTACTTGAAATGAAGCTCAATGCGTTAGAAAAAGAAAATTTATTATCTATTATTGCCAGCCCACGTCTCATGGCTTCACACCAAAAAGCCGCTAGCATCCAGCAAGGCACCGAAATCCCTTATGTCACCAGTAGTGAAAAGAAGACCCATGTACAATTTAAGGATGCTGTCTTAGGTATGGATGTAACACCCACGATTATCCGTGATGAAAAAGTAGAGTTGAACCTAAAAATTAGCCATAACTCGCCAGATACCGCGCTCACTAGCAGTCAAAATCACCATTTAGCGATAAACAAACAAGAAATCGCCACCTCAGTCACCATTAAAAATAATGAAACCCTAATATTGGGTGGAATTTTTCAGCAAAAACAAGAAACAACACAAACGGGTCTGCCCTTCCTTTCTCATGTCCCTCTTTTAGGAGCATTGTTTACAAATAGCGCAGAACATATCGACAGACGGGTTCTTGTCGTTTTTATTACACCAAAACTTATCAATATTTAGTATGAGTAAAATAACATCTATACTTCAATTAGTTGAATAGACAATAAGTCAAAGTGCACAAAAAAAAACTTTTTTTATGCCATAAACCTACCGGATAAATTTGACGCTGACGTCGTTTTAGCATACAAGGTTATCCATTGAATGTTCTAACTATCCTTAGATTAAAGAACAAGCTGTCAGTCGCTTATAAAACAGCCACAATAATTTTGCTCTACAATTAACAGAAATTATATGCACCTAATGGTATTCTAAATCTGTTAAAGACCATGCTAAACAATGCATTAGGCAATAACGACGGCTCAAATATAGAAACCTGTAATTGAAAATGTGGCACTTTGTTCGCTTAGTGCCACATTTATATAGTTGCAATCCTAGTTGATGTGTTGAGATAATTTTCCTATCTGATCTCACATCATCACTAATGAGGTTTCAGTTTAGGTCCCGCTGCTAATTTTTTATTGGCGGGGCGGGTTCATTAACGAATAATCGTAGTAATACCAAAAAACATGGCAGAGAAACGCAATATCTTTCTGGTTGGACCGATGGGCGCTGGCAAAAGCACTATTGGCCGTCAGTTGGCACAACAGCTTAATATGGAGTTTTTCGACTCTGATCACGAGATAGAAAAACGCACCGGCGCGGATGTCGGCTGGGTATTCGACCTTGAAGGCGAAGAAGGCTTTCGTGATCGCGAAGAAAAAATCATCAATGAACTCACAGAGAAACAAGGCATTGTATTAGCGACAGGTGGCGGTTCTGTTAAGTCTAAAGAAACCCGTAACCGTTTATCCGCTCGCGGTGTCGTTGTCTATCTCGAAACCACAATTGAGAAGCAACTTTCTCGTACACAACGTGATAAAAAACGACCACTGCTACAGGTTGATGAACCTGCGCGTGAAGTACTCGAGAAATTGGCTGACGAACGCAACCCTATGTATGAAGAAATCGCAGATATTACTATTCATACGGATGAACAAAGCGCCAAAGTCGTTGCTAGCCAAATCATCGAAATGTTAGAAAAAAACTAATTTATCATCGTGTTATTTTGTCAGTAATGAATTCAAGGTAGAACAAGATGGAAAAGGTCACCGTTACGCTGGACGAACGCAGTTATCCAATCAATATTGCCCCTGGGTTATATAACCAAACAGGTGCATTTTGGCCATTAGCTGCAGGTCAACGAGCAATGATAGTGACAAACGAAACACTGGCACCCATTTATCTTGAGAAGATAAAACGTGTTCTAGAGGCTTCTGGTGTCAAAGTGGATTCCATCACCCTACCCGATGGCGAACAGTATAAATCATTGTTTATTATGAATGATGTATTTACTGCATTACTGGAAAAACACCATAACCGCGATACTACCCTCATCGCTCTTGGTGGGGGCGTTATCGGTGATTTGACAGGTTTCGCTGCTGCAAGCTATCAACGTGGTGTTCGCTTTATTCAGGTTCCAACGACATTGCTATCTCAAGTAGATTCTTCTGTCGGCGGTAAAACCGCAGTCAATCATCCATTAGGGAAAAATATGATTGGGGCATTTTACCAGCCTGCCTCTGTTGTCATCGACCTCGATTGCTTAAAAACACTCCCACCAAGAGAGCTAGCTTCTGGCCTCGCTGAAGTCATTAAATATGGCATCATCCTTGATGGTGAATTTTTCACTTGGTTGGAAAACAATATTGATTCACTGGTTGCTCTGGATAACCAAGCAATGGCTTACTGTATCCGCCGTTGCTGTGAACTCAAAGCACAAGTTGTGGCTGCCGATGAAAAAGAAACCAGTGGCCTTAGAGCACTACTTAACCTAGGCCATACCTTCGGCCATGCTATCGAAGCACATATGGGGTACGGTGTCTGGTTACATGGTGAAGCCGTCGCTGCGGGAATGGTCATGGCGGCTAAAACCGCTGAATTGATTGGCCAATTAACGCCAGCACAAACACAACGCGTTATTACACTGTTAGAACGCGCCTCACTCCCAGTCAAAGGCCCTTCACAAATGAAGCCGGATGATTACCTACCGCATATGATGCGTGATAAAAAAGTGATGGGGGGAAAATTACACTTAATCCTACCAACCACTATCGGGCACTCAGAAATGCGTTCAGATCTTGATTCGCAAACGGTAATTGCCGCAATAACATCCTGTACACCATAAAATTATGACAAAATGGCCTTGTGCATCGCCAAAAACAAAGAAAATGCCTAATTTATACTGGTGTTTTAAAATGTTACTGGTAGATGCAGTTCAAAGTCGTTAAATTATACAGTATGCCTACGCCTCTACACGAACTTCAAAAAAGCATACAAAAAATACCATTCGGGTTAGTATGGTATCGTGAAAGAATCTATGCTTTAAAAGTGAGCAATAAAGCTCTATTTGGTCGTTATAGGTTGTACTGATAAGAGACATTTTATCTCTACTATGGGCAAATTTTATTCGGGAGAGGAAAATGGACGAATTTAAACCAGATAACCAGCCACAAGGTCAAAATGACCTTAGGCCAGATACATCAGATAGGCCAACAGGGCGTTCTCGTCAATCGACGGCTGTAAAACCAAAAATTGCCTTATCACGCCAGCACATCATGATTGGTGTCGGTGTACTTGTTTTATTACTACTGATTATTGCCATCAGTTCTGCATTAAAAGCCCCGACAGAACACGAACGTCAGCAAACAACCAGTAATAATAGTGGGCAAAACATTGATTTATCGGGTTCTTCCTCGTTGACTAATTCTCAAGGTCAAACCCAGCAAGGACAAGCCCAAGAAATTACGGGTTCACAAATCACACCAACCCCAACCCAAGGTGAGCGCCAAACGCAGCCAAATGGTTTAGGTGAGCGAATCGAAATTCCAGGTGATGTTGTTGACGCCTTAAACCAAGGCCAGGTCTCTACACCAGACACAACGCAGCCACAGAATGTGACACCACTGAACCCACCTATTATGAAGCCTGTTGAGCAACAGCCAACGGTAAAACCTGTGGCACCAGAAAGAACACCGCCTAAAACGGTAGAGCCGAAACAACCCGCTCAACCGAAGCAACCTACAAAAGCCGCTGCAACGACCAATAATCAAAGCAGTAATGTTATGTCTGCACCTGCTGGAAGCTATACGCTTCAATTAAGTAGCGCCAGCCGTTCAGACACATTAGAAGCTTTTGCAAAAGAAAACAAACTTGCCAACTACAAAGTTTATAAAACTATTCGTAATGGGCAAACTTGGTATGTTCTTATTCACGGTAACTATAATTCAGTCACTGACGCAAAAAATGCAATAGGGACATTACCTGCTGCTGTTCAAGCGAAAAAACCGTGGGTGAGAAATATGAAACAAGTCAAACAGGATCAAAAATAACAACGTTTTCCCCCGGGCGCATTATGTTGTCCTGACAGAGTAGAAATGCAGTTACTCTAAACGATTGTAATAATAAGACGGCATGAAAAAAAAACGCGCTTTTTTAAAATGGGCTGGGGGTAAATACCCCCTAGTGGAAGAAATTAAAAAACACCTTCCACTAGGCGATTGCTTAATTGAGCCTTTTGTTGGTGCAGGGTCAGTGTTTTTGAATACCAGTTATAATTCATACATACTGGCAGACATCAACAGTGACCTCATCAATCTCTATAATACAGTTAAACACCGAACTGACTTTTTTATTGAAGAAGCCCAGCGCATCTTCACACCTGAATTTAATACCTCAGAACAGTATTATTTGATGCGCGAAGCGTTTAATAACTCCGATGATACGGAAAAGCGCAGCGTGCTTTTTTTATACTTAAATCGCCACTGTTATAATGGTTTATGCCGTTATAATTCAAAGGGTGAATTTAACGTGCCTTTTGGCCGCTATAAAAAACCCTACTTCCCCAAAGAAGAACTTTTGTGGTTTGCCGAAAAAGCGCAACAAGCCACCTTTATCACCCAGCACTATGGTGAAACCTTGTTAAATGCAAGGGAGGGCTCCGTCATATATTGCGATCCCCCTTATGCACCACTGTCTGAGACCGCTAATTTTACGGCTTACCACACCAATTCATTTAGTGCGCTAGAACAACAAAATTTGGCGATTTTGGCACATAAACTATCAACAGAAAGCAAAATCCCTGTGTTGATATCAAATCATGATACCCCCTCAACCAGAGAGTGGTATCATCAAGCTCAATTGCATATTGTTAAAGTACGTCGCACCATTAGTAGAAATATATTAAACCGTAGTAAAGTCAATGAATTACTGGCTTTATATACGAATGAACTTAATAGCCTTTCTCCTAGAAAAACGAATAAGAAAAAAACGCAACAACCTGTACCTAGCGCTGAATGGCTCTCAGATAACGACTAATACTCGGAGACAATAATGAAAAACTTCCTCATTGCCCCATCTATTTTATCTGCTGACTTTGCCCGTTTAGGCGAAGATACCGCCAAGGTTCTCGCGGCAGGTGCAGATATCGTGCATTTTGATGTTATGGATAACCATTATGTTCCTAATCTGACTTTTGGTGCGCCGATTTGTAAGGCATTGCGTGATTACGGTATTACCGCACCAATTGATGTGCATTTGATGGTAAAACCTGTCGACAGAATCATTCCTGATTTCGCAAAAGCAGGAGCAACACACATTAGCTTTCACCCTGAAGCCAGCGATCACGTTGACCGTTCCTTGCAATTAATCAGAGAAAGCGGCTGTACAGCGGGCCTGGTATTTAATCCAGCAACCCCTCTGAGCTACCTTGATTATGTAATGGACAAAGTAGACATGATTTTACTGATGTCGGTTAACCCGGGCTTTGGTGGCCAATCCTTTATCCCACAAACCCTCAATAAATTGCGCCAAGTCCGTAAATTAATTGATGAAAGTGGTTATGATATTCGTTTGGAAGTCGATGGCGGAGTGAAAGTGAATAATATCGCAGAGATTGCCGCAGCGGGTGCCGACACGTTTGTCGCAGGCTCGGCTATTTTCGATCAACCAGATTACAAAACCGTTATCGATGCAATGCGTGTTGAATTACAAAAGGTATCTCAATGACTCAAGTTGTATTAGAGAATATCAAAGCCGTTGCTTTCGATTTAGATGGAACCCTTGTTGACAGTGCAGGTGGCTTAGCAGAAGCCATCGACAACATGCTAAACGATTTTGGTTTCCCCCCTGCGGGCAAAGAACGCGTCTCAGTTTGGGTTGGTAATGGTGTCGATGTCTTAGTTGAACGGGCGCTCACTTGGGCTAATGCCACCATCACCCCTGATTTGCAAAAACAAGCTCGCCAAAGCTTTGATAAATATTATGCCGTGTCTGTCACAACAGGCAGCGAGTTGTTTCCTGAAGTCAGAGAAACGCTCGAACAGTTGGCAAAACATGGGCTACCAATGGGAATTGTGACAAACAAAGCAACTCCCTTCATTGCCCCACTGCTAAAAAAACTGAATATCGACCACTATTTCTCCCTTGTGCTAGGCAGCGATGATGTTAAAGCCTTAAAACCGCACCCTGCTCCCCTTTATTTAACAATGGGGATTTTCGGTTTACGCAAAGAAGAATTGCTTTTTGTCGGTGATTCCCGTAATGATATTATCGCAGCGCGAAACGCTGAATGCCCGTGTGTCGGTCTGACCTACGGTTATAACTATGGTGAATCTATTGCATTGACTGAACCTGACTGCGTGTTAACCCATTTTTCAGGCCTATTACCTGCAATCGGTTTATCTGAAATAAAATAAGCAAGGACATAATTTAAAATGAGCACTCCCACTGAAAAACTAAAGCAATCCCAGAAACCTATCGTATTCAGCGGCGCACAGCCTTCCGGTGAATTAACCATCGGTAACTACATGGGTGCATTACGTCAGTGGGTACAGATGCAAGATGATTTTGACTGCATTTACTGTATCGTTGACCAACACGCAATCACCGTTCGCCAAGACCCAGTCGAACTGCGTAAAAGAACCCTCGATACCCTTGCGCTCTATTTAGCCTGTGGCATTGACCCGAAAAAAAGTACTATTTTCGTGCAGTCCCATGTGCCACAACACGCACAGCTCAGCTGGGCACTGAATTGCTACACTTATTTCGGCGAATTAAGCCGTATGACGCAGTTCAAAGACAAATCAGCGCGCCATGCCGAAAACATCAACGCAGGTTTATTTGATTACCCCGTATTGATGGCGGCGGACATTTTGATTTACCAAACTAATCAAGTACCTGTTGGTATCGACCAGAAACAGCACCTCGAACTGAGCCGCGATATCGCACAGCGTTTCAATGCCATTTATGGTGATATTTTCACAGTTCCAGATCCGTTCATCCCAACAGGTGGCGGTGCACGTGTCATGGCACTGCAAGATCCCACCAAGAAAATGTCCAAGTCTGATGACAACCGCAATAACGTCATTGCACTACTTGAAGACCCAAAATCGGTTGTGAAGAAAATCAAACGTGCCATGACAGACTCTGAAGAGCCGCCTCGCATTCGTTATGATTTAGAAAACAAACCTGGTGTTTCCAACTTGCTGGATATCATGGCGGGTGTGACAGGTAAGAAAATTGCAGAATTAGAGGCAGAATTTGAAGGTCAAATGTACGGTCATCTTAAAGGTGCCGTTGCAGAAGCGGTATCTGAGATGCTGACAGGCTTACAGGCGCGTTACCATGAGTTCCGTGATAACGAAGCATTGCTGAACCAAATTATGGATGAAGGTGCCACCAAAGCCGCTGCTCGTGCACAGGAAACCTTGGACAAAGTGTACGAAGCGATTGGCTTTGTAAAACGTCCTCAGCTGTAGTATTCACCGTTTAAATCGGGATCAATGGGGGAAACTATTCCCCCATGTTTATAAGCGCATTAAATACATCATTAGATATTTATGAAATTAATGATGTGCTTATTACACAACTTCGACAGATTAAAGGTCGAATACAATTGCAAATAGCCCGCCTTTATCATTCATAAAGGCGGGCTGATTTAATTTTGTGAGCTAAATATGGGTGTCATCGCGCACTAACGTTCTGAATCTAATTGTTCATTATTTTTCAAAACGTCCTGCGCTTTGCTGTAGCTTTCGATCAGCAATTGATAAGCAGGGAAAATTTGTGTGTACGCCATCGCCCATTCCGCCGCGTCTTCACGGTTCCAAGTTCTTTGCAACTCAGATGCAACTGCCGCCGTATCCATCGGTACTACACCTGCTTGAACCACGCGCGCTAACGTAATTTCTTGCGCCATTTTGCTGTAAGTGCCTGATGCATCAATCACAACAAAAACTTGATAGCCATCCATCACTGCACTAATAGCAGGGAAAGCCATACAAACACTGGTGATGGTGCCTGCAATTATCAGCTGTTTTTTGCCTGTCGCTTTCACAGCTGCAACAAATTCAGGGTTGTCCCACGCATTGATTTCACCACGACGCGCAATATATTGGGCATGTGGTGCATTTTGGTGAATTTCAGGGATCAGAGGACCATTTGGGCCTTGTGGTACAGAAGCCGTAGTAATCACTGGAATTTTTGCCAGTGAAGCCATTTTGGCAAGAACCGCGGCGCGAGCACGCAATTCAGTCATCGGCATATCACCGACAGTTTGAAAAAGCCCGCTTTGGTGATCAATTAATAACATCACTGCATCATCTGGGTTAATAACAGGACGCTGACCATTAAAATTCGCTGGAATACTCATAATAAAGCCTCTCAATCGATGAAGTAAGAAATCTATTTAGAATGAAAAATAGAACGATACTCGCTCTTTTTTCGTGTTATTTAGATTAATTCATCGATTTTAGGCTGAGTAGTCCGAGTTTTGATAAACACTATTCTATAAATAGAACAATACCCCTAACCCTTATTGTTCCTTTATTAGAACAATGAAACCTATTTTTGCTACTACTCGACGTTTTACCACTGCTTTATGATTGGCTCATCAAAACAGAATTAGGAGTCTCACCATGAAAAAAATTATTGGCATCTATCAATCTCCACGGAGCCATTGGGTTGGTGATGGTTTCCCTGTTCGCTCAATGTTTAGCTACAGCAACCACGGGAAATACCTAAACCCTTTCTTACTACTCGATAGAGCGGGGCCATTTGCATTCCCAAGCTCAGATGCCGCGAATCGTGGCGTCGGTGAACACCCACACCGTGGGTTTGAAACGGTCACGATTGTCTATGATGGGGAAGTCGCTCACCACGATTCTATTGGGGAAGGTGGCGTCATTGGCCCAGGGGATGTTCAGTGGATGACGGCAGCATCGGGTATTTTGCACCAAGAATACCAGTCTGATGACTTTATGAAAAAAGGCGGTACCCTTGATATGGTGCAATTGTGGGTCAATTTGCCTGCAAAAGACAAATCTGCCGCACCTGGCTACCAGCTACTGGAAAGCCAAACGATGCCGAACGTCACGCTGCCCAATGACGCAGGCACACTGCGCGTTATCGCAGGGGATTACTTAGGTCATAAAGGGGCAGCAAAAACCTTTACCCCATTAGATGTCTGGGATTTACAGCTCAATAAAGGCAAAACAGTTGGTATTCAGACTAAATCTGGTCGTAATGTAGGTTTAGTGATGCTACGTGGCTCGATATTTGTTGATGGGCATTCTGCCTTAAATGAAGGCGAGCTGATGATCCTTGATGATACGCAGAGCAACATTGTGTTAGAAGCAACAGAAGACGCATTGGTGTTGCTATTAAGCGGCGACCCTATTGATGAACCTGTTGTTGGTTATGGCCCATTTGTTATGAATAGCATGGAAGAAATTAATGAAGCCGTAAATGACTTCAACAGTGGTAAATTTGGTCGTATTCCTGAAACGCAATAAATAACGCATTATCCCTCGGTAGCACTAGGCTATCGGGGGATTTTTATTTCACTAACGGTGAAATATTATCTGCTAAATAATTTAATAATAATTGGATTGATGGCAGTAACCCTTTACGTGACGGATAAACAGCATGAATAATATCTTCAGGGAAACGCCATTCAGGCAACACTTCCACCAGCTCCCCCGACGCAATTTCCTTTTCCACCACCCCATAAGGTAATCTCGCAATACCAACACCTTTCAACGCCGCACGGTACAAGGTCAACACGTCAGTTGTGGCCAATTTAGGGGTGAAATGCTGCGTAAAGCTGAGATCATCGCTATTTTTTAAGGTCAGTGTGTAATTCTGTGAATGTTCTGTATTCGCCAAAATAGGGTAATCCACCAGCTTTTCAGGCTCAACGGGTGCACCTTGCTCTGCAAATAATTGTGGACTAGCCACCAATATTCGCCGTGAATACCCCAATACTTTCATCATTAGTCCTGAATCATCTAACGGTAATGAACGCACGCGAAGGGCTAAATCCAGCCCTTCACTAATGACATCGACGGGGCGGTTAACGGCTAAAATCTGTATATCGATATCAGGGTATTGCACCATAAAATCAATAAGTAATTCGTTGAGATAAACTTGTAATAACGCAACTGGGCACGATAGCTTTATCGTGCCTTTAGGGTGTGACTGAACAGAACAAATCAATTCATGGGCAACTTCCGCTTCATCCACCACATTTTTACACTGCTGGTAAAATACTTGCCCCACTTCCGTGACATGAAACTGGCGAGTAGACCGGTAAATTAATGAAACATTGAGCTTTTGTTCTAAATCGGCAATACGTCGGCTCAGCTTGGATTTTGGGATCCCTAATGCTAAACCTGCTTGGGAAAAGCCGCCATGTTCGACCACTTTGACGTAGTAATAGAGGTCATTTAAATCATATTGCATCTTACTTTCCCCAATCCTCTTGCGATGTCATTTCGTTATCTTACTCAAAACACAGGAAACGTCACTCTTTTCTGCCCTGCAAACAAAACAAATAGTCTGGTCAGCAAAACAACTAAATCCCTTAAATAAAGCGAAATAAATTACAGTGATAGATTCGCTATGGAGGTTTATATGTACCGCGCACTTTGGACATTGCTTCGTCCCTACCGCTCAATTTTACTGGTTGCTGTGATTTTACAAGCCATCGCAGGTCTTTGCTCTCTCATACCATGGGTAGCCATCAGCCAAATTGCCGTATCACCCGTTCATCAATATATCCACTGGGTCATTATCGCCTGCATTGGGGGAATAAGCTGGTTAATTTGCCAAACGCTCGCCATGTACCTCACTCACCAAACAGACAACCGTTTGTGCCACCAGCTTCAATTACAACTAATTGATAAAATAGGAAAATTACCCTTAAATCACTTCACCCAGCAAGGGAGAGAGGGTATTTCACAGGTGATTGACCATGATGTGCGCTATCTCCACCAATTAACGGCTCACGCGCCTGCCGATCTCACCAAACTGATGATCGTACCCGTTGTTGCCATACTCATTTTGCTCTGGCAAAACGTATTACTCACACTTTTTTGCCTTACCCCTTTAGTTGCCGCAGTTTTTTTGTTCCGCACAATGCAAGCACCACGCTACCAACACTTATATACCGCTCGCAATGAAACCATAAGGCACCTCTATAGCCAATATGCTGAATTAGCCGATAACCCTTTACTCGCTAGGCAATACCCAAACCAAGGGATACAAAAACGAGCATCACTCGCACTGAAAGATTTTGAAACCGCTTTTATGCGTTGGATTGGTAAAATTGGTGCATTAAGTTCACTCACCCAAATCGGTATCAGTGCCACCTTACTGTCTTTCTGGGTTGTTTTGGGGGCGATATTGCTTCCCAGCCCCATTTCACTCGCGCAAGTTATTCTATTTATTTTATTAATACAAAGCATAGCTACACCCGTTGCAGCTATGGGGCACGGTGCTGATGCATTAAACCTTGCGGTCAGTGCCTCACAACGTATTGAAAAATTATTGCATGAGCCTGAAATGCACTACGGCAAAAAAACGCTCGATACTATAGCTTGCCACCTCCAACTGACTCAAGTTAGCGTTGTACTTAGTGACAAAACCCTTTTATCTCAAGTTGATATCGATATTGCTAATGGTGAACTCATCATAATAGTCGGGCCTTCGGGTGCAGGAAAAAGTACATTATTACAGCTCATGGCTCGTTTTTTAGACCCTTCACAAGGTACTGTTTTATTTAACCAAATACCGTTACCTGAACTCTCGTTAACCGCGTTAAATCAACAAGTTGCCATTGTAATGCAAAACCCGCAGCCAATGCCCTGCTCACTAAGGGAAAACTTACAGCTTTTCGCCCCTCACGCCACAGAAAGTGACATGAACCACTACCTTGAAGCCCTCAATTTATTGCCACTGGTGCAACAATCCCCTAAAGGCCTCGATAGTGTGATTGGAAAAGAGATGCCGTTATCGGGAGGAGAATCTCAGCGGCTCGCCATTGCCCGAGCTTTATTATCTCCTGCACCATTATTGCTGTTCGATGAACCCACCTCTGCATTAGACCCACAAAATGCTCAACGAGTATTGTCACTACTGCAATCTGACGCGAGAACTTGCGTATTAGTGACTCATCATCTAGGCAGCTTAAACCTCGCTAATCGAGTCTTGCTTCTGAAAGAAGGCCAGCTAATTGCCCAAGGTACCCACGAAGACTTAGCAAATACATCAATGGATTATCAGCAATTACTGCGTGCTTTGGAGGAAAACCATGCTTAAATCCTTATTGTATACGGTGCGCAGCGCCATTTTTTGGATGGTATTTGCGACTATTTTAGATGGGATCTGCGGGTTATTACTGGTATATGTTATTTTCAGTTGGTCATCAGACATCATAGTACCGACGACTTTACTGACGGTATGCAGTCTGATGTCCGTCATGATCACCTTTATTGCCACCCAAAAAGGCTATTTAGCGGGGGGATTAGTGATGCGCTACCTTGCTAACGCGTTAATTCGCCACTTACCCTTGTCATTACAGCCAATAAAAAATGTCAATCACCTAGTGGCTGGGCCTGTTTCACACATTATGTCAGTTCCCGCTCATTTATTGCATCCCATAATTAGCGGACTAATCACGCCATTTACTGTCGTATTGGGCGTATTTCTCTACCAACCTATTTTTGGATGCATACTTTTATTTGTTGGGTTGGTTTTATTATTTACCTTACGCCTTTGCGGACAAAAAATGGCTTTTTTTGAGCAACAAACCCATACATCTGAACAAGATGTTATTCGCCAACTCGACCAATTTGCGCTCCACCAGCCGCTAATCCGGCGAGCTGGGGTAAGCCAGATACAACACCAACAACTCACCTGTGCATTAACGTCACAGTACCAAACACAAAAACAATTACAGCGCCAAAGTTTGCCATTCCATTTACTATTTTCAGGCACTATACAAGTCATTTTTATCGCTTTATTTTATTTAGGTATTCAAGAAATGAACCAGGGTGACATGCCATTGAGCTTATGGTTAGCTGGGATGGTGTTATTAGCACGGTTTATTGAACCTCTTTGGCTTCTTTCGCATTTAAATCAATCAGTAAGACAAGCAAAACAATCGATTAAACAGGTCGAATCCGCATTGATTACCCCTGAATTAACGTTTCCCTATCGAGACCCTGCACCTGAAAGTAACGATATCCGTTGCCACCAATTATCTTTCTATAATGATGAAAAGAAACGAATTTTAAATAATCTTACTGTCAATTTTACTCATAATACTTTCACAGCCATCGTTGGCCCATCTGGCGCAGGGAAAAGCACACTCTTAAGCTTACTCGCTCGTCTGCAAGATCCGACTCAGGGTGCCGTCAGTTACGGTAATAAAAACCTGATGGAGTTATCCCAAGAAGCATTATGTTCAAAGCGGGGGGTTTTATTGCAAAACAGCGCGCTATTTCGCGGTAATGTACGCCAAAACCTAACATTAGAAGAGCCTAATATTGATGACCGAGAGGTTAACACTCTGCTTTCACTGTTAAATTTTGAGGATATTCCTGATTTTTTAAACCGAGACGTCGGCGCGAGTGGTATGGCACTTTCAGGTGGGCAAAAACAGCGTCTATGTATTGCACGGCTACTTCTTCGCCATCCAGACATCATTTTAATGGATGAACCAACAGCAAGCCTTGATAACATCAATACTGCGTCAGTGATTGAACTCATTACTCAGGCCACACAACAAACACGTATTGTCGTCACCCATCACCCTCACCTTGCGTGTTTAGCAGATAACATCGTGTATATGGAAGATGGAGAGATTATTGCTCAAGGTAGCCATGCGGAACTTATGACTGGTACGCCTTGGTACCAGCAATTTATCGGTCACTCCTAACTCCGTTTACCAAATAAACGGTGGCTAAATTCTTCAATACGATGATTATCGAGGCGGTTTTGCATCGTTAGGCTCCAACTGGCAGATAACCCCGCTGCACTGAGGAGTCTATGATATAGCTGTTCATCATAAGGGGCGTGAAATGCAATCATTATCGCCTCTTGTACTGAAACCTCACTGTTGCGGCTCAATAGGGTTATTGGTGAATTAGCACTGACATTCCCCGTTTTAATTACGCGATATAACCACCCACAACGGCCGTTGTCTTGCATGATTTGAGCGAAGTTTTCCACACCAGTTAGGCCGTTGAGCTTATAGCAAGGAGAGCGGGGTTGAGTAACCTGAATTCGCGCATCTCCCCATTCATAGATATCGCCAATAAATACATTCTCTTCGGTCATTCCCATCGTGGATATATTTTCACCAAATGTTGATGCCATAAACAAATCGTCTTGTTCAGGATACGCATTTAGCCAAAATTCATAATGGTCACGAGGATAGTGGCATAGCGCTCTATCAGGCCCGCCATGAAAACGTGTTTCTGCTTGCTCATCGCCCTCTAACCCAAGCTGTCCCAACGCCAATAACCCATCTACCGCATGTTTATGAATCGCACTTCGACCGCAAGATTGCGTTGCTTGGACTTTACCGATAAAGACTTGGGGTAAGAATGACATGGGCGGCGCTCTCCACATAAATTGGTGACGAAGCCCTTATCATAAAGAATGCCAATCGAGATAACAATCAAATGGACAGGAAATAAAAAAGGCGCAGCACCATCGATGCTACGCCCACTTGTGACTTAATTAAAAAGTCTAATTATTTAGCTTTTGCTGCAAAACGTGCCGCTGCTTCGTCCCAGTTAACCACTGACCAGAACGCTTTGATGTAATCAGGACGACGGTTTTGGAATTTCAGGTAATATGCATGTTCCCACACATCTAAACCAATGATTGGGTAGCCTGAAGCGCCAGAAATCGCTTCACCCATTAATGGGCTGTCTTGGTTAGCAGTTGATACAACGGCTAATTTACCATCATCTTTCAGAACCAGCCACGCCCAACCAGAACCAAAGCGAGTTGCTGCGGCTTTCTCAAATAGCTCTTTGAATGCATCAACGCTACCAAAATCACGCTCGATAGCCGCTTTCAGGTCGCCTTTCAATTCAGTGTTTAATTTCAAACCTTTCCAGAACATGCTGTGGTTTGAGTGGCCACCCGCATTGTTACGCACAAAAGTACGTTGATCAGCTGGAATTTGGTCTAATTTTTGAATGAGAACATCAATATCAAGACCTGCTAATTCAGGTAATTTTTCTAACGCCGTGTTGGTGTTAGTCACATAGGTTTGATGGTGCTTAGTGTGGTGGATTTCCATGGTTTGCTTGTCAAAATGTGGTTCCAACGCATCATAAGCATAAGGTAAAGCTGGTAATGTATAACTCATTTTATTGTCTCCAGTGACGTAAATACCACTATGTTTCTCATTTTCACCACAAGGTTCATAGGGTATGGCACTTGCGTAGTTTCGCACCTTGTGAATTTCTTTCTATTATAGTTATTTTACTGTTAATGAAAATCATTATCAAACCCATGTTAAAATTGTGGTCTTTTGCATTCCCTATGAGAATTAGTTTATACAGTAACTAATACCAATATCTGCACGATTTATTTTTCTTTACATCCAACAATTTCAATATTTTTAGGTTAATATTTCAATATGGGATTTAGCATCAAATGATAATCCTGCAAATCTCATTACAATTAATACGTGATCTTCCGCGCAAAAGAAAAACAAATTTATATTTCGTGCTTTAGTTAACTATTTTTTGACATAGTATTAACATCTGCAAGGAGATAATAATATGACTCAAATAACTAAACATCCCGTTCCTGCTGAAATTGCAAAAAATGCCCTGATTACAGAACAACAGTATAACGATGAGTACCGACGTTCGATTCAAGACCCTGAAGGATTTTGGGGCGAAAAAGGAAAAATCGTTGATTGGATTAAACCATATACCCGTGTCAAAAATACCTCTTTTGACCCTGGTCATATTGATATCCGCTGGTTTGAAGATGGCACTTTAAATTTAAGTGCAAACTGCTTGGATCGCCACCTGGCTGAAAAAGGCGATCAAGTAGCGATTATTTGGGAAGGCGATGATCCTTCATCGTCAAAAAATGTCACTTACCGCGAACTGCATCATGATGTGAGCCAGTTTGCGAACGTCTTAAAGAAACAAGGCATCCGCAAAGGGGATGTCGTGGCGATTTACATGCCAATGGTCGTCGAAGCGGCGGTCGCCATGCTAGCGTGTGCACGTATTGGTGCTATCCATACAGTCATTTTTGCGGGCTTCTCTCCTGAGGCGGTCTCTGGTCGCGTTATTGACTGTAAAGCGAAGCTGATTATCACCGCAGATGAAGGCTTACGCGCAGGGCGTGCGATTCCATTGAAGAAAAATGTGGATGACGCACTAGCCAACCCGCAAGTCACTACTGTTGCGAATGTCATTGTCTACCAACGCACAGGCAATGTTCCAAGCTGGGTAGAAGGACGCGACTTATGGTGGCATGATGTCACTCAAGGCGTTAGCGCTGATTGCCCACCAGAGGAAATGAGCGCGGAAGATCCGTTGTTCATTCTGTATACCTCTGGCTCAACAGGCAAACCCAAAGGGGTTCTTCACACCACTGGCGGTTATCTGGTTTATGCCACACTCACATTTAAATATACCTTTGACTACCATCCAGGTGAAGTCTACTGGTGTACTGCGGATGTAGGCTGGGTAACGGGTCATAGCTACTTACTCTATGGGCCATTATCCAATGGCGCAAAAACCGTGATGTTTGAGGGTGTGCCAAATTACCCATCCGTTAATCGAATGAGTCAGGTCGTTGATAAGCACCAAGTCAATATTCTTTATACCGCACCAACCGCTATCCGTGCATTAATGGCGGAAGGCGACAAAGCGATTGAAGGTACCGACCGTAGTTCATTACGTATTCTTGGTTCTGTTGGCGAGCCAATTAACCCTGAAGCATGGGAATGGTTCTACAAGAAAATTGGTAACAGCCGTTGCCCTGTGGTCGATACATGGTGGCAAACCGAAACGGGTGGTTTTATGATCACGCCGCTGCCAGGCGCAACGATGTTAAAACCAGGTTCCGCTACATTACCTTTCTTTGGTGTCCGTCCTGCACTCGTGGATAACCTCGGTGAACCTATCGACGGGGCAACCGAAGGCAACTTAGTCATTGTCGATTCATGGCCAGGTCAAGCCCGTACTTTATTTGGCGATCACGAACGCTTCGAGCAAACCTATTTCTCTACCTTTAAAGGCATGTACTTTAGTGGGGATGGTGCTCGTCGTGATGAAGATGGTTATTACTGGATCACAGGCCGCGTTGACGATGTATTGAATATCTCAGGTCACCGTTTAGGAACCGCAGAGATTGAATCCGCCCTCGTCTCACATCCAAAAGTAGCAGAGGCCGCTGTGGTTGGTATCCCTCATAATATTAAAGGGCAGGCAATCTATGCCTATGTCACATTAATATCGGGAGTTGAACCCTCTCCTGAGCTGTACACCGAAGTTCGTAATTGGGTACGTAAAGAAATAGGCCCAATCGCAACGCCAGATGTTCTTCACTGGACGGATTCTTTGCCGAAAACCCGTTCTGGTAAAATCATGCGCCGTATCCTACGAAAAATTGCATCAGGGGACACCAGCAACTTTGGAGACACCTCCACGCTGGCAGATCCAGGTGTTGTCGAAAAACTACTCGAAGAAAAACAGTCTATGAGTATGTCATAACGCCAAAAGGCCAACTCATAGAGGCGGCCTTACATACATCCCAACAAGATGGTTTACTCTAAATAATTCGAGGTGCAGCTAGGCGACAAGCGAACAAATCACGAGGAGCATGCATAAGTATGTGACTCGTGTGAGTGAGTGAAGTCAACAAAGCTGCAACTTGAAGTATGACGAGTATAACAGAGGAGAACTCTGATGAATGCTACTGCTTACGAAAAGGTAGAGGATAACCCTCGCTTCAAAGAACTGGTTAGAAAACGTAGTCGCTTTTCATGGTTGTTATCAGTAATAACGCTTGTCCTGTATGTTGGTTTTATTTTTCTTATCGCTTTTGACCCTAGCTGGTTAGGTACACCAATTGCGGAAGGTTCATATATCACTAGGGGGATCCCTGTGGGTGTTGGACTGATCGTCATTTCGTTTGTGTTAACTGGGCTATACGTTATCCGTGCTAATGGTGAATACGACCGTTTAACGACCGAAATTTTAAAAGAGGTAGAAAAATGAAATCTTTGCTCTCACTCATTCTCTTTTTTACCTCATCAATGGCATTTTCCGATGCATTGACAGGGGATGTTGAACGTCAGCCTGTCAATATTCAAGCTATTGTGATGTTCTTGTTGTTCGTCGGATTTACGTTATATATCACTTATTGGGCGTCGAAAAGAACGCGTTCTCGCTCTGATTACTATACAGCAGGTGGGAAAATTACAGGCTTCCAAAATGGGATGGCAATTGCTGGGGACTTTATGTCCGCCGCCTCCTTCTTAGGGATCTCTGCGCTGGTTTATACTTCTGGTTATGATGGGCTGATCTACTCAATTGGTTTCTTAATTGGCTGGCCGATCATTCTATTCTTAATTGCTGAACGCTTACGTAATTTAGGTCGATACACTTTCGCAGACGTTGCATCCTATCGACTAAAACAAAGACCGATTCGAATTTTATCTGCAGTAGGCTCACTGGTCGTCGTCGCACTCTATCTCATTGCCCAAATGGTAGGTGCTGGTAAATTAATCGAATTATTATTCGGTCTAAATTACCATGTTGCTGTTGTGATTGTCGGTATCTTGATGGTGCTATATGTCCTGTTTGGTGGAATGTTAGCGACCACATGGGTGCAAATCATCAAAGCAATTTTATTATTAGCGGGTGCCACATTCATGGCCGTAATGGTCATGAAGCACGTCGGCTTTAACTTTAATACCTTATTTAAAGAAGCCGTTGCCGTTCATAAAAATGGCATTGCTATTATGAGCCCAGGAGGACTCGTTTCCGACCCAATATCTGCTTTATCACTCGGCTTAGCCTTGATGTTCGGTACGGCAGGTCTTCCTCATATTATTATGCGCTTCTTCACAGTTAGTGATGCAAAAGAAGCCCGTAAGAGCGTGTTCTATGCAACAGGATTTATCGGTTACTTCTACATATTAACCTTCATTATTGGTTTCGGTGCGATTGTCCTTGTCAGCTCAAACCCTGCATTTAAAGATGCAGCAGGCGCGCTGATTGGCGGTACCAATATGGCAGCAGTTCACCTTGCTGATGCCGTTGGTGGTAACTTCTTCCTTGGCTTTATTTCTGCAGTTGCTTTCGCCACTATCCTTGCGGTTGTTGCAGGTTTAACGCTTGCTGGTGCTTCAGCGGTATCTCATGACCTTTATGCGATGGCAATGAAGAATGGTAAAGCAGACGAAAAAGACGAATTACGCGTCTCAAAAATTACAGTCGTGATCTTAGGTTTTGTTGCAATTGGCCTAGGTATTTTGTTTGAAAAACAAAACATTGCCTTCATGGTTGGTTTGGCATTTTCCATTGCAGCCAGTTGTAACTTTCCGATTATTTTACTGTCCATGTACTGGCGCAAACTCACCACTCGCGGTGCATTAGCAGGCGGTTGGTTCGGGTTAATTACCGCGGTTGTCTTGATGATTTTAGGACCAACCATCTGGGTCAGTATCCTTCATCATGAAAAACCAATCTATCCTTATGAATACCCTGCTATTTTCTCCATGGCTGTTGCTTTCATTGCTTCATGGTTATTCTCTGTGACTGATAATTCAGAACAAGGAAAAATGGAAAGAGAACGCTTTAAAGAGCAGTTTATTCGCTCACAAATTGGTTTGGGTATCGAACAAGGTAAATCACACTAGCATCACCTAATTGCCACCCAAAACGGCTCAGAATATCGAGCCGTTTTTTTATTTAAGGCTTTAACCAGTTTAGTGGCTGTGTAAATACCATATCGTCTTTTCGCCGAAATTCAGACAGAAAGTGATTTTTAATAATATTCGCTCAAGAGCAGGTGAGATTTTACGAGACCTTTGTAAGTATAAAGGCGTTGAAATAATCGAAGGCCATCTGATGCCAGATCATGTTCATATGCTAGTCAGTATCCCCCTAAGCTAAGTGTTTCAAGCTTTATGGGGTATTTGAAGGGTAAAAGTTCATTGATGATCTTTGATAGACATGCGAATTTAAAATATCAATTTGGCAATAGGAAGTTTTGGTCAGAAGGCTACTATGTAAGTACGGTAGGGCTAAATGAAGCAACAATTCAGAAGTATATCAAAGAGCAAGAAAAGCCAGATTTAATCTCAGATAAACTGAGTACGAAAGAGCATATAGACCCCTCAAGGGTAAAAGACAAAGTAACAAGGACACACAACTAGAAGCGTCATTTAGACGCTGTCGGTAACAAGCCTTTATAGGCCTAGAGCAAACTACTCTCTATGTAGGTGGTTATAATTTTGTCCTTACCTCTTTAAGTTTATAGCCTGAATAAAATCCATAGTAAGTTCACCAAAGCAAAAAAAATCCTTCTTTCTACATAGAGAAGAGAAGGATATTGATAATATTTAAGGACTTATTTTTGTTTTCGTTATTCGTTGTTATCTTGCGTAGTGTTGTCTTTCTACATCAGCCCAATTTTCTACAAGTGAATAAAACTCAACCGAATTTGTTTTTCTCTCTTCTTGTAATTTTTTAAATTCTTGTTTATTTTTCGGCGTATAACGAGAAAGTAATTGGTCTAATACAACATGTTTATCTGCAAATAGGGAACCTAATTTTAGCATTTTAAACAATGCTACTGTGATAATCCCACTGATTGCTAACATACCCACAACGGACGCAAAACTATACTCAATTCCAAGGAAGCCTCTCGCAGCATTTAGCAGTAAAAAGGGTACAAAAAACATCACTAATAAAGAAAGAATCGTTGCACCATCTTGGCCATTGTTAAATTCTTTCTCTTTCTGATTATTCACAGAAAGGATTTGATCAAAAATTTTATGGTTAGCGCTTTTTGTTTTATTCATGTGATCCACCTTTGGTACAGAGGTTTTGTTTACAAGAAATACAACGCATAAGAAGGTATAACTTGCTTAGTCGGTCTATCTTTCGTATCAGAACGCGAGTTTCTTTCCTTTGAGAATTTCATTTATAAGCAAACTTCATCGATAACATGATAACTAGATACACCATTAACGACTTTGAATCAGTATAAATGTAAGTAAATGAAACATCAATTTAACAATTTTTATATAAAAAAATAAACAATTGCCTGCTTTTTTACTCAATATTCGCTCACAGAATAAGGTTTTATCATATGAGTAAAATTGATTAATATTCTTTTATTTATTGATTTTTATAGCTTTACCGTTTAAAAAATGGACATTTCTGACCTATTAATTAAAACCATAAAAACCATAAAATTGATAAATATTATATAACGGGATCAGAACAAACAAGCCAGATAATTACGTTAAGTCATTATTATTTTTAATAGATCATAATTTATCTATTACTAATGAGATAAAAAGTAGCCGTAAATGAAAGCCACCTATCTTTTAACCTACCTACTCCATAAATAGATTTATCGCTATAGCGACTATCTATGCATAGACGCAATCAATTGAATGGTAAAAAGCAGAATAAAAGCGTGGGAACAATAAGCAATGTGATAACCCCTGTTAATTGCTAAGCCGATTATTGATTAACGATGATAAAAAGAGTTATAGATAACAAATTAATTGCTAAGTGAACTACGGATTGGCTTATAACTAGCTGACGAGGGGCTTTGTCGCTTCATCTCCATACTTTACCAGCGTTGAAAAAGACAGAGCCAACAATAGGAATCCCCGCTAATCTTTATCAAATCCACTTACGCAGCACAGTATCATCAAAAACACGTTAATTGCTGAGTGGATTATTGATTAACTTATGGCTTTTGAGTCTCTTCCTCTTTCAACCATAAAAATAGCGGGCAGAGTGTAAACAAAGCGAAGCATACTGAACGGCTCAACCACCGTAAACAGCATCATTTTTATTT
>NZ_JAMPQD010000013.1:0-81093 GCF_028482245.1 Providencia sp. PROV129
CGTTAAAGCAAAACAAGCTGAAAAGCACAATGAACAAACGATAACAGAGTAAGTGATAACGAAATGAAATTTAGGCCAATTGATGCGAAAAATCGCCGACTAAAAATTGCAAGCGCACCATTTACTCATAATAACCAAAGCACCAGCTTAGTGATGTTTTGGGTGCTTCTCGCTGCCATTCCAGGAATAGCAGCACAAATTTACTTTTTTGGTATAGGTACGCTCTATCAAATTGTTTTAGCGATACTCACAGCGGTTGTAACTGAAGCTGTTTCCATACGCTTACGCAAGCAGCCTGTTGTTCCTGTGCTTAAAGATAATTCTGCCATTATCACTGCCCTATTACTCGGGATCAGCTTACCCCCGTTATCACCTTGGTGGTTGATTGTATTAGGGACATTCTTTGCCATTACCATTGCCAAACAATGTTATGGTGGATTAGGGCAAAATCCATTCAACCCAGCAATGGTTGGTTATGTTGTATTATTAATATCCTTCCCTGTACATATGACCAACTGGCTGCCACCACAAGAATTGCAAAACATGCATATCTCTGCCATTGATAGCTTGTCAGTGATCTTCAGTGGGCAGACTTCTTCGGGAGTGACGCTTGATCAGTTACGAACGGGCATAGATGGTATGAGCCAAGCGACACCGCTGGATAGCTTTAAAACAGGCTTACTAACACACTCTATTTCTGACGTATTACAACAACCTATTTTACAAGGCTCATTAGCTGGGATTGGCTGGCAGTGGGTAAATATTGCTTATCTTATTGGTGGTTTAATTATGATTAACCGCCGTATTATTAGCTGGCATATTCCGTTGTCATTCTTAGGAACCTTAGCTGTTTTCTCCATAATCAGCTACCTGATTGATGATAGCCGTTATGCGCCGCCATTGGTTCATTTACTGTCAGGTGCCACCATGTTGGGTGCGTTTTTTATCGCAACCGACCCTGTTACCGCATCAACAACACCAAAAGGGCGAATTATTTTTGGAATGATTATTGGTTTCTTAGTGTGGGTGATCCGTGTTTATGGCGGATACCCTGATGCCGTTGCCTTCGCTGTATTATTGGCAAACATCACCGTGCCGTTAATTGATTATTACACTCAACCGCGTGCATATGGACATAAATAAGGAGCCAACATGTTAAATACAATGCGACGTCACGGAACTATCCTTGCCATATTTGCCGCAGGAACCACGGCATTGAGTGCAGCGGTCTATACTTTGACGAAAGACATTATTGCAGAGCAAGCCGCCATTGTGCAGAAAAAATTGCTCGACCAAGTCATCCCCAGTGACCTCTATAATAATGATTTAACTAAAGAATGTTATCTAGTCACCAATGAGGCTATATTAGGTAATAAACAGCCACGGCGTTTATATATAGCCCGTAAAAATGGTGAACCCGTTGCTGCGGCGTTAGAAACCACGGCATTAGATGGTTACTCAGGGGCTATCCACTTGTTGGTAGGCGCTGATTTTAACGGCACTGTTTTAGGTGTCCGTGTGACCGAACACCATGAAACACCTGGGCTTGGTGATAAAATTGAAACGCGTATTTCAGATTGGATCACCCATTTAAGCGGGAAGAAAATCGAATCGCCAAATGACCCCAAATGGGCTGTAAAAAAAGATGGTGGCGAGTTTGACCAATTCACTGGCGCCACCATCACACCAAGAGCGGTGGTCAATGCCACCAAACGAACTGCGGTCTTTATGCAAACTATTCCGCAAGAATTAGCAACTTACCCAAATTGTGGGGAAGAATAATGAGTGAATCTAAAGATTTATTAGTCCAAGGGTTATGGAAAAATAACTCTGCATTAGTCCAGCTTTTAGGGCTTTGCCCGCTATTGGCTGTTTCTTCTACAGCAACGAATGCTCTCGGGCTTGGCCTTGCAACAACACTTGTGCTGATATGCACTAACGTAGCTGTTTCTGCCCTGCGCCGTTGGGTGCCATCTGAAATTCGTATCCCAATTTATGTGATGATCATTGCATCGGTTGTGAGTGCGGTACAAATGCTAATCAACGCCTATGCTTTTGGTTTATATGAATCGCTCGGGATTTTTATTCCGTTGATTGTGACGAACTGTATCGTCATTGGCCGTGCAGAAGCCTACGCATCTCGCAACCCCGTTTCGTTATCAGCATTAGATGGCTTAGCGATGGGCTTAGGGGCAACGGCGACATTGTTTGTTTTGGGGTCAATTCGTGAAATTTTAGGTAACGGTACCTTATTTGATGGAGCTGATTTACTGTTAGGCTCATGGGCTACTTCATTACGCATTGAAGTTATTCACCTTGATTCTCCATTTTTACTCGCTATGCTACCACCAGGTGCCTTTATTGGCCTTGCCCTATTGTTAGCTGCAAAATATTTAATTGATGAAAAAATGAAAAAAAGAGCGGCTTTGCAAGCTGATCATCAGTCAGTACGCGAATATGAAAAACAACAAGGTTGCGGCGGTCATCTTTCTTAATAAACAAATTAATGTGAGCAATGAATAAATCAAAACGTATTGAAATTTTAACTCGCTTACGGGACAACAATCCCCACCCAACGACGGAGCTAGAGTTTAGCTCCCCGTTTGAGCTATTAATCTCTGTGTTACTCTCCGCTCAAGCGACTGATGTCAGCGTTAATAAAGCCACGGCAAAGCTTTATCCCGTAGCAAACACACCTGAAACAATTATGGCGCTGGGTGTTGATGGTATTAAAGAATATATCAAAACTATTGGCTTATTTAATACTAAAGCAGAAAGTGTTTATAAAACCTGCAAAATACTGATTGAAAAGCACAATAGCCAAGTTCCCGAAAACCGTGAGGCCCTTGAAGCGCTTCCAGGCGTTGGCCGTAAAACAGCCAATGTCGTTCTTAATACGGCCTTCGGTTGGCCAACCATTGCCGTCGATACTCATATATTTCGCGTATGTAATCGTACCAACTTTGCCCCAGGTAAAGACGTTGTCGCTGTTGAAGAAAAGTTACTGAAAGTCGTCCCTGCTGAATTTAAGGTCGATTGCCATCACTGGTTTATTCTACATGGGCGTTATACTTGTATTGCGCGCAAACCCCGTTGTGGTTCGTGCATCATCGAAGACCTCTGTGAATTTAAAGACAAAGTCTACCCAGAGGATTAACTATATATCGTGCTTTTGATGACGAAAAAGATAGGTCATCGTGCTAATCATAAGCACAACGCATTTTTTCCTTGCTCTAGGACTTTGTCTTACGTAACAATAGAGCCAAATTCAAACTTAATAAAACGGTAAGTATGTTTCAAGACAACCCACTGCTCGCACAACTTAAACAGACATTACATGCCCAAACACCTCGTGTTGAAGGGTTGGTAAAAAGCACTGAAAAAGGTTTTGGCTTTTTAGAAGTTGATGGCCAAAAAAGCTATTTCATTCCGCCTCCTCAGATGAAAAAAGTGATGCACGGTGACCGTGTCATCGCCGCAGTACATACGGATAAAGACCGTGAGTTTGCTGAGCCAGAAGAACTTGTCGAGCCTTTTTTAGAGAGATTTGTCGGTAAAATTCAGAAAAAAGAAAACGACAATCGCTTATTTGTTATCCCCGATCACCCGTTACTCAAAGACATGATTTTATGTCGTCCTGTGAATGGTATTACCCATGAATTTAAGCAAGATGATTGGGTCGTCGCTCAAATGCGCCGTCATCCCTTAAAAGGCGATAAAAACTTTTACGCAGATATTACAGAATACATCACTGAAGGCGATGACCACTTTGCACCATGGTGGGTAACGTTACGCCGTCACCAATTAGACCGTGATGAACCTCAAATGGTGGAAAGCGAGCGTGATGATCAAGGCATTGAACGCGTTGATTTAACTGACTTACATTTTGTGACCATCGATAGCGCTAGTACTGAAGATATGGATGATGCGCTGTATGTTGAGAAAACCGCTGAAGGCAATCTCAAATTATTCATCGCTATCGCTGACCCAACCAGCTATATCCGCGAAGGCAGTGAATTAGATAAACTGGCCCTTGCACGTTCTTATACTAACTATTTACCTGGTTTCAATATCCCAATGTTACCGCGTCAATTGTCAGATGATTTATGCTCCTTGCGCCCAAATGAACGTCGCCCTGCTTTAGTCTGTGTGGCGCAAATTCTTGCAGATGGCAGCCTTGATAGTCACATTGAGTTTTTCAGTGCTTGGGTCGAATCAAAAACCAAATTAGTATATGACGAAGTTTCTGATTGGCTTGAAGAAACTGGAAATTGGCAACCCGCCAATGACACAGACAAACAACAAATATTGCTGTTAAAAGAAATGGCTGATAAACGCTTACATTGGCGTGAAACTCATGCATTAGTCTTTAAAGACCGCCCTGATTACCGCTTTGTGCTTGATGATAAAGGCAATGTCGTTGATATTGTATCAGAAAGCCGCCGCAGTTCTAACCGCATTGTTGAAGAGGCAATGATCACCTCTAACCTTTGTGCAGCCAGCGTGTTAAAAGAAAAACTCGGCTTCGGCGTTTTCAATGTGCATATGGGCTTTGAGCCATTGCAAATTGACCAGGTTGTTCAAACCTTAAAAGACAATGGTATTGAAACCACCGCAGAATCATTATTGTCTCTGGAGGGGTTCCGTCAATTACGTCGTAAGCTTGATGCCGAACCTACCCAGTTCTTAGATAGCCGAATTCGTCGCTACCAAACTTTTGCCGAAGTTAAAGCTGATCCTGGCCCTCACTTCGGCCTTGGTTTTGACGCTTACGCAACATGGACATCCCCCATTCGTAAATACACCGATATCGTTAACCATCGGTTATTAAAGTCCATTATTGCGGGCAAGCCTTCAACGGATAAACCCACTGAAGAGCTTTCCATTAAATTGGCAGAACGTCGCCGTGCAAACCGTATGGCGGAACGCGATGTGGGTGATTGGCTCTATTCACGTTACTTAAAACCGTTTGAAGGCACTGACACTAAATTCCCCGCGGAAATTATTGATATTACCCGTGGCGGTGTACGTGTACGTCTCGTGGATAATGGCGCGGTGGCATTTGTTCCTGCACCATTTATTCACAGTGTTCGTGATGAAATTCAGTGTAGCCAAGAAACTGGCAGCGTTCTGGTTAAAGGCGAAAAAGCATATCAACTCAATGATATTATTAATGTCACCATTGCGGAAGTTCGTATGGAAACACGTAATATCGTTGCTCGCCCTGCAGAATAATACTTTCTGTGCTATCTTTAAAAGACCATAAGTTAATGCTTATGGTCTTTTCTTCGTTCGCAACCTAATCAGTAGTGATTAATTCGCATTTTACGTTAAAATTTATATGCTATTCGCTATTTTTTCCTGATTATTCTTATTCGTAAATTTACCTATCATGCTAATTTATGATTTGTTTAATACGTGTTAAGGATTAAAAAATGAATACTGTCAGCAAACGCATTTTATCATTTATGGTTATCGCAACCGTCGCTATTAGCGTGAGTGCCTGTTCCAACATGTCTAAGCGCGATAAAAATACTGCCATTGGTGCTGGCGTCGGTGCCGTCGGTGGTGCAGTGCTTACTGGAGGTAGTTCACTTGGTACGGTAGGCGGTGCCGCCGTTGGCGGGATCATTGGCCACCAAATTGGCAAATAACCGACAATAAGCTATGCCCCTATTCTCTAAATAGCGCCATCCATTTGGCGCTATTTTATGTTCAGTGTTCTAACGCTAACTCAATGTTTCACAAAGCGAATTAGCTAATGCAATAGGAACTAGCGTTGATACCATTAAAAGCTGGGAACTCAAACGACCTAACCCAACAGGGTTAGCGGCTAAAGTATTAGTGGCAATAAAAAGAAACCCTGAATTATTCAAAGAACTCGCAGCAATTTAACCCATAAAAAACGGTGATTACACCTGCAACCACCGTTTTTCTTTAATCATTTTAATCAGCCACCAGCTAATTTTACCTGCATGCCTTTTGCTTCAAGGAGTTGCTTAATCACATCTCGCTTATCCCCTTGAATTTCAATATTTCCATCCTTTACTGCACCGCCGCAACCACATTTCTTTTTCAGTTCAGCGGCAAGTTTTATGAGCTCAACATCATCAAGATCAAGGCCCGTCACGACACAAACCCCTTTTCCTTTACGACCTGATGTTTCACGGCGAATTCTAACGATGCCATCACCTTTTGGCCTTTCTACCTTCGGTTTTTCTTCATCAATACGCCCAACGTCTGTGCTATATACTAGACGGCTGTTTGAATCACTCATGAGAGACCTTTAATAGACTGGTTAATTTGCCGTAATGTTAACGTTGGGTTTTCACTACGCGTGATCGGGCGTCCAATCACCATATAGTCAACCCCTGCTTTGATAGCATCTTGTGGTGTCATGATACGGCGTTGATCGCCAACATCACTACCTTCTGGGCGAATACCTGGTGTGACTAATTTAAAATCTTTGCCACATAAACTTTTTAAGCGTTTTGCTTCATGGGCAGAACAGACAACGCCATCAAGACCACACTGTTTGGTCAGCAATGCAAGACGTTCTGCATGAACCGCAGGAGAGTCTTGGATCCCCACGCCCACTAGATCTGTCTCATCCATGCTGGTCAAAACAGTTACTGCCGTTAATAAAGGCGCATCTTTACCATAAACTTCGAGTGATTGACGAGCCGCTTCCATCATTCTAGCTCCACCGCCCGCATGCACATTAACCATCCAGACGCCCATTTCAGCAGAAGCGGCGACGGCACGAGCAACCGTATTTGGAATATCGTGAAATTTTAAATCAAGGAAAACATCAAAGCCGCGATCATGGAGTGATTTGACAAATTGAGGACCATTGAACGTGAACATTTCTTTGCCTACTTTAAGACGGCAATCACGCGGGTCAATGCGGTCAACAAACACCAGTGCAGCATTAGCATCTTCATAGTCAAGTGCCACAATGATTGGCGAGTGTGTCTGGTTCTCAGTTGAGGAAATCATTTCATAGCCTTTAATGAGTTGTTATGAGGTTAAAAAGTGACGTTGTCACTGGCCATCTAACCCACGAATGGGTTTAATCGTATCCCAAGAACGACAAGATGGGCAGTGCCAATATAATGAACGAGAAGTAAAGCCACATTTATGGCAACGGTAATCAGGCTTTGTTCGGATTTGTTCGCCCACCATTTTTCTTAGCAAAATCAAACTTTCTTTTGCACGGCCTTCTTCGGCTTCTTCAAGGTGGTAATCCATTAAACGATAAAACAGTCGCATGGTTGGGTGACGTTGAATTTGGTCATTAATATAATTTGCAGCAGCTTCATGATTTTGCTTTTCAACAATAATATCGGCGAGATACAGCTCTGCAATTGCACCTGAATTACCCGCTACACATTGACGCAAGTAATCTTCCCATTCATCCAATTGACCGGTGCGTTGATAGCAATCATGGAGCAGTGGCAGCGTTTCAGTAACCAACTCTCTATCTTGATCATATACTTGCTTTAAAACATGAATGGCCTTTTCATAAACGCCTTGCTCAATAAAAATACGCCCTTTCATAATCGAAACGCGCGCACAGTTTTTATCGGCTTGTTCTGCTTTATTTAATAAGGCTTGTGCATCATCAAGATCATCACTCGCCAATTGTTGTACCGCAAGCTCACAGTAAAAATGTGCAATTTGCTCGCGTAATTCGTTATGGCCTAATTTAGCCAGTTTACCTGCAACATCGATAGCTTTCGACCATTCACTGGTTAACTGGTAAATATTTAATAAAGATTGTAAAGCACTTTGCTTGAAATCCACTTCATCAGTGAGTTGCTGGAACATATTTTCGGCGCGATCATACACCCCAGCGGTCATGTAATCACGGCCAAGTTGTTGGGTTGCAAGGAGGCGTTGTTCGAAGGATAACGAAGCACTTTCCACCAGCGATTGGTGAATGCGGATAGCACGTTCAACTTCACCTCGAGAACGAAATAAATTCCCTAAGGTTAAATGTGCTTCAAATGCAGAGCTATCATAATTCTTAAGCATATCTAGAAACAAATCAACCGCTTTATCTTGCTGATTTGACAAAAGAAAGTTCACGCCTGTCACATAATCACGGGACAAGCGGTTAGCATGTAGTTGTTTATCTTGTTGAGCACTTCTGCGCCCCATATACCAACCATAAGCGGCAGCCACAGGAAGCAACAGAAACAGCAACTCGAACATACAGGATTATTCCTTGTTCTGAGTCGTCACTAATGAGGTTGAGTCAGAAATATTACTTTCTCCAGCACCTAATTGTGATTCTAAACGTCTAATTTTACGACGTGCGTTTTTCAGGCTAACGATTGTACGTAAATAAAATGCCGCACACACCAGCCATCCCAGCACAAAACCGACACCAAAAAGTGATGCAAGAAGGGTTGATAAAGAAAAATCCCCTTTTGCAATCAGGTAGTTAAATGTAATAACCTGATCATTGCTTGAACCTAGCGTAATCGAGATAATAAAAAATGCGACCGCCAGTAATAAAATCAGAAAGTATTTCACATTTGTTCCCGTTATCAGTTCTTATCCATTCAATAATATCTACCTGATAAGGTAGCATTTCCCGCGCATCCAGACAAAGCAATTTATTTTATACAAATTCGAAAATTCACAGAGTTTGTCGCAACAATCACTCCCTTGATGAAAGATTAACCGACTTTTTTTTCCACTTAAGAAACAGAAATACACCGTAAGCCAAAATGGCAAAAATGGCACTGATAAATACTGACGTAATGACATCAATTGGCCAATGCATACCTAATAACATGCGGCTAAATGCGATCCCCTCTGCCCAGAGTGCTAGGCCAATCGAAAAGCCATAGTAGCCCCTTTGCCAAAAAAAGGCGATAAACAAGAGTGCCCAGCCAGCAGCAAATAACATATGTCCTGATGGAAATGAGTACCCTGTTTCTGCTTGCCAATGCTTTCTTTGCCACTTAGCAATATCATCATGTTGTTTAACGACCGTTTTAATCAACTTGGCTCGAGCGGCTCGTGTTAATTCATAAAAATCCGAATGCGTCACATCATATTGCTCTTCGAGCCAAACCACATAAGGTCGAGGCTCTTGAAAATGGTTTTTAAGTAATGTTTTGGTACCTTGTTGCAGTAACAAAGCGCTAGCAACAATAATCACAATCTTCAAGACCATACTTTTTTCTGCACGTAGTCTGAATATGATTATCCCCATAAGTGCTAATGACGTAATAATACTGTATGGTGCACCTGCTGTATCGGTCAGCCATAACAGCCATTTCATTGATTTAAATTGATTTTCTGGCGTCCATTGCCACCCCGAAATTAGCATTATCATGGGTGGTAATGCTAATAAAATAGCAAACAGGCTAACGACGAAAATAGTTTTTCTCATTTAATGCATTCCATAAATATTAATCCACCTTATGAAGAAATATTCCATTCACTCTCGATTAACTCTGTTATAGTAATACAGTGTTGGTTGTGTGCAAAGATTACCAGCCTCTATATGCAAAACGTCATATAGCTTCGATATATTATACTCATGTACCTTATATCGATTTACGTTATTACATTAAGCAAGAGTTACTTTAACTAATGAATGAAAATATGCAGCTAAAACGTGTTGCTCAAGCAAAACTCCCAACACCGTTCGGTGAATTTCTGATGGTAGGTTTTGAAGAAATTGCAACGGGTCATGACCATGTCGCGTTAATCTTTGGCGACATCTCTGGGGATACCCCCGTTCTTAGCCGTATTCACTCTGAATGTTTAACGGGTGATGCGCTATTTAGCTTACGTTGCGATTGTGGTTTCCAATTAGAAGCCGCGCTTTCTCAGATTAGTAAAGAAGGCCGCGGGGTGTTACTTTACCATCGCCAAGAAGGCCGTAATATTGGCTTGCTCAATAAAATCCGTGCATATGCGCTACAAGACCAAGGTTTAGACACTGTCGAGGCAAATTTAAAACTGGGTTTTAAAGCCGATGAACGTGATTTTACCCTCTGCTCAGATATGTACAAATTACTGGGGATCAACGAAGTTCGTTTGCTAACGAATAACCCGAAAAAAATCGATATCATGCGTGAAGCGGGTATAAATGTGGTTGAACGTGTGCCTTTGATTGTTGGGCGTAATCCAAGTAATGAACATTATTTGGATGTTAAAGCACAAAAGATGGGTCATATGCTGTTTAAACACCAGTAAGCTACACAATAAGGGGAGAGTTTCTACGTTCTTCCCTTTTCTCTCAATTATCCTCTCAATGTGTGCCATTTCTTGATGGTTATATTCACTTTCTTTCTATAAGGTTTATACTGTTCTCAATATTATGACTTTGATGAATGACCTTTATCTTTTGCTTATTCATCAAACTACAAGGAGATATTGTGAACAACCTGCATTCTATTCAACGCATGAGAAGACTGCGTAAAACTGAAAAACTCCGCACTTTATTCCAAGAAACCCATCTATCGATTAATGACCTTTGTTTACCTATTTTCGTTGAAGAAGAACTCGACGATTATATGCCGATCAATAGCATGCCTGGTGTTATGCGTATTCCTGAAAAACGCTTAGCGTATGAAATTGAGCGTATCGCAAATGCAGGCATTAAGTCAGTCATGACATTTGGCGTTTCCCACCACCTTGATGATAATGGCAGTGATGCATGGCAGGAAAATGGCTTAGTCGCTCGTATGTCCCGTATCTGTAAAGACACAGTTCCTGAAATGATTGTGATGTCAGATACTTGTTTTTGTGAATATACTTCCCATGGTCACTGCGGGGTGATGCATGACCATGTTGTTGATAATGATGCCACTATTCACAATTTAGGTCTGCAGGCAGTTGCTGCTGCCCGAGCAGGTGCAGACTTTATCGCCCCTTCCGCTGCAATGGATGGACAAGTTGCGGCGATCCGCCGTGCACTGGATGAAGCAGGTTTTACGGATACGGCCATTATGTCCTATTCCACAAAATTTGCATCCGCATTATATGGCCCATTCCGTGATGCAGCTGGCTCATGTTTAAAAGGTGACAGAAAAACCTACCAAATGAACCCAATGAACCGCCGCGAAGCGCTACATGAATCGCTGATTGATGAGCGCGAAGGTGCAGATGCGCTGATGATCAAACCCGCTGGGGCTTATCTTGATATCATTCGTGATTTACGTGAACACACACAATTACCGATTGGTGCGTATCAAGTTAGTGGCGAATATGCGCAAATCAAATTTGCAGCACAAGCGGGTGCGATTGATGAAACACGTGTGGCACTGGAAACATTAGGTTCAATTAAACGCGCAGGTGCTGACCTTATCTTCACTTACTTTGCCCTACAACTGGCTGAAAGTAAGGCTTTATAATTTTTAGCTTATAAAAAAAACCGCAATACTGGATATAAACACAGTGTTGCGGTTTTTTGGCATTTTAGATTAAAAAGCAAGCCAAAACAGATTAAAAATAAATCAATCGGTTATTTACCACGCTGAATTTCAAGCTGATGCGTTAATGTTTTTGCATAATGCTGAGCAACTTCTGCCGAAGGTAAGCCCGCTATCAATAAATCGTCTTTACCTGCAGTTGTCTTGGCAACAACGCCCCAAAATTCCACCTCAAAAGTAATACTCTCCGGGTTTTGATCCGGCATAGGCACAATATCAAAATACTCTTTTAATGGTGCGATAGTAATTGCAGTGTAATCTGCATTTAAGCCAAGTGGGAATTCTTTGTCCGCATAGAGACGTAAGTCGTGAACTTCCGTTTCAGGTGTTCTCATCACAATAGAATACAAATTAGGAATATGTTCTAAAATATCGCGAACCTCTTCATTCGACCCATCAAAATGAGAAGTTGTTAATAAGATATCTGCTGCCCACAATGCCCCTTTATAGAAATCGGTTTCATTGATATCTGCCATATATATTTCCTTTACGTTGTTTTCGATAAATTTAGCGAGCCCGAATCCATTACATGGATACTAATTCAAACAAAGAAACTGATTTATGGCGAACTTAATTCAGTACTCACTGAATTAAGAATGGTTTTCTCCCCTATATTTAACCATCTACCTAACACCATAACGTAGATCCACATCGAAAATATTGAGAAAAAACAAGATTAAGAAATAAGATAGGAATAAAAAAACGTCTGCTGGATTAACCAAACAGACGTTTTTAGTTAACCTGTGTTAATGAAGCATTTGTCGAATGACATAATGCAAGATACCGCCATGGCGGTAATACTCCATTTCAGTACCCGTATCAATACGACAACGGGTAGTGATCTCCTTGACCTCACCATTACCCAGAGTAATATTCACCTTCAGGTCTTGCCCTGGTGTCAGGGATTGCAGACCAACAACGTCAATGCGTTCGTCTCCTTTTAGTCCAAGGGTTTTGCGGGACATACCATCTTTAAACTCCAGAGGTACAACCCCCATACCGATTAAATTTGAACGATGAATACGCTCATAAGACTCTGCAATCACCACGCGAACGCCTAACAAATTAGTTCCTTTTGCAGCCCAGTCACGACTCGAACCTGAACCATATTCCTTACCTGCAATAATCGCCAATGGGCGTTTTTCTTGCTGATACAACATTGCTGCATCATAGATAGCCATTTGCTGCCCTGTTGGAATATGTAAGGTATAACCACCTTCAACACCTGGTACCATTTCATTACGAATACGAATATTCGCAAAGGTGCCGCGCATCATCACTTCATGGTTACCTCGTCGTGAGCCATAAGAGTTAAAGTCTGCAACAGCAACACCACGCTCTTGAAGGTAGCGCCCTGCTGGACTGTCTTTCTTAATATTCCCTGCAGGTGAAATATGGTCAGTAGTAACTGAATCGCCAAGGATAGCCAAAATATTGGCGCCGTGAATATCTTTAACTGGCGCAGGCTGGGCTTGCATGCCTTCAAAGAATGGTGGATGGCGAATGTACGTTGAGTCCGCCTGCCAATGATAAGTTGATGAGCTTTCAACTTCGAGAGCACGCCACGCATCGTCACCTTCAAATACGGCATTATATTCTTTGCGGAACATCTCTGTTTTAACTTGTTGCACAGCTTGGGCTATTTCAGCACTGCTTGGCCAAATATCTTTCAGATAAACGTCATTACCGTGTTTATCTACACCAAGCGGTTCATTTTTCAAGTTAATATTCATATTTCCTGCAAGGGCATAGGCCACAACTAACGGCGGAGATGCCAACCAGTTAGTTTTCACCAGAGGATGGATCCGCCCTTCAAAATTTCGGTTCCCCGAAAGCACTGCACCAACGGTTAAATCGGTTTGCTTAATCGCCGCTTCAATTGGTTCCGGTAATGGACCTGAGTTACCGATACAGGTGGTACATCCATACCCAACAAGATTGAATCCCAATTTATCTAAATAAGGTGTTAAGCCCGCTACCGCAAGGTAGTCCGTGACCACTTTGGAACCTGGTGCAAGGGATGATTTAACCCAGGGTTGACGAGACAGCCCTTTTTCAACCGCTTTTTTCGCTAACAGCCCCGCCGCCATCAAAACACTCGGATTTGAAGTATTGGTACAAGATGTAATCGCCGCAATCACGACCGCGCCATCAGTGAGTTCAAAGGTTTGATTTTGATATTTCACTTCTGGGTGTGCATTTTTATCTTGTTTATTCACTTCGAGTTCAACTGCACCTCGGAACGCTTTTGGTACTTGACTCAGCTCCACTCTATCCTGTGGACGTTTTGGCCCAGCTAAGCTAGATTCAACTGTCGACATATCTAATTCAAGGGTACTGGTAAAGATAGGTTCATCACCTGCGTGACGCCATAAGCCCTGCTCTTTACTATACGCTTCCACCAGCGCCACTTCATCGTCGCTACGTCCTGTTAGTCGCATATAGGACAACGTAATATCATCGATGGGGAAGAACCCACAGGTTGCACCATATTCAGGTGACATATTGGCGATGGTGGCACGGTCAGCTAAGGGTAAATCCGCCAAACCATCACCGTAGAATTCCACAAACTTACCGACCACGCCGTGTTTACGCAGCATTTGTGTGACGGTTAATACAAGGTCAGTTGCCGTAATACCTTCCGATAATTTGCCTGTTAACTTAAACCCAACCACATCGGGGATAAGCATCGAAACAGGCTGACCTAACATCGCTGCTTCAGCCTCTATACCACCCACTCCCCAACCCAGCACACCAAGCCCATTGATCATGGTTGTGTGAGAATCGGTACCCACTAGCGTATCTGGATAAGCGTATAGCTTCCCATCGATTTCCTCATGCCAAACCGCTTTTCCAAGGTACTCTAAGTTAACCTGGTGGCAAATCCCAGTGCCCGGTGGCACAACTTGGAAACGGTTAAACGCTTTTTGCCCCCAACGCAGGAATAAATAGCGTTCGTGGTTACGTTCCATTTCAATTTCCACGTTTTCACCAAACGCAGATTGTGTGGCAAATTCATCCACCATCACCGAGTGGTCAATCACCAGATCAACAGGTGATAATGGGTTGACCTGATTGACATTTCCCCCTAACGATTTCACCGCTTCACGCATTGCTGCAAGGTCAACAACCGCAGGGACGCCAGTAAAATCTTGCATCAGTACACGAGCGGGACGATAGGCAATTTCCCTATCTGCATGAGCGTTTTTTTGCCAATCAATAATGGCTTGTAAGTCTTGTTCAACAACAGAAGTGCCATCGATATGGCGTAATAGGTTTTCGAGTAACACTTTGAGGGATTTGGGCAGCTTTGAACCATCGCCGATTTTTTTCTCGGCAAGCGCCAAACTGAAGTAATTATACTGCTTGTTTCCGACAGCGAGTGTTGAGGCACTCGTTGTTTTTAGACTCAACGACATAACTCCTCCTTGGTTTTTATGGCTATGGCAATAATGTTTATTTACCACCATTATTTTTTGTTAACCAATTGTAATCATAGTTGCTTTATAAATTTGATTTATAGATTTTGTGCCAAATTTGCAGTTTAGACCTATTTATCATAGGAAATTTGAGATAAGAATGGAAAGTATAAGCGTAAATGACGGTAAAAAGTTTGGGGGATGACGGTTATTTTCAGTTTGGATAGGCGCCGATTGCGAGCTGAAGATCAGCTAAAGTGACCATTAGCATCATTGAGTCTAGAGGTGAAGATACAAACCCAACGTGTTCATAAAACCGTTTAGCATCAACTGAAAGCGCATGAACAACCATTCTCCGAATACCGACAAGCCCTGATGCTTGGATAACTCTCAGCGCCGCATCCTTTACGAGCACCCTGCCAACACCGAATCCTTTCACGTTTACATCCACTGCTAGGCGGCCAAGTAAAACAACAGGAATATCTGTTGGCATATTTTGCCGAAATTTACCCACCGCTTGGTTGGTAGTTATAATGCCTGTAGAAAGTGCATAATACCCCATCACCGTATTATCAGATGCAGTGACAAAAGTGCGGGATGCACCCGTTTTCTGATTTCCCATCGCGCGGTTTTTTAACCAATGATCCAACGTTTCTTCACCCGAAGAGAATACATCCAGACGGTGGTTTAAATTGAGCGGCTCAGGAGCTGTCAGGTTCAATGTCATTTCTCCCACGGAGATTTGGACATCATGGTTTTTCTGAGCGCCTCATTATTGCTCGGCGGGGCATCTAATTGAGCAACAAACTCCTGATAAACTTCAGGGCTCACATTAATCACACGGAGATCGGCTAATGTTTCTTCCGCAGCACGACGAGCCGCTTCGAGTACAAACTCAGTACGATTTTTCCCAACAGCGTTAGCAGCTCGGTCAATCAGAATTTTATCTTCTAATTTAATTCGTAAATTCAATGATGAACGTGTAAGCACCGTATCATTATCACATGTATTTTGCATCGCAATGGTTAACGCCTAACTGATGACTTATTTTTTAAGCACACAGCATTGTAATGACAAAGTCATTACAGGTGAAGAAGGAGAACACATAGCACACAGTTTTATCCGCATTGCGGTGAATAGATGATTAATGGTAGCCACTGTTCATCATGTGGCTACCATTAGATGGGCAGGCAATAATACAAAAATCAAATAATCGGTAACTGAATATCTTTAAAGAAAGCTTCAATTTCATCATTGTTGCGAATGGCAATCGCCTTATCCACCACATCACGCGTTAAATGTGGGGCAAAACGCCATAAGAAATCATACATATAGCTACGCAAGAAACTGGTGCGTTTAAAGCCAATTTTCGTGGTGCTATAGCTGAACTTATCACGCATATCAATGACAACAAGGTCAGAATCATTTACCGCATCAACCGCCATACTGGCGATAATACCAATACCCAATCCCAGCCTGACGTAAGTTTTAATCACATCTGCATCTGTTGCTGTAAAAATGATCTTCGGCTCTAGGCCTATTTTTTGAAAAGCGACATCCAGTTCTGAACGCCCAGTAAAGCCATGGGTGTATGTCACAATTTGGTATTCCGCAATATCTTCAATGGTCACATTCTTTTTCGTCGCCAACGGATGGTCTTTTTGCACCACCACACAACGGTTCCAATGGTAGCAAGGCAGCATAATTAAGTCGCTATACAGATGGAGTGCCTCCGTGGCGATTGCAAAATCACTGTTCCCCTTGCATACCTCTTCCGCTATTTGGGTTGGTGTGCCTTGCTGCATATGCAAAGACACATGTGGGTAGCGTTCAATAAAGCCTTTAATAACCGGCGGTAATGCATAACGCGCTTGCGTGTGGGTCGTTGCTATATTTAACGTACCGCGATCTGGGTAGGTATGCTCCCCCGCAACTGAACGTATTGCTTCAATCTTCGACAACACTTCCCTTGAAATACGAACGACCTCTTCTCCCGCAGGGGTGACATGCGTTAAGTGTTTACCGCTGCGAGCAAAAATCTGAATGCCTAGCTCATCTTCTAGCATCCGCACTTGCTTACTAATACCTGGTTGCGAAGTAAAAAGCCCCTCCGCCGTAGAGGAGACATTTAAGTCATGATTAACAACTTCAACAATATAACGTAATTGCTGCAATTTCATATTTCTGCCTACCCCTTACTGGATCACGATAGAGTCGCTATAGCTAAAAAACATTAGTTATAACTAAAAATTATATACAATTGAATCGATATAACCAATATAACATTATTCTAACGAGAATAAACAGTATGATGACAAAATTTCATCTAAGGTGAATTTTTCCTGCCTCAACGTCGTAATGTATTGCAAAGACGGGTTATCTTTAATTCGTGATATGTTTCAATGAATAAAACGTAATTTGAAGGATTTCCACTTCAGTATAAGCTTGAAAAAGTGGAGTTATAGATTCTCAACGAAGAGAGGTTTTTACATGCGTATAAATATTTTGGCACTGCTTATTGGTATGTCAACGGTTTCCTTTGCACCTCAACTACTTGCAAAGGAAGTGACTTACGGACAACAGAAAATTGTTTTATCCGACACAATTAACCCTGGTAATGATTTCTACCGCTACGTGAATGAGGATTGGATAAGCAAGGCAAAAATCCCAACGGGTATGCCCCGCATTAACTCTTTTGTTGATTTGTATTTAAATACCGAAAAACAGACCCAAGCTATCATTGATGAACTACAGAAAAAACCAGAAAGCGAACTAAACCATAATCAACGCAATATTCGTCATTTGTACCAAAGTTTTCTCAATGAAGACGCCATCGAAAAGGCTGGACTTTCACCTATCAAACAGGATTTAGCCGAGATAGCAAAAGCAAAAAACCATCAGGATATCAGTCAGCTAATGACTAACCCAGATTTCAATTCATTGATTTCTTATTGGGTAGATTTAGATGCAAAATCCCCTGAAACGTATGTGTTGTATATTGGCCAAGGGGGTTTAGGATTACCTAATCGGACTTATTACCTCGATGACACCCCACAAATGCAAGATATACGAAAAAGTTATATCGCTTATATCGCAACGATGCTGAAACTGGCGGGTGAAAAAGACGTTGAACAAAAAGCGCAAAAAATATTCGATTTAGAAAAAGCCATTGCAACCGTACATTGGAGTCCTGAAGCGCGCCGTGACACCATCAAAAACTACCATGCTATGTCATTAGCTGAAATGAAAAATCATACCAAAGGCTTTGATTGGAGCAGTTTTATCAGCCGCTACAAACTCACCGATAAGCAGCTTGAAAAAGTGGTAGTAGAAACAGACAGCGCCGTTGAACAAACCGCAAAAATTTTCGCGCAAACACCTGTTTCAACCTTAAAAGATTATTTAACGTTCCAATATATTAGCGATCATGCACGCTATTTAAATAAAGCTGTTTCTGATGCCAACTTTGATTTTTATTCGAAAAAACTCAACGGTGTCGAGAAACAACGTACCCGCCAAGAACGTGCGTTACAAACAGTAAACTCCCTTCAGGGCGAAGCATTAGGGCAAATCTATGTTGAAAAATATTTCGACCCGCAATCCAAAGAAAAAATTCAAGATTTAGTGAGCTATGTCAGAGGCACATTTAATTCACGTTTAAAAGACAACGATTGGATGGATGATAGCACACGCCAAGAAGCCCTGAAAAAACTGGAACAGTTCACCGTAAAAGTGGGCTACCCTGACAAATGGAATGATTTCAGTGACATTAATTTAAAACCAGATTCACTGTTTGATAACTACAAACAAGTTGTTGCATGGTCCTACAACGACATGATTAGCAAAATGGGCCAGCCTGTTCGTAAATGGGAATGGGGCATGACACCACAAACGGTGAATGCCTATTTCAACCCTGTACAAAATGAAATCGTTTTCCCTGCTGCGATTTTACAAGCCCCATTCTTTGACCCTAACGTTGACCCCGCTTATAACTACGGGGCAATTGGTGCAGTGATAGGCCATGAAATGGGTCATGGTTTTGATGACCAAGGCAGTTTATATGATGGTACAGGGCAACTACGTAATTGGTGGAGTGAAAGTGCCAAAACGCACTTCAAAGAAAAAACTGAGAAGTTGGTCGAACAATACAACGCGTTTGATGTCGATGGTTTGAAAGTTAATGGGCAATTAACTCTAGGCGAAAATATTGGGGACTTAGGCGGGCTAAATATCGCGTTGAGTGCCTATAAACAATTCGCCAAAGAAAATTACCCAAATGGTGAACCACCGATTATTGACGGCACAACCGGCTTACAGCGTTTTTTCATCGCATGGGCACGCACATGGCAAGAGCTGTCGAATAAAGAGTCTGAGCGTAATAAAATTATGACTGACCCGCACAGTCCAAACCAATTCCGTGCCAATGGCGTTGTGCGTAATATTGATGATTGGTACCAAACCTTTGGTGTCGATAAAGACAATGCTCTCTATTTGGAACCTGAAAAGCGTATTCGTATTTGGTAGTCGATTGATAAATAGATAAAAAGAAAGCTCGGCATATTTCCGAGCTTTCAAACCACATCATCAGTTAAGTATTGCTTTGAACAATTAGATATTGCTCTAAATAGTCTGCGTTGTGGCTAGGCAATATATGACGCTCTATCATCATTTAAATTACTTAATACCCAATGCAATACTACGCTATTAAGTATTGCTTTGGACAATTAAGACCTTGCTCTAAATAGTTTACGTTGTGGCTAGGCGGCAAATGAGGTTATCGTGGGGAGCATACTCCAGTATGTGACCCACATAACCGAATGAAGCCAACAACGCCACACCGTAAAATATAACGAGCAAAGTTATTTGATGACGCCACAGGCCATCCTAGCCCCCCCACCACCTAACGCTTCTGGATTATCGGAATAGTTATCGCCCCCCACATGCACCATTAATGCACGGTTTTGCACATCTTTCAGTGTTTTTAAACGTGGCGCTAAAACCGCATAATCGGCATTACCTTGGCTATCTGCAACGAGACCGGGTAAATCCCCTAAGTGCCCAGTATTATCATATGGCCCTTTGTGAACAGCCGTTTTTGCTGGATCTAAATGCCCACCCGCTTTTAGTGCAGGAACAGATTTGCCGTCTTTTTCCCCTGGCTCGCAGCTTGGGTTTTCGTGGACATGGAAACCATGAATACCAGATTGTAAACCTGAAAGTTTTGGTGTGAACAATAACCCATACTCAGTTTCAGAGATAACAACTTCACCAATCGTTTTACCCTCACCCGTTGGCGTTGCTTCCTTTAATACCACAGTGGATTGTGCTGCATAGGCAGTGCCCGCAGTCAGTAATGCAGCAAATAAGCACATCTTTAACTTCATATTGCCTCCAGTGGATAACATTTATCTATCGTTCCATCGACTTACATTACATAAATATAAGATAAGAACTGTTACTGTTAATTCATCAAAACAATAATTCTATCTTAAGTTTACATAAATTAGTTATCACTTCGGGTGATAAATTTTGGTTTAGTTAATAAATGATGGTTGTATCACAGTTAGTTCTAATTTTGAGCTTATGCAAAAAATGAACATTAACTACCTAAAATATATACACGATCAGCTAATACTATTGGCTATTCTGGATTGTAATCGCGTTAGCGCAACTATAGTTTTTACTTACTGACACACCAAGTAAGCAAAGAATGGCTATTCCATAAACATTTGTTGCAGTTGTAAGGGAAGTTTCGTACATATTTAGTGCAAAGCTGATAACCAGTACGGGCAGGCAAAATGCCAAATAACTTTCGATATAAAAAACAGATAGCACACGGCTTTTTACTGTCCCATCCACTCCCATTAGCAGTACCTCCATTTCTTTCATAAAACAGATACCAAAGCCTATTCCAGCTAAAGCACTCCCCACAAAAAGTAGTGCAACTCTATTCGTATTGACACCAAATAACAAAAAGACGATACCAACAACCAGTAGTAAGATCCCAACTTTCATTAACCCATCATATTGAATTTTTTTGATAAAAATAATCGTTATTGATGCGAAAATCGTGAGAAACAAAAAAGCAGATCCACTTACCCAAATGTTAATATCACCAAAAGCAGCGGTAAGTAGCGAAGGCATTAGGGATAAATAAAAACCACTCAACATCCATAGAGATATGTTAATAGACGAAATTAGCGTAAATCGTTGTCGTGAACTGGCTGGCATCCTGAGTGAAGGTTTAAATACTTGCAGCGTGATTTTGTTCTTGTTAACCGTTTCAGTTGTGAATATCAATGTGACTAATGATACGCATAAAATTAAACCAACAATAAGGAACGTGGTTTTTAGAGGATACCTGGAATAAGTAACCACAGTACAAGATATCAACATTCCAACGGCCATTCCAGCCATTGGTGCAAAACTGTTAATTCGTGAGCCTAATGGTTTATTCACATCAATAATAGCTGAGCACAATGTCGAGGTGGCTAATGCAGTCCCGATGCCTTGGACTGAACGAGCTAAAATAAGGAATATGACGGAATCTGCCAAATAAAATAATCCATCTGCAAGCAATATTAAAATAAGAGAAATGAGTATGATTGGTTTTCTTCCGATGTTATCCGAAATAGCCCCTACTACTACCAATGTAATCAATAACGATAATGCATAAACTGAAAATATTATGGTTAATGTGAAGGTAGAAAACAAAAACTGAGTTTGGTACATATGATAAAACGGAGTCGGTATACTGGAAAAAGCCAAGACAAGCATAAATATAGATGTGTAATAGATGATATTTTGACTAGAACTAAATTTGTATTGTATGAACCTATGACTCATGAAAACACCTTAACGCAACAAAAATGTTATAATACATAGCAAGCACCATTAACGCAATATTATTGCGTTAACAAAAAATGAGTAAATTTATGGAAATATCAGTCAAGTCCCTAAGAACGGGCGGCCGTAGTGCCAAAATACAACAAGCTGTCTACGATGCCGTGAACAAACTACTTGAGGAGTGCTCCCCATCAACCCTTTCGGTGTATGCCATTGCTTCAGAGGCTGGAGTGCCAGCATCAACGATATACAGGCGTTGGGGAGATTTAAATCGACTGCTTGCTGATGTTGCAGTTCAAAAATTACACCCAGATACGATCCCTAATAATATGGGAGACTACAAAGCAGATATCACTGAATGGGTTGAACAATATTATGAGGAAATGAGTTCCCCAACAGGTATGAATATGTTGAGAGAAATTATTTATGCTAAAGAAGGTAGCGCCGCAAGAAAATGTACCCTAATAATAGGCGAACAACTAGATATCATCAATGCTAGAGCGAAGAAGCGTGGTGAACAGACAATCCCAAATGAGTTAATAATTAACTTTGTGGTTTCTCCTATTATTTTCCACTTGTTGTTTGATAATGAAACTCTTACCCACGAAAAAACGTTATCCTTCTTAAATCGGCTTTTTGCTAACACATCTTTATGATCACAACCGTTGTGTGCTAACAAATAGCCTGATATGACTATAAAAAAACCAGTCACAATGTTGCAACTGGTTTTTTCTATTGAATACAGAAAAAGAAATTACTTCTCTTTCACTTCCCATTTGCCATCAACGTAAAAAGCACTCCAACCTGTTGCTTTACCGTCTTTTTCCGAAGAAACATATTGTTGCTTGGTTTTACGGCTAAAACGAACAACTGTTGGGTTACCTTCAGCATCTTCAGCAGGTGCTTCTGCCAAGTAGGCAAGCTTTTCAGGTAATCTGTCCTTAAAGCGTTGTAACTCAGCCACTAATGGCGCACGTGTTTCTCTGGATTTCGGGAAAGTGTTGGCAGCAAGGAACACCCCAGCGGCACCATCACGCAATACAAAGTAAGCGTCAGACTTTTCACACGGTAATTCAGGCAACGGAACAGGATCTTCTTTCGGTGGCGCAACTTCACCACTTCTTAGGATTTTACGTGTGTTTTTACATTCTTCATTGGTGCAACCCATGTATTTACCAAAACGCCCCATTTTCAGGTGCATTTCAGAGCCACATTTATCACATTCAATGACAGGGCCATCATAGCCTTTAATACGGAATTCGCCTTCTTCAATTTCATAACCTTCACATGCAGGGTTATTACCACAAACATGTAATTTACGTTGGTTATCAATCAAGTAGCTATCCATCGCCGTACCACATTTAGGGCAACGACGTTTTGCTCTTAACGCGTTAGTTTCTGCATCATCCCCTTCAAGAATATTAAGTACTTCATCTTCAGGGATCAGATTGATGGTTTTTTTACAGCGTTCTTTTGGTGGCAATGCATAGCCACTACACCCCAGGAATACCCCTGTAGATGCAGTGCGAATACCCATATGGCGTTCACAATCAGGACAGGTTATTGATGTTATAACCATCGGATTAGTACGCATTCCCCCTTCTTCTGGATCTTTTTCCGCAACATCAAGCTGGGTACTAAAATCAGAGAAGAATTCATCAAGAACAGCTTTCCACTCGGCATCATGATTTGCAACATGGTCGAGCTGGTTTTCCATGCGTGCGGTAAAATCGTAGTTCATCAAATCGTTGAAGTTTTCTTCTAAACGATCAGTAACGATTTCCCCCATTTTTTCCGCATAGAAGCGACGGTTTTCAACTTTGACATATCCTCTATCTTGGATAGTCGAAATAATTGCCGCATAAGTTGAAGGACGACCAATTCCACGTTTTTCGAGTTCTTTAACCAGTGAAGCTTCACTAAAACGTGCAGGCGGTTTAGTAAAGTGCTGACTTGGCAATAATTCAATTAATGATAGTTCCGTACCCACTTGAATTGGCGGTAAGGTTTTATCTTCATCGTTTTTGCGCAGTGCAGGCATTACTTTCGTCCAACCATCAAAACGTAACGTACGCCCTTTGGCTTTCAGTTCAAAGTCTCCCGCTTTCACTGTTAAGGTCGTAGAGTCATATTTCGCTGGCGTCATTTGACACGCAACAAATTGGTTCCAAATTAATTGGTACAACCGTTTTGCGTCATTTTCCATATCTTTTAGCGAATCAGGTAATACATCAACACTAGAAGGACGGATGGCTTCATGCGCCTCTTGGGAATTATCTTTGCTGCTATATACATTGGCATCTTTCGGCAGATATTTCGCCCCAAAGTTGTCATTGATATAACCACGAACCATATCCAACGCATCTTGACTCAAGTTAGTTGAGTCAGTACGCATATAAGTAATGTAACCCGCTTCATACAGACGCTGGGCCATCATCATGGTTTTCTTCACCCCAAAGCCTAAACGCGTACTTGCCGCTTGTTGCAATGTTGAAGTGATATAAGGTGCACTTGGTTTACTTGATGTAGGGCGGTCTTCACGGTCAATAACCTCAAAGCGCGCCTTTTCAAGTAATTTTACCGCAGCGGTAGTTTGCGCTTTATTAACAGGTTTGAACGATTTACCTGCTTGCGACGTCACTTCCATGCGTAAATTTGCAATATCTTTATCTGCTAAGTCCGCGTGTAATTCCCAATACTCTTCAGGAACAAACGCTTTAATTTCTCGTTCGCGTTCAACAATCAGTTTCACTGCAACAGACTGAACACGCCCCGCAGACAAACCTCTAGCCACTTTTTTCCACAATAATGGAGATACCATGTACCCCACAACGCGATCCATAAAGCGACGTGCTTGCTGCGCGTTAACCCGATCAATATTTAGCTCACCTGGGCTATCAAATGCTTGGGTGATGGCGTTTTTCGTGATTTCGTTAAATACAACACGACTAAAACGCGAATCATCACCGCCAATCACTTCACGTAAATGCCATGCGATCGCTTCCCCCTCGCGGTCCAAGTCCGTTGCGAGGTAGATGTGATCGGCATCCGCAGCCAGAGATTTCAGCTCAGAAACCACCTTTTCCTTACCTGGTAGAATTTGGTAATTCGCCTTCCAACCATGATAAGGGTCGATACCCATGCGATTCACTAATGCATCGCGTGGATCTTTTTTAACTTTCTTTGTTTTCTCGGTAGATGAGCCTGTACTCTTTTGTGAGCCGGTTTGTGAACCAGAGCCGCTTTTCGGCAGATCACGAATATGGCCGACGCTGCTTTTCACAACGTAGCCACTGCCAAGGTATTTATTAATTGTCTTGGCTTTTGCCGGGGACTCCACGATAACAAGAGCTTTACCCATATTTACCTTTACCTAAATATCAACTATGACGCACTTTTACATTAAAATGCGTAAAATGAGAATCTGTTTTTTATATTGCGACACAATCACAATATATCAATATATTTTCAATCAATTATTTGTGTTGAAACAAAACTTATAATCTCAATCACGTTATTCTACAAGTCATGAAAGTCTTCTAGCTGACTGATTTTAACCATATAAAGGCATTAAGCCATAATTGAAAACCACACACTCTACCTGATAAAATGCGAGAAGCAACCAATTATTTTTTCAAGGGAGCCCTATTATGCAAGACGATCTACCGTACATTACAAAAACAGAGTTACTTGAAAAAGCTAACGATATCATACAGAAACATGACGAATATATTCACGGTATGTTTGTAGACACCGTGGAGCAGCATCGTGGTACGCTGGTTTTTAAAGGGGAATTCTTTCTCGATGAAAATGGTATCCCAACATTAAAAAGTACCGCTGCTTTTAATATGTACAAACATCTTGCCCATGTTCTTTCAGAACAATACCAATTACGTGAAAATGATTAATTAACATTCAATAATTGATAAAAAATTACCGGCTTCAGTGCCGGTAATTAATAGTAGAATTAAAACAGAATATTTGCGAGGCGACTATTCATTTATAACATTGGTTTTTGGCCACGCTGCCACCAACGCAATAAAAGGTTATCAACACTATTTGCTGCGCTTCCCATGACTTTATCCACCATTTTTTTACTTAGAACATAACGGACACCAACAATCTCTTTAGCATCAACTGCATCAATAATAATGTCATCACTGACGCCAATGCTATCCACAAGCCCTTTTTCTAACGCCTGTGACCCGTACCAGTATTCACCCGTTGCAACCTTATCAATATCTAATGACGGACGATTTTGATGAACAAATTGCTTGAAAAGATCATGCGTTGAATTTAAATCTTCCACAAACTTTTTACGGCCTTGCTCGGTATTTTCCCCGAGCAATGTCAGCGTTCTTTTATATTCACCTGCCGTATGAAGTTCAACATCAACATCATGTTTTTTCAATAAGCGATGAATATTAGGAATTTGTGCCACAACACCAATTGAGCCAATAATAGCAAATGGTGCAGCAACAATTTTATCTGCAATACAGGCCATCATATAGCCACCACTTGCTGCCACTTTATCAACAGCAACCGTCAACGGAATATTCTTTTCTTTTAAACGACGTAATTGTGATGCTGCAAGCCCATAACCATGAACCATACCGCCAGGGCTCTCCAAACGCAGCAAAACTTCATCTTGTGTATCAGCAACAGCCAGAACTGCACTGATTTCCTCCCTCAAAGATGCCACTTCGCGTGCATCCATGCTGCCTTTAAAGTCTAAGACATATAAACAGGGCTTTTTAATGGATGTTTGCCCAAGTTTAGCCCCTGATTTCTCACTTTTTGATTTTGCTTTTTGCTGTTTTTTGAATGCCTTGAGCCATGCTTTATGCTCAGATTCATTCATTTTCACTTGCTGCATCTGACGCTGGCGTTCGCGATAATTCTCACCCAAATCAGTGAGTTTTAACGAACCTTTAGCACTTTGGCGACGCATACCTACACCAAAGACAAAAACAGCCAGCAAAACGATAGCCACCACGATAGTGACAACTTTTGCTAAAAATAATCCATACAAAGAGAAATACTCCACAACATGATCCTTCTGATATTTATCTTCAACACAAAAATAATCTCACGATTATGGGTAAACAACCAGAAAAAATCGTATTTCACACCATAAACTCCGTAGATATCTATGTTAGATTAGCCAAAAAACCAAATCAGTGCGATGATACCGTTACATTTAATTCACAATCATAGGAAAGAATATGCTTCAATATCAGCCTAGACAAGACCTATTGAAAGGCAAAACGATACTCATAACTGGCGCAGGCGATGGCATTGGTCGTGAAGCCGCCCTGACCTATGCCCGATTCGGTGCATCATTGGTTCTTGTCGGAAGAACGCAACATAAATTAGACGCTGTTAGCCAAGAAATCACTGCAATTTCTGGCAAGAAATCGCCATGTTATGTTTTAGATTTATTGACAGCAACCAATGAAAACTGCCAATCATTAGCCACGCAAATATCTAACACTGTTCCTTATCTAGATGGCGTCTTGCATAATGCGGGTATTCTTGGCGTTGTCGCCCCCATTTCAGAACAACCGCCTCAACTATGGCATGATGTCATGCAGATCAACGTCAATGCGACCTTTATGCTTACGCAATCCCTACTCCCCTTACTCTTGAAAGCGCCAAATCCATCATTAGTTTTCACAAGTTCGAGTGTTGGGAAACAAGGCCGCGCTGGTTGGGGAGCTTACGCTGTTTCTAAATTTGCAACAGAAGGTCTAATGCAAGTACTTGCTGAGGAATATAAAAATAGTCATTTACGCGTTAACTGCATTAATCCTGGAGGAACCAGAACCAGTATGCGTGCCAGCGCATTCCCCGAAGAAGACCCCGAAAAACTCAAAACCCCAGCAGATATTATGCCTATTTACATTTATTTAATGGGTGATGATAGCACCCGTAAAACAGGCAGCAGTTATGATGCACAACCAGGCCGTAAACCAGGTGCAGCGGAGTAATTTATTATGTCACAAAGCCGACATGAAGAACGTCAACAACGCTTAAAAGAAAAAGTCGATGCGCGTATTGAAGCCGCTCAAATTGAGCGTGGGATTATCATCATCTTCACTGGCAACGGCAAAGGTAAAACGACCGCCGCATTTGGTACGGTTTGTCGTGCCATCGGCCATGGTAAAAAAGCGGCTGTTGTGCAATTTATTAAAGGAAGTTGGGATAATGGTGAACGTGAACTCTTAGAGCCGCTTGGAGCGCCTTTTTTTGTAATGTCCACTGGCTTTACGTGGGAAACACAAAATAAAGAGACGGACACACTAGCCTGCCTTGAAACCTGGCATCATGCAAAACGACTTTTAAGTGATCCTCAATATGATTTGGTTGTCTTAGATGAGCTAACATATATGGTCAGCTATCATTACCTTGGGTTAGACGACGTTATACAAGCCTTGCTAGATCGTCCTGCCAACCAATCCGTCATCATTACAGGTAGAGGATGCCACCGTGATTTAATTAATTTAGCGGATACAGTTACTGAAATGCGCCCTGTTAAACATGCGTTTGATGTTGGTATTAAAGCGCAAAAAGGCATTGACTGGTAAACGATAAAAGTTAACTTAGCAATTATAAGCTAAAATAAGACTATTGCTAAGTTCTCTTTTTATGCATGATAAGTTTAATCAAACCATCTTGCGTGTTAATTTAATCATTCGCATATATTCCCAATTCGGCTTTAATTATATCGACCATTTTTACAATATAAATTCAGACCATAAGTTATTCTAATGATTAAACTCACCTTTTCCCTATTTAATATAAACTAGTACGTGTTACCCCTTGAGTAAACATACCGAAAATCACAATACAGAAAGAAATTTAACCAACTGATAAAAAACAAGTTAAATACAAAATAACGCATTTATTCTAGCTTTATTCATACTAAGTTATTATTCAATACCGAATAAAAACTTAACTCATGTTAACATTATTAATTTTATTTAATTTTATATTTCCGCATAATTAAATTGCAATAATGGATTGTTAGTTATTTTAGATATTGTCTATTTTAATTTAAGGGATATATATGCAAAACGTTTCAATGAATACTTTCAATGCACCTAAATTGAAATTCAAACCTTTATTTCTGTGTGTTTCAATGATTGTCGGTTCAACAACGGTTGCTCAAGCTGCTATTACGCCAACAAATGGCGCTGGAGTAATGGTTCAAGGTAATGGTCCAACCATTGTTTATATTAATAAACCGTCTGAAAGCGGTGTTTCTCACAATATTTATAGCCAATTTGATGTTGACCAAAAAGGCGTTATTTTAAACAATAGTGCAGGCCTTTCTAATACCACAATAGGGGGTAAAATTGGCGGTAATGGCAATGTCGCAGGTAAACGCGCAAAAGTGATCCTAAATGAGGTCAACTCAAATACGGCAACAACATTAAACGGCATGATTGAAGTCGCTGGCGGTAAAGCGCAAGTGATTGTCGCAAATGCATCAGGTATCACCTGTAATAACTGCGGATTTATTAATACCAACCGCACCACATTAACTACGGGTAAAGTTTCCTTAGATGGCAATAACTTAGTCAATGACTACAATGTGCAGCAAGGAAAAATTGCCATCAATGGTAGTTTCAATGCAAACTCACCTACTGATATAATTGCACGCTCTGTCGCGATTAACGGTGCTGTCACAGCTCAACGTCTAAACGTTATTGCAGGGAATAACCGTGTGAATTCCGCTGGTGATGTTATTGGTACGACAACAGCCATTGGTGCAAAACCAAGTATTGGTATTGACGTTTCCGCCTTAGGCGGCATGTATGCGAATAAAATTTCGTTAATGGCGACCGAAACAGGTGTTGGCGTATCTAACGCAGGTGATATCGCTTCACATAATGGTGCAATTACCATTGATAGCGCAGGCACCGTCAATAATATTAATGGCAACATTCACTCAGCAAATACCCTCTCGATTAATGCGACTGGGCTGACAAATAGCGGCACTATTTCCGCAGCAAAAAGTGTCAACATTCAGGCTGCAGGCACAGGTGCAATTAATAACGATCGTGGGCACATTACGTCCCTGAACAACGATGTAAATTTAACGACGTTAGGTACTTTGTCAAATAACAACGGAACCATTGAAGCCCAACAAAATGTGACCACGTTATCTGATACTATCGTCAATGATAATGGGTCATTTAAAGCCACTCGAGGTGACCTCAACGTCCATTCTACCAATGTAATCTATAACCGCGATAATATGGGGAATCCAAATGATCCAACGAAGGGTTTTATTGCTGGTCAAGATATCACTATTGATGCCGTTCGTATTGTGAATGAGAACTCCAACATCACTGCGGGTCGTGATATCACCTTAAACGCACAAAACTCTATCGAAAACATGGCTAACAGTAAGATTGTGGCACAGCGACGTGCTGAGGTGAATACCATGTATTTAACACAGTCTAACTCAGAGTTAAATGCTGTTAAAGGCCGTATGGATCTTGATGCTTCTGTCGCATTGACTAATGACCCTCGTTCAAAAATTCATAGTGGTAAACTACTGAATATCAATGCAAACCAATTAACAAACTCAGGTTCAATTATTTCTGATAATGGCAAAACAGAAATAAAGTCCAATATACTCAGTAATCGTTCTGGTTATATTAAAGGTAAAAACTTAACAATAACTGCGCATAATATTGATAACCAATCTGGTTTAATTAACGCTGAAAGCAACTTAGATATTGAAACTAGCCATTTAAACAATAACTATAGTGCTGATTTTAAAAACGTAAACGCACAATTTGGTTTAACAGACCAAAATGGTGGTTTGCAAACCAATGATGGTACTATCAAAGTTAAAAGTGATAACCTTTATAACGTATATGGTTCAATCGCAGCCAATGCGAATAATAACGTTGCCTCACGCAGCGATATTGATATTAAAACAAAAGCAACCCTGAACAATAATTATGGCCAAATTACGGGGATTAATAACCATAATGTGAGTGCTGGTACACTCGATAATTATGCAGGAAAAATGGTATCTGGCAAAAACATGACCATTGAAGCTAAAAATCGCGTGAATAACCAATATGGAACTATTAGCTCTAACAATACGACGAAGGTCACTAGTCCAATTGTAACAAGTGGAACAACAGGTTCTATCACGGGTAACCGTGTTGTTATTGACGCAATTGTGAATAACTAACTGTCATTCAAGTATTGAAAAAGGCGACCTCCAAGTCGCCTTTTTCATATTCAAAATTCAATTAGAATTCAGAATTAATCACCACTTCTTCACCAAAACGCCCTGCTTTTGGCAGCGGTTGATAAGATGAGTTGGCTGCACGTAAAATACGAACGCCACGAATACCTAGTTCATGAGCCGCTGCAATATCCGCATCTGCATCTCCATAATAAATAGTTAATTTATGGTCACGCATCCAACTTACTTTATTATTTTGGCCAGGCTCATCACCTGCAAAAATAACAGGTTGCATTTTATCGGCTGGGATCGCCAAGCCTTCTTGAACGTACTTAGTCACAGTTTCAGTTTTCGTTTTAGTACGGCCAGTAATAAAATAAACGGTGTCTCCTCGGTCTAAGTGCATTTTGACTAAATCAATACCCACTTGTTTTGGCATACTGAATTTGTCCCACTCATTATTCATTTTTTCCCAAAACTGCTGATTTTTCAAATAACTAAAATCATTTGGGGAAAACTCGAGTTTACCACGGTAAAAACCTGGGCTAGAAAATAACACTGTATCATCGATATCAAAGCCAACTGCCATTGGCGCTTTACCTTCTAGGCTTTGTTTAATTTGTTCAATAGAAACCCAATGAATAGGTTGCTGCTGCGCTAATTCAACAACGGTAACGCCTGGGCTGACAGTTTCTGGCATTGGTATTTTGGCTTGAGACGTTGCCGTAAACGTTAAAGCTAATGCAACCGCGCTCAGCGTCAGTGTTATTTTTTTCATCTTTTATCCTTATCGAGTTTACCCACTTAGAAACCATTCTTTATTCACTTGGATAAACCACATTTTTATATGTAAGTAATAGACATTGCTGCTTATCGTGTTCAGGTGTTTATAAGTACATTTTGCAGCAATTATGTGAGTTAAATCTCACATAGAGCTTGATGTTAAGTTTTTTTGTTACATTAAAATGAGACTTAAATCTCATTTTAATTATCTATTACAGACAAGTGTTGTGATTCTGTGACCTAAACCCGCAATTTACAGACACATACAGACAGTAAGCTGTAATTTTTAGGCAATAAAAAAGCGATGGTGTTATGCCATCGCTTCTTAAATAATGATAACGCAGTAATTAGATGCGTGTACGACGCTTCGCTGTCGGGCCTGAAGATTGACGCTTAGATGCAGGGCGTGATGCCACTTGAGTATGACGTTTCACAGCACGACGAATTTGATTCGCTTTGATTCTACGTTGATCACGTTCAACCGCCACTTTACTTTCTGTTTCAGCTGGCAACTCAACTAATTCACGCAAATAGTTAGTTTGCTCTAAACCCAGCTCCGTCCAACCACCACGCGGTAGCCCTTTTGGCAAATCGATATCACCATAACGCACTCGGATCAAACGGCTAACTTGTACACCAACCGATTCCCACAAACGACGGACTTCACGATTACGCCCTTCTGTTAACGTAACATTGAACCATTGGTTCATCCCTTCACCACCACGATAAGAGACAGTTTTAAAGGACGCAGGACCATCTTCAAGTTGAACACCTTGGGTCAACTGGCGAATTTTTGCATCGTTAACTTCACCAAAAACCCGCACTGCATATTCACGCTCAACTTCACGGCTTGGGTGCATTAAACGGTTCGCTAACTCACCATCGGTTGTGAATAACAGTAACCCACTAGTATTCACATCAAGACGACCTACCGCAATCCACCTTGCCCCTGTCAGTTTTGGCAAACGCGTAAAAACGGTTGGACGCCCTTCAGGATCGTGGCGAGTACACAATTCACCTTCAGGTTTGTAATAGGCCATCACACGGCAAATTTCTTTTTCCGCTTCTTTAATCGCTAATAAACGACCATCTAAACGAATTTTGGTTGATGCTTTGACTTCGACACGGTCACCCAAAGTGGCGATTTTACCGTCTACGCTGATCCGACCTGCTTGCAGGAAGGTTTCGATTTCACGACGTGAACCATGCCCTGAACGGGCAAGGATTTTTTGTAATTTCTCTGTATTTTGCGGTTTAGCGCTCATGTAACCCTCTACTGTCGCCTTCACAGGCGTCAAATAACTTTTCATCGAGTAAAAAAACGAGTGCAAAAAGTCATAAATTTGAAAACCCGCGCATTATACACAGGTTTCCCCTGAACCCCTATCTTTTATCACCTTATCGCACATTCGCTACCTAAATAGCTTATTTATTCAAAGGGTGATGGATCCCCTGTGCCAACACGGGCTACAACAGGTGTATCATCAGTAAAATCAATGACTGTGGTAGGTTTCTGTCCGATATAACCACCGTGGATCACTAAATCCACTTGTTTATCTAATAAATCACGAATTTCTTCTGGATCAGATTGGGTAAAATCATCACCAGGCATAATTAAACTCGTTGACATCAGTGGTTCGCCAACCGCTTCAAGTAAATCTCGTGCAATCGGATTTGATGGTACGCGCAGGCCGATTGTCTTACGCTTTTCATTCATTAAACGACGAGGGACTTCTTTGGTGGCTTTTAAGATAAATGTATAATTACCTGGAGTATTATTCTTAATTAAACGAAAAACTGTATTATCTACGTGTGCATAGTTAGAAAGCTCAGAAAGATCACGGCACATTAATGTAAAATTGTGGTTAGTATCTAACTGACGGATACGACAAATTCGCTGCAATGCATCTTTTTCTTCTAAACGACATCCAATGGCATACCCCGAATCAGTAGGATAAACAACCACACCGCCTTTATTTAGAATTTCAACACTTTGACTGATTAACCGAGCTTGCGGGTTATCCGGATGGACATAAAAAAACTGGCTCATATATACCTCAACAATTTGGTATCGACAGCATCACCCGGCAAAATACCTAAAAATGGCACTATCTCTTTGCTCAATCGAATGATTGATTTTAATCTAATCACTCTATGTATAGTATTATTTTACACCGACCGACCAATACATCAATGAATTAGCGATTTTTTACGTCCTGCCACAATGTCCAAACTGCTTGATCATCATTTGGTAACCATAGGTTTCGCCCTAATTCAATCCAAGAACAAGGACGGTGAAAATCAGACCCCACAGATGTTCGTAAATCCGCCATTTTAGCCAATTCAGCTAAATATTGTTTTTCATTAGGGGGTTGCTGGCAATGGGAAATTTCCATCGCATCGCCCCCATGCTCTTTAAAATAAGCAATCACACGTTTTAACCATTTATTTGAAAGCTGATATTTAGATGGATGCGCTAAAACAGCCACGCCGCCAGCGGCATGAATCGCCGCAATGGACGCTTCAATACTACACCATGTTGCAGGCACATAACCTGTTTTGCCTTTAGACAAATAGCGTTTAAATACATTGTTGATGGTTTTTTCTTTGCCTATTTTCATAATATATTGCGCAAAATGAGCTCGGGTAACTTGCCCGCCACCCGATATACTTTGGGCGTTCTCCCACGCATCTTCAATGCCCGCTTTTTGTAAACGGCGCCCTATCTCAATACCCCGAGCTTCACGACGAGCCGATTGCTCCGTAAGTAACGCAACCATTGCTGGGTGTTCAGAGGTGAAATTTAAACCGACGATATGGATTTCAATATTTTCCCAAAGTGTTGAGATCTCAACACCATTCACTAACTCAATCGGCTTTTCGTTATCGCGTATATACTGTCTTGCCTGTATTAAGCCATCACACGTATCGTGGTCAGTGATAGCTAGAACATTGACGCCTTTTTCAATGGCTCGCTCGATTAATTCCTCTGGCGTTAAATCCCCATCAGAGGCTGTCGTATGGCTGTGTAAGTCGTAGCGAGTCAGTAGCGGTGTGGATACAGGTTGCAAGGTGATATCGTCTCCAATTTCCATAAATAGCTATTTTTTCCTAATAAATTAACAAAATACTTGACACTTCAAATGCGATCCAGTTTACTAGTACGCAAGATGGCTTGCAGCCAATAACATTCAGTTTATCCAGTGAGGCACATTATGGCTTTAATTAACTTAACAAATCGTTGGTGGCGTGACTTCCCAAATTGGGCGGAAGCCGCACGCGCATAGTTAAACCATGCCTCAGTGCCAAACCCGCCCTTCATACGGCGGGTTTTTTAATGTCAAAAATTAGCGTAAGGCAACAAAATGAACAAACAAAACACCACATTAGCACATTTTACGTATCTGGATAGCCCAATTAACTATCAGCCAGACCCAACGTTGTTATTCAATCACTTATGCCATGCAATTCCATCAACCATGTTGCTGGAGTCAGCTGAAATCAATAATAAAGCTAACTTACAAAGCTTATTGATTGTTAACAGCGCATTGCGTATTCGCGCTTTTGGCCAACGCGTTGAAGTTGAAGCGTTAACATTAAACGGCCAAGCCTTGCTGCCATTATTGTTAGCGCAACTTTCTGGGATAATTTCCACCCATACCATTGAAACGGCATTATTAGTTGTCACCTTCGAGCAACCTAACCCTGCTTTAGATGAAGACAGTCGTTTAAAAGCAGCATCATGCTTAGACGTGTTACGTGCATTACCTGCCTTAGCTCAAACTTATTCGACTAAGCCAGAAACGGTATTTGTAGGAGGCTTATTTGCCTATGACCTTGTGGCAAACTTTGAGTCCATCCCTGACGTTAAAACTGTCAATCAGTGCCCTGATTATTGTTTCTTCGTCGCGGAACACTATTTAGTGATCGACCATCAAAACCAAGCGGCTCGCATTAAAAGCTGTGTTTTCAATCAAGATGAACAAACGCTGGCGTCAGTTAAACAACGTCACAATGAAATTATTGCATCTTGCCGTCCATTTTTGCCCGCACTCCCTTTGCAAAGCGAGCCTAACTTTCAAGTTACACTGAGCAAAAACGACCAAGAATATGGCGCTATTGTCATATCATTAAAAGAGGCGATTTATCGTGGAGATATCTTCCAAGTAGTGCCCTCACGAAAATTCACCATGCCTTGTTCACATCCACTGATTGCCTACCAAAAATTAAAAGCGCAAAACCCAAGTCCTTATATGTTTTATATGCAAGATCAGGATTTTACGCTATTTGGCGCATCACCAGAAAGTGCATTGAAATATGCCACCAGCGACCGGAAGGTCGAAATTTACCCTATCGCAGGCACTCGCCCACGCGGTCGTGATGCTCAAGGGGATATCGACCTCGATTTAGACAGCCGCATTGAACTATCAATGCGTACAGATGAAAAAGAGCTAGCAGAGCACATCATGCTTGTTGATCTTGCACGTAATGATCTTGCCCGTATCTGTGAAGCGGGCACCCGCTATGTGGCTAACTTAACCAAAGTCGATCGTTATTCCTTTGTGATGCATCTCGTTTCCCATGTTGTGGGAACATTACGTCACGATTTAGACATTTTTCATGCTTATCAAGCCTGTATGAATATGGGCACATTAACGGGAGCCCCCAAAGTGAAAGCCATGCAATTAATTGCGCAGTATGAACAACAGCGTCGTGGCTCCTATGGCGGTGCGGTGGGTTATTTCAACGGCAGAGGTGATTTCGATACTTGTATCGTGATCCGCTCAGCCTATGTAGAAGATGGCATTGCGACTGTGCAAGCTGGTGGTGGCGTCGTATTGGATTCGTTCCCTCAAGCTGAAGCAGATGAAACGCGCAATAAAGCACGCGCCGTGATCCGTGCGATTGCCCAAGCCCACCAAGTGAAGGAGTTATTCTAATGGCGAATATTTTACTGCTCGATAATGTGGATTCTTTCACTTACAACTTGGTCGATCAACTGCGTGCGAATGGCCACCAAGTCGTTATTTACCGTAATACCGTGAGCTCAGAACATATTTTATCTGTATTAAACCAAATGAACTCACCAATTTTAGTGTTATCACCAGGGCCAGGAAAACCGAGTGAAGCAGGCTCTATGCCTGAAGTCTTAAAACAGGTTATCGGCAAAATTCCTGTGATTGGTATTTGTTTAGGCCATCAGGCTATTGTTGAGGCTTACGGTGGTGTTGTCTCTTCCGCGGGGGAAATACTACATGGTAAGGCTTCACTTGCTACCCACGATGGGCAAGCGATGTTTGCTAATCTCGAAAATCCTGTTTCAGTCGCGCGCTACCACTCTTTAGTGGGTAGCCAAATTCCTGAAACACTGACTATTAATGCGCAATCCAACGGAATGGTCATGGCTGTGCGAAATGAGCAAGACAAAGTGTGTGGATTCCAATTTCACCCTGAATCTATTTTAACCACTCAGGGTAAACAGTTGTTAGAAAATACTGTGGCATGGGCTCTTTCTACACCCAATGCAAGCACCACGACTCATTCGCACTAACGGGATATAGAGAGCCAATTATGCAAAATATTTATGATAAATTATTCAACGCGCAGCCACTGACACAACAAGAAAGTCAGTATTTATTTAATGCCATTATTCAAGGTGAATTAACCGAACCACAACTGGCAGCCGTACTTATCAGTATGAAAATGCGTGGTGAACAACCTCAAGAAATTGCAGGTGCCGCCCTTGCCTGCTTAGAAAATGCCCAACCATTCCCTCGACCTGATTATCAATTCAGTGACATTGTGGGTACGGGGGGAGATGGCGCAAACAGTATTAACATTTCAACGGCTAGCGCATTTGTAGCCGCTGAAGCTGGAATTAAAGTCGCTAAACATGGCAATCGCAGCGTATCTAGTCGTTCTGGATCATCAGATTTATTAGCGGCCTTTGGTATTGCACTTGATTTAAGCGCTCAAAGTGCTCGGGACATTTTGGATGATTTAGGCGTGTGTTTCTTATTTGCCCCTCAGTACCATAGTGGTTTTCGCCATGCAGCACCTGTTCGTTCACAACTGAAAACACGAACATTATTTAACGTCCTTGGGCCATTAATCAACCCAGCTCGCCCACCCATCGCGTTAATCGGCGTTTATCAAGAAGCGCTGGTAAAACCCGTCGCTGAAACCTTAGATATGCTTGGTTTTACCCGTGCAGCTGTGGTACACAGTGGAGGGATGGATGAAGTTTCACTTCATGCCACAACCCAAGTTGCTGAATTAAAAGACGGTGTGTTACATCATTACCAATTAACCGCCGACGATTTTGGCTTAACACCGTATCAATTACGTGATTTGGAAGGCGGCACTCCTGATGAAAACCGTATTCTACTGACCCAGTTATTACAAGGCCATGGTAAAGCCGCTCACGAGGCTGCAGTCGCGGCTAATGTGGCAATGTTAATGCGGATTAATGGCCATGAAGATTTAAAACAAAATAGCGAACATGCTCTCTCAATTATTCGCAGCGGCAAATCATTCGACCGAGTCACTGCGCTCGCGGCAAGGAACCAGTAAAATGAAAGCGACTGTATTACAAAAGATTGTTGATGACAAAGCCGTTTACCTTGTTGAACGTAAGGCTAAACAGCCCTTAGACAGTTTCATTGACACATTACAGCCAAGTCAACGCAGCTTCTATGATGCATTAAGCGCTAAGCGCCCAGTGTTTATTTTAGAATGTAAAAAGGCGTCTCCTTCAAAAGGGTTAATTCGAGAAAATTTCGATCCCGAAGTGATTGCGAAGACCTATGCACCCTACGCATCTGCGATTTCCGTCCTCACTGACGAAAAATATTTCCAAGGCAATATGGATTATCTGACGATTGTCAGTAACACAGTTAAGCAACCTGTTTTATGTAAAGATTTTATTATCGATCCATACCAAATATACCTTGCACGTCATTATCAAGCTGATGCTATCTTATTGATGTTATCGGTATTAAATGACGAAGAATATGTGGCCTTAGCGAATGTTGCACATCAATTAAATATGGGCATTCTAACGGAAGTCAGTAACGAAGAAGAATTAGAACGAGCCATAAAATTAAAGTCTAAAGTGGTCGGTATTAACAACCGGGACTTGCGTGATTTATCCATTGATTTAAATCGTACCCGCGAATTAGCACCGCGTTTAGCGCCAGAAACAATTGTGATCAGTGAATCTGGTATTTATTTACACCAGCATATTCAATCTCTTAGCCAATATGCTAACGGTTTTCTGATTGGTAGCGCTTTAATGGAACAAGATGACCTTGCAAAGGCACTACAAAAATTGCTCGTTGGTGAACATAAAGTGTGCGGCTTAACCCGTGAACAGGATGCAAAAACCGCTTTCGACGCGGGTGCTTGTTTTGGAGGATTAATATTTGCTGAATCCTCCCCTCGGAAAGTGACACTGTCACAAGCTGAACGTATTGTTCATTCTGCCCCGCTAAAATATGTTGGTGTGTTTCGTAATCAATCGGCCGATTTTGTCGCGCATATCGCGAAAAAGTTAGCGCTCTTTGCCGTGCAGCTACACGGTAATGAAGACCTACAATATATTCAAGAAGTTCGCTCTCAATTACCAAGTTATTGTGAAGTGTGGAAAGCGCTGGATATGTCGCAAGCAAACGTATCTGAATACGAAACTCAAGATATTGATGTTCTGTTACTCGATAACGGGCAAGGCGGAACAGGTAAAAGTTTCAATTGGTCGGCCATTCCAACAACTGCAAAGCAAAAGCTAATGATAGCGGGCGGATTAAATCCTCAAAACTGCCTTCAGGCCGCGAAATTGCTGTGTAATGGGCTTGATTTTAATTCTGGTGTCGAAATTGAGCCTGGTATTAAGAGTGAGCAAAAAATTAAGTTAGTGTTATCAACGTTGCTGGCTGAATCAACAATCCAATAAAGCAATAAGATAAGGCTAAACAATAATTACGTTTTAACTGATGAGATGGATAACAAATAATGAGCAAATTAGATCCGTATTTCGGTGAGTTTGGTGGGCAATATGTGCCAGAGATTTTAATCCCTGCACTCAATCAATTAGAAGATGCCTTTATTGCCGCACAAGACGACGCACAATTTATCAAAGAATTCCATGACCTACTTAAAAACTATGCAGGTCGTCCGACAGCTTTGACCCTCTGCAAAAATCTCACTGCAGGCACCAAAACAAAGTTGTATTTAAAGCGTGAAGACCTGCTTCATGGCGGGGCGCACAAAACAAACCAAGTTTTAGGCCAAGCGCTACTGGCTAAACGTATGGGCAAAACAGAGATTATCGCTGAAACAGGTGCGGGGCAACACGGTGTTGCGACAGCATTAGCTTGTGCGCTTCTCAACATGAAATGCCGTATTTATATGGGCGCTAAAGACGTTGAGCGTCAATCCCCTAACGTATTTCGCATGAAACTGATGGGCGCAGAAGTTATCCCTGTCCACAGTGGTTCCGCCACCCTAAAAGATGCTTGTAATGAAGCACTGCGAGACTGGTCTGGCAGCTACGATAACGCGCATTATCTACTGGGCACTGCCGCTGGCCCACACCCTTACCCAACCATCGTGCGTGAATTTCAACGCATGATTGGTGATGAAGCAAAACAGCAGATTCTTGAAAAAGAAGGCAGTTTACCCGATGCAGTGATTGCGTGTATTGGTGGTGGATCCAATGCCATTGGCATGTTTGCGTCTTTTATCCCTGAAGAAAATGTCAATCTTATTGGCGTTGAACCTGCAGGTTTAGGTATCGAGTCAGGGCAACATGGCGCCCCATTAAAACATGGACGCGTGGGTATCTACTTTGGAATGAAGTCCCCAATGATGCAAACTCGCGAGGGACAAATAGAAGAATCTTATTCAATATCTGCAGGGTTAGACTTCCCTTCAGTTGGGCCACAGCATGCACATTTAAATAGCATCGGTCGTGCTGAATATGTCTCTATTACCGATGATGAAGCATTAAATGCCTTTAAACTTTTATCTCGCAAGGAAGGCATTATACCTGCGTTAGAATCTTCTCATGCTTTAGCTTATGCGTTAAAAATGGCAGAACAAGAACCCAATAAAGAGCAATTATTAATTGTGAATTTATCAGGTCGCGGCGATAAAGATATTTTTACTGTGCATGATATTTTAGCTAACAAAGGGGAAATTTAATGGAACGTTATAACCAACTTTTTGAACGTCTAAACAACCTAAATCAAGGTGCTTTCGTTCCCTTTGTGACATTAGGTGATCCCGATGCTGAAACATCACTGAAAATTATTGATGCTTTAATTGAAGGTGGCGCTGATGCGCTAGAGATTGGTATTCCCTTTTCAGATCCTCTGGCAGATGGCCCGACAATTCAAAACGCCAACCTGCGAGCATTTAAAAGTGAAATTACACCCACAATTTGCTTTGAGTTATTAAGCCGCATTCGAGCAAAACACCCAACCATGCCAATCGGTTTATTGGTATATGCAAACCTCGTTTTTACAAATGGAATTGAAAATTTCTATATCCGTTGCCAGAAAGCAGGGGTTGATTCTGTATTAGTTGCAGATGTTCCCATGAGTGAATCAAAACCTTTTCGTGAAGCTGCCCTTACCCATAATATTGCCCCTATTTTTATTTGCCCTCCTAATGGTGACGATGCCTTATTACAACAAATCGGCGAACATAGCCGTGGGTATACTTACTTATTATCAAGAGCTGGTGTGACGGGTACTGAACAACGTGCTCAAATGCCATTAACACATTTGGTCGATAAGCTTAAGCAATATCAAGCCGCACCTGCACTCCAAGGGTTTGGCATTTCTGAACCAGAACAAGTCACCGAGGCAATTAAAAATGGTGCCGCTGGTGCCATTTCAGGCTCTGCTGTGGTTAAAATTATTGAAAATAACCTTGATAAGCCAGATGTCATGCTAAAAGCATTAACTGAATTTGTAACTAAAATGAAAGTAGCCACACAAAAATAATATATTTAAAATTTTAGCCACCCTATTTTACTGGGTGGCTTTTTTTTTAAAAAAAAATATTAAATACGCAATATTAGGATTAATTGCTTATTTATTTATCTAACTTATTTTTATTTATTAAATTTTTTAAATAAAAATTTCCAGCAACCATCTAAATTATTAACCTTAATAATAAAATTACGTACCTTTTCTTAATAAACATAAATAACTCTGAATTATCAATTTATAAATCAATATCATGGTTACGTGTTACTACCCGCGTACTATCCCTTACGATATCCATTACAGAGTAAATATAATTCGATGATTTATATCATATTTATGTTTACAATAATATAAAAGACCACTATTAAAAACATAAAGCTATTTTGTTCTTTTAATATTTAGCTCAATCAACTTAAGTACAATTAAATTTTATTGCAAATAATAATAACGCATAATCCCTACGCTTTAATGGAATTTTAATTAGCTATTTTTAATTTTATCTATAGTCAATTTTAGGGATATTTATGAAACAATTTAATCATAAATCTATCAGCCAGCCTACGCTGAAGATTAAACCTCTGTTCTTAAGTGTATGCGTTATTTTAGGATCAGTTTCAGTCTCACAAGCTGCAATTACTAATATTAATGGCGCTGGAGTAATAAACCAAAATAATGGCCCGACTATCGTTCATATCAAAGGTGCAAGCGATAAAGGCGTTTCTCATAACATCTATAGCCAATTTGATGTTGATCAGAAAGGCGTTATTCTCAATAACAGTGCAACCAACACAAATACCACTCTGGGTGGTCAAATCAATGGGAACCTCAACCTAAATAATGGTAACGGCCCTGCAAAAGTGATTCTTAATGAAGTTAACTCCACAAATGCAAGTACCCTCAACGGTATGGTTGAAGTGGCTGGTCAGAAAGCACAAGTCATTGTCGCTAACGCATCTGGGATTACATGTAATAACTGTGGTTTTATTAATACCGACCGCGTTACCCTAACAACAGGTAAACCTATTGTTGCGGGGGGAGAAGTACTTGGCTATAACGTAGAAAAAGGCCAGATCATCATCAATAGCCGCTTACAGTCTGATTCTCCAACAGATATTATTGCGCGCTCGGCAGTGATCCGTGGTGATATTAACGCAAAAGAAATTAATATTGTTGCAGGTAATAACTTTGTTGATGCAAAGGGTAACTATGTCACTAATGTACAAGGTGTAGGTTCAACAGCTCGAGTCGGTATTGATGTGTCCGCATTAGGGGGTATGTATGCCGATAAAATTACATTAGTTTCAACAGAGAGTGGTACTGGTGTATCCAACTATGGCAGCATGGTTGCAGGCTCGGGCGGTATCAATATTGATTCAAAAGGCCTGGTTTATAATCAAAACGCCAAAATGAATGCCAACGGTAAAATTAATATCAAAACTAACTCAGGATTGTACAACAACTCCACAATCGCGAGTAACAATGATATTGATATCAATACTAACAATGGCATTTTAAGTAATGTGAATGGCCAGATTAAATCCAATGGCGGTAGTGTTACATTAACCACAGGATCAAACATTGATAACCGAAGTGGTATTGTTGATGCACAACAAAATATTAATCTGGTATCAACTAACTTGTATAACACTAACGGCTCAATCAAAACTAACCGTGGTGATATCGATATTCGTTCTACGGGAACCATTGAAAACTATTATAACTTACGTAATAACGTCATTAATAAAGATAATCGTGGGATCCGTTCAGGAAACAACGTAACTATCAATGCGGGTAAAGTTGTCAATAGTAACTCAACAATTTCAGGCCGTGATATTGCGATTAATGCACGTACTTTAATTGCTAATGAAAACAGCAGTGAGATTGTAGCTAAACGTCGCATTGATATAGATGCTGAGACATTGCAAAACAGCAATTCACTGATCAAAACCACCAATGGACAAACGAATATTACGTTGTCTCACAACCTAGTAAACAATGGTTATGCAGCTATAGATAGCGGTAAGGCACTAAACATTACGGCTAATATCCTTCAAAACCAAGGTTCTTTAGTTTCTAACTCGGGAAAATCTAAATTTAATGTTTATAGCTTAATCAACCAATATGGTTACATCAAAGGAACTAATTTAGATATTAAAGCAACGAATGTAACAAACAATCGTGGCCTGATTACCGCTGACAACGACGTTGTTATCAATACGACTTCTCTGGATAACAGCTATGCAAGCGGCTTCAATGCTTATGCCAGTAAGTTCGGTGTTTCAGGTAGAACAGGCGGAATCTATGCTGAAGACGGCGCGGTTAACATTAACGCAAATAGCTTGAACAACTACTCAGGTATTATTGCTGCGGATGCATCTCAAAAAGCGGGAGTCAAAGGTGATATCAATATTAAATTGAGAAATGACTTAGATAACCGTTACGGTAAAATTCAAGGTGCAAATACTGTCAAGCTTGATGTTAACAAGTTAAATAATACTTATTCAGGCTTAGTAGATGCAGGTAAAGATTTAATCATTGATGCATTTACTCGTGTTGATAATAATAATGGCCGTTTAAGTTCTATGGGAACCACTAAAATTACAAGCCCTGTAATTTATAACAGCCCATACGGAAAAATCTTAGGCTCCATGATCATTTTAAACACACCTAATTATTACTAATTAGAGCACAAAGGAGGCTAATTAGCCTCCTTTTCATATTAAATTTACCTCTTTCAACCTAATTAGTTGTTATTCCTTACTCTATATAAATTCAGTTAAAACTATTTAATATCTCATTGAAATAAATAATAATTTAAAAACCCAAAAAACAAGTAAAAACACCTAAATACACCATTTTGGGATTTATTGTATCTAATTAATATTTAATAAAAAAAATATAAAACCAATATTTTATATCATTATCATAATATACACCGAACTAATAGCTTTTCACTTATTTCATAACTTAATTAATATAATTAATTTTTATTAAATCCCATTTTAACGCATAATCTAAAAGTTTATAAACTTACTTAAGACTATTTTTCTCGGTGAAAGCCCATAGGGATATACATGAAAAAAAACTCAAAAAAAATTAATTACCAATAAGAACAATCTTATATAATAAAGAATAAACCTTCATCATAAAAATATTCTTAATTATATTTCCAATATTTTTTATATGATCATTTAAGAATAAAAGTGGTGGCCATGAATTTTCGTTTTATTTTTTTATCCAGTACCCTATTCGCTTTCCCATTTTATGCATCAGGGACTCCCTCTTCGACCGTTGATCAACAAATCAATAATCAAATAAGCCAAGATAAATCTCGCCAGCAACAAATACAATTAGAAGCTAAAGATGTTTTAGGGAAAAAACAAGAGCGCGCTAACAATATTCTAATCTTTGATAAAGAAGAACAATGTTTTGATATGAAAAAAGTAATTTTGGTGTCTGAACCTAAATTACCGTCAATGCGCCCTCTTGAAACTTATGCTAACCAAGTTGTAGGAGTCTGCATTGGAATTAAAGGGGTTGAAACATTAGCAAAAGGCTTACAAGATAATATTATTAAATCAGGTTATGTCACCACTCGAGTCAATATCCCTGAGCAAAATATTAGCGAAGGCATTTTGACGCTAGAGATAATACCCGGCAAAGTCGCTAATGTAAAATTATCTGAAGATAGCGATACCTATATTACGCTCGGTGCAATCATGCCCGCAAAAGAAGGCGATATTCTGAATATTCGCGATATAGAACAAGGCTTAGAAAACTTGGAACGCATTCCTGGAGCCAAAGCCAATATCGAATTATCCCCAGGGAAAGATTTCTCTACATCAGATATCACTATTCAACGAGAAAAATCCCCCCATGTTAATGTCGGGGGATATTACAATAACTCAGGCAGCCGCCAAACGGGTAAAGACCAAGTTGGTGTAACCATTTATGGTAATAACTTAACCAGTTTGAATGACACAGTGTATATTTCAGCAGGTAAGAACCTAAAAAACCAAGAACGATACAGTACAAGTAATGCCGCAATTTACTATGCTGTACCCTACAATTATTGGCTTTTTTCTATCTATGCTAGCAAAAGTGATTATAAACAAACGATTAAAGATATTGTCAGTTATAAATATTATGGCGACAGCAAATATTACAATGCGACTGCTAGTAATGTTTTTTTACGTGGACAAACATTCAAAGATACCGCGTCTATTCAGTTAATAAAGCGTAAATCAGAGTATAAGCTTGAAGATGTCAAACTATTGTCTCAGGAGAGGAATTTAACCACCTTTAAAGTGGGAGTCAATCACCGACAAAATATCGACAACTCAACACTGGATGCCTCAATCAATTATCAGCGTAACGTTCCTTGGTTAGGTGCGGAACAGAGCTGGGACATGAAATACGGCGATGCAAGCCATATGGCCCGAGTTTTTACACTGGATGTGTCTGGCATGATCCCTATCTCTTTTGATAATTTTGTCATGAGTTACAATCCTCAGCTTTTTGTTCAGTACAGCAAGGACAGATTAACAATTCAAGATCAATTTTCACTCGGTAATCGATGGACAGTACGTGGTTTTGACGAAGAATTTTCACTTATTGGTGATAAAGGCTTCTATTTAAGGAATGAATTTAACTTTTATATTCCAGGTTTTTCTTTCTATCCTTATTATGCGATTGACTACGGCCGTATATTTGGTGGTGTATATCCTCTTGGTCTTTATTCCGATGACCAACTTTTAGGAACGGCAATTGGTATGCGTGGAAGCGTCAATATCTTCAGTTATGATTTATTTCTAGGCGCTCCACTTTATAAACCCGATGAGTACGAAACCAATAGCGTCAACGCAGGATTAAATGTTCAATGGTTTTGGTAATGTGACAGCTTAGATCAGCTGACTAAAAGCTAAATACCACAATGAGGTATTTAGCTTTTATGTCCCTGTAAATATTTCCCCTCACCTAATGGCGCTGTCATTTATTTCGTTCTTTAACAATCAAGATAATAAAATAGACAAAAAAAGTGTTAACTCTATATTTTTAATATTTTAAAACCAAGTAATTGTAATGCAATACGCGCTTTATTGTTATAAAAATGTTTAATTGATCTTACTGTCTTTATATAATGAAAAATCCGAGAATATAAATACTCTCGGATTTCCTACTGCACTCTATTCCATCAGAATTCAGGTATTAACCTGTATTGCATCCTATCAAAACTATTAGAAGCGATAACCTGCTCCAAACATAAATACAAATGGATCTAAGCGAGTACTTACTTTTTGTTGCTCACCCATTGCTTTATATTTTACATCCGTTTCAATATTCATCCACCAAACTGATGCGTTCAACATCCAGTTATCAGTCAGCATATAATCCATACCTGCTTGTGCCGCAAAGCCCCAAGAGCTAGATAGGTCTAAATCAGATAATTGATATGTGTCTTTACCTTTGGAATTAAATTTTTCATCAAAGAAGAACGTATAGTTCAGACCTGCGCCTAAATAAGGGCGTAATTTATCTTGTTTACTACCAAAATAATATTGTGCCATTAAGGTTGGCGGTAAATGTTTAACAGTTGCAATATTACCAGTTACACCAGTGCCAACTTTGTGTTCAAACGGCGTTGCTGCTAATAATTCCACACCGATATTATCAGTGATCATATACCCAAAGGTTAAACCTAATTGTGTATTATTACTAACACCAAACGAATCATTTAATCCATATGCTCCTAACGCATTATCCGAGCCTGCATTAGGTCTTACAGTTGCAGTACCGGCGCGAAATAGAAAATCGCCAGCTTCATGAGCAATAGAAGCAGCTGGAGCTAAAGTTGCAGCCGCTAATACAAGCGCAGTGAGTTTTTTCATTATCAATCCCATTCCTGTGTTTTTATTTTAGTAAAATATACCGCATTATATAAATTGATGTTCAAATCAAGATCACATCTTTTACCAATTTATAGGTAATCCAATAAATATAGTTTTATTATTCCATCTATTATTTTTTTAATTTTGATTTAAATCAATTTTTGGAAAATAACTAATAAAATAAAAACTTGATCCTTAAATTTATATATTTACCCCATACATAAAACATATATTTAAAATGCAATTTAAGTAATTCTAATTAACCCTCTCAATTAATTTGGTTAAATATTGAGAATCATTCCCTTTACATACTTATGTTAACTTCCCGAAATTTCTTATCTTTCTCTACCTCTATGTCTGATACTCAGTTACAATTGCCTTAAAATTTTGATCCCGTTTGTAGATAGGAGCAGTTAAATGTCCATTTCGGCCAACTCACTCATCAGTGACAGCGTTAATTTTTTCAAAAATCAACTGAGTGGCCTTTTCACCATTGTTGTGTTGGCAACGGCGGTGAGCCTCGTGATTTACGCAATGATGATCCCGAATGAACAAATGATTGGTGTGCTTGCTCAAGCACAAAACCAAATGATTGAGTCAGGGAATGCAGGTTTACAAGATTGGATATTAGGCCTTTCAGAGCAAGACAAAAGCAGCATCCTACGTGTTTCCTTTGGGCTAATTCTTTCTGTAACGCTAGGCAGCTTAGTGCTTATCTGTGGCACTTTATCCTATATTGCAGGGATGTCCCGCGGTGAAGCCATGAATGCGACGCAGGCACTTAGCGCTTCATTAGGCAAAGCCCCTTCTATGTTTTTGTTACTCGTTGTTTGCTCACTTCTCATTCAACTTGGCATCACCATTATGGTGCTCCCAGGGATTGTTCTAGCGATTGGTTTTTCTCTCGCACCAGCTATCTTAATTAATGAAAAAACAAACCCGTTTAGTGCGATGGGTAAAAGCTGGAAAATGGCGTATGCAAACTGGCGTGTTGCCCTGCCAATGATTTTAATTTGGATGGCTGCACAAATGTTGGTGAGTGTATTATTAAGCAGCTTACAGATGAACCACATTGTCATTAACGGTATATCATTCCTGCTGAATAATATCGTTGCTGCTTTCGCCTTAATTTATTTCTACCGTTTATACATGTTAGTCAATAAAAACGCTTAATTTCGATTTAAAAAAGGGAGCCAAGTGGCTCCTTTTTTCTAATGCAATCAATTGAGAAAAATCTTAATTCTTTTCTGGTTTCAAATTAAGTGATTCATCAATATCTTCATAATCCCTTTGTTGTTCTAACGCATTCATCTCTTCTTGCGCTTTTCTCTCTTCAACACATTTAATTTGAATTTGTTGCTTACTTTGAATTAAACGAATTGCAAAATAGATATCAGGGACAACTAATAAATCATCATCAGAGCGTGTAATTTTATTTTGTTCTAGCCAACGTTTAATTGATGTACGACGCCCTGCCAACACTAACGTGACACCTTTCGCTTTCAAAGATGTGACGATATCATTAAGAGTTGAAAATACACTCACATCATTATGGGTAAAACTTACCGCGGCGTCGACGATCACCCATGCAGGTCTCTTTAATTGGTTATCTAAGTGCTTATTCAACCGCTCTTTAAAGTAATTCACGTTGAAGTAAGTCAACGGAGAGTTAAAACGATAAATTAATACACCTTCAATAGGTTGAATATCATTATCTGATGTCATTGAATGCAACATGCCTTGCTCATCCACACCAAGTTGCTGATCGGTTGGCCTAAATATCACTCGGATAAACTGCAATAAACCCAATAATACGGCTAAACCCACACCACTGATTAGCCCAACTAGCAACACAGCAACTAACGTAAAGACACATAAGAAGAAGGCTTCTCTATTACGCTTACGCATGGATAAAATACTACGAAAGCTAATTAACGAGAACGTCGAAACGACCAGTACCATTCCCAAGGCTGGCATCGGAATATATTCCAATAAGTCCATAGAAAATAACAATACGGCTAAAATCGTTAGTGCCGCAACAATAGAAACGAGCTGAGTTTTCCCCCCCATCATATCGTTAACTGCTGTACGGCTGCTTGCCGCACTCACAGCAAAACCTTGGGAAAACGCAGAGGCGATGTTGGCTATCCCTAATGCACGTAGTTCCTGATCCGCATCAATAGCATAGCCATTTTTACTAGCGAAACTACGCGCAGTCATCATAAAACTGACAAAGCTGATCACTGCCAAGTTCATTGAAGGAATAACTAAGTCGCGTAGCAGTCCCGGTGGGAACTCGGGCATTGGAATAGAAGGCAACCCGTCTCCTAAATCCCCGACAATACTAATACCATACTGTTCAAGATTAAATACGATACTAGCAACCGTCGCGAGAACCATGGCAATCAATAATGATGGCCACTTACTACGCACACGTTTAATAATTAATGTGACTGCTAATGTTGCCGCCGCAACCAATAAGGTTGGTATATGCGTTTGTGCTATTGATTGAGGAAACGCAATAAGGCGCTCGATAAATCCTGCAGGTAATGTGGTAATACCAAAAATTTTACCCATTTGGCTAACAACGATGGTTAATGCCACCCCATTTAACAAGCCTTGTAATATCGGGCGGGATAGAAAATCAGCAAAAGTTCCTAAACGGAATCTTGCTGCAATCAAACACCAAATACCCGTCATGAGGCTCATTACAATGATTAACTGCCAGCGAACATTTTCATCCCCCATTGCAAGTGGAGCAACGGCAGCAGCAATAACCGCGCAAGTCGCCGCATCAGGGCCAATAATCAGTTGCTTTGATGTCCCAAACAACGCATAAAAAAACATAGGAAGGATACAGGCATACAATCCAACAATAGCGTTCACCCCCATTAATTCGGCATAAGCAATCGCAACAGGTAATGCCACCGCCGCAACGGACAATCCAGCTTTCACATCAGAACCTAAGTTTGAAAGCTGGTAGTTAAACAGCGTTTCTAAACCTGGCATCCAGACAAATAGCTTCGCCTTTATCATTGAGGAAAAACACCTATAAATTAGTAAGTTAAATTATCTAAAACCTTATTTATAGCCGAACTGATAAAGTTTATCTAGAAGTAAGTCAAATAATAGTAAAATTGTGCAAATATGATTGGTAACAAGGCATGTTTATTGGTAAAAAGGTGCAAACTTTTAACAATTAATGCCAATATCGGTTAAACTACTCTATTATCTTGACGTTGAGGCGCTGTATTCACTGTTATGAAACAACTTATTGATTTTATCCCTCTGATTATCTTTTTCATCGTGTATAAGCGATACGACATTTTTTACGCAAGTGGTGCCTTAATGGTCACTACACCACTGGCATTGTTAGCCACTTATCTTATTTATAAGAAAGTTGAAAAAGTAGCCAAGATCACCTGTGCTATTGTGATGGGTTTTGCGGCATTAACACTAATTTTCCACAGTGATGCATTCATTAAATGGAAAGTCACCATCATTTATGGTGCATTCGCTATCGCGTTATTATTCAGCCAATGGTTTACTGAAAAACCATTAATTCAACGTATGCTAGGAAGTAACCAAGAAATTAAGTTAGCGGATAGTTACTGGAATAAGCTTAATAGTGCATGGGCTATCTTCTTTGTTTTTTGTGCAGTTTTAAATATTTATGTCGCATTTTGGATGGCACAAGATATTTGGGTCAATTTCAAAGTATTCGGTCTGACGGCAGGAACACTGATTTTTACTGTGTTAAGCGTAGTATATATTTTTAAAAACATGACCAAAGAAGCGGTTGAAAAACACGAAGAGTAGTCATGTTTCTGAATATCTAAACAAAAAAACCTGCTTTATCTGATTGAGCAGGTTTTTTTGTTTTTAAGCTAATGTCGGTTTTGACCAAACGCTTTTTCAATCTTTTTGTCAGTATTGTATTGTGATAACGCATATACAGACCAGATAGCCGCTGGCAACCAACCAATTAAAGTCAGTTGTAAAATCAGACAAATTATTCCTGCAAATGGACGACCAATAGTAAAAAATTGCAACCACGGTAATAATATCGCCAAAATGAGTCTCATACTTTCCCCCCAAATACTTATCAACGGTTTATGGTTTAAGTATAGGCAATCTAGCCAATTGACTAAATACAAAAAACACTTCTAGCGTTTTCTTTGCATAACTCTAACTTTCAGCCGAATTTAAACACAATACGCCGATGTTCTGCGCTATTTATTGGATTTTATTGGCTAAACACGTTTTATTGGCGATACTTGGACAATAAGTCTGTAGTTAGAGTTTACTTGAGTATCAGTAATTTGCTATAAATGCTAACTAGTCGTTTTTATTCCCTTTTTAATAAGAGTTAAATATGCAATTACCAAACGGTGAATTGGTTTTACGAACCCTCGCCATGCCTGCGGATACAAACGCCAATGGTGATATTTTCGGTGGCTGGTTAATGTCACAAATGGACATTGGCGGTGCTATCCTTGCAAAAGAAATCGCGCTCGGCCGTGTTGTTACCGTCGCAGTGAATGGCATAAAATTTCAAAAACCTGTCGCAGTCGGTGATGTGGTCTGTTGCTACGCGCGCTGCTTAAAAACAGGTAAAAGCTCAATTACCATTAATATTGAAGTGTGGGTGAAAAAAGTTGCAACGGAGCCTGTAGGCCAACGTTACCGTGCCACCGATGCGGTATTTACCTATGTAGCCGTGAATGATGATAATACGCCACGAGAGTTACCAACAGAAAAACAGCATTTCCAATTAGCCAGCTCTGAGCAAATCACTGAATAATCGTTTAATTCACGCTTAAATTAAAAAAGCACCGTTTTGGTGCTTTTTTAATGGCTTAATCAGCAAGTTACACTTGGCTAACTGTACCATCCAGTTTGAAGTAAATTTCGGTGACATAACCTTTTGCGGGTTGTTTCTCGAATGTCCAGCGGTTCATTGCTCGTTTAACATCTCGCTCAAACAAACCTTTCGGTGAAACCTCAACAAACTCGATATTCGTCACACGGCCGCCGTCGTCAATATCATAACGCACCTTAACATACCCCTCTTTCCCTAAACGGCGTGCACGTTCTGGATAAACAGGAGCTTGTTTATGTAGAGCCCTTGGACCACTTTTCGCGGTAGACTGGCTATTACTCGCCCCAGTATTTTTTGCGGTCGTTACTGGATTATTGTTTGTTTTCGGTGCTGTTGCATCTGATTTGATGTTATTCATCGCAAGTTGTTTTTCAACAGGCTTAACATCTTCTTTAATTTTTTTCTTTTCTTCCTGCTTTGGTTTTGGCTTCTTCTTCACTTCAGGTTTTTTCTTCGGCAAAACAATCGCAGGCTCAACCACAGGTTCGGGTTCAGGTTCGATAATCGGTTCTGGCTCTGGTTCGACAGGTGTTTCAACCTCAGGAACAGGCTCTGAAGCAGGTTCAGGGGCAGCAAAAGCAACCATCGCAATCGTCATTGGCTCAGGATCTCTAGCCAAATTAGGTTGATTAAAAATCCATGCCATCGCAAGACCTGCATGAATAGATAACGAAATGACGATAATTAAACTCCAACGGATCCAACGCATATGCAATTTCTACCCTACACCTGTCGACCTAAAAGAATATAGTCACTAGTTTAAATGCAAATAGCAATCATATTCAATAAGGTTTGTCATACAAAGTGAAAAATGTGAATGTGCGCCCTAATAACCCTACTCAACCCATTGAGTAAAAAGTAGTGAGTGTCGACGGCGATAAATATCGATTTTGCGCATGGCATAAATGTGCATATTGCGTCTTGAATGCCCTTCTAGCCAGCGTCGACGGCGACGTTGCACTTGTCTTAACATTCTCCAACGACCGACCTCATGCCTACTGCGTCTCATTTTTCTGCCCTTTTTTATGAAAAAATACGGTGAGAAAATATTATATTCCTTTGAAAAAAAGAGCCAAGAAGATCTTTTATGGTCTATCTCATAATAATTATTTAATTTCAATATTTATTATTTCAATTTGAAATTATTATTTCCTCATGAATTATCTATTACACAAAGCTTTTACTGCAAAATTTTGCTAAATTCTATTAAGTTAATATATTGCTCACTGTTTTTTCAGGTAAAACTTCTTTTTTCGATGGTATTTTCCTATTAGCGAGAGGCATTTAATCCATTATGGCAACTGTTTATACCCTTATGAGTTGGCTTCTATTTTTCCTTTACTGGCTACTTATTGCAGCAATTACTGTCCGCATTTTAGTTAAAAGGAGGCCTGTGACCTCTGCAATGACATGGTTGTTAATTATTTATATCCTTCCTTTAGTTGGGATAATTGCCTATGTCGCCTTTGGGGAGCTTCATTTAGGGAAACGCCGTGTTGATAAAGCCCACCATATGTGGCCTTCTGTCGCCACATGGCTCGAAAACTTACGCCATTCAAAACATATTTTTGCAAATGAAAACAGTTCGGTAGCAGAACCGCTTTTTCAATTGATTGAAAAACGTCAGGGCATCGCTGGCGTTAAAGGAAACCGTATCCAACTATTAACCACTTGCGAAGATTCATTAAAAGCCATTGTTAATGACATTAATAATGCACAGCATTCTATCGAGATGGTGTTCTACATTTGGCAACCTGGTGGATTGGTTGATGGCGTAACGGAGGCTCTGCTAAATGCCGCTAAACGTGGTGTAAAATGCCGCATCATGGTTGACTCCGCAGGGAGTTGGCACTTTTTCCGCAGTGATTATCCTGCAAAAATGCGCGCAGCAGGCATTGAGTTTGTCGAATCGCTAAAAGTGAATTTAATGCGTTTCTTCTTACGTCGCATGGATTTACGCCAACACCGTAAAATTATCATTATCGATAACTATATTTCATACACTGGAAGTATGAATATGGTTGACCCTCGCTATTTTAAACAAGACTCAGGTGTTGGTGAATGGATTGATATTTTAGTGCGTATGGAAGGCCCTGTGAGCACCACTTTAGGGATTGTGTATGCATTTGACTGGGAAATGGAAACAGGCCAACGTATTTTGCCACCACCACCAGACAGCAATATTATGCCGTTTGAGCAAGCCAATGGTCACACCACTCAAACCATCGCTTCAGGGCCTGGTTTCCCTGATGAACTGATTCAACAATCGCTGATGACCGCCATGTTTTCTGCTCGCAAACAGTTAATCATGACAACGCCCTATTTTGTCCCTAGTGATGACCTTCTGCATGCTATCTGTACCGCGGCCATGCGCGGTGTCGATGTGAGTATTATCATGCCAAGACAAAATGACTCTTTCCTCGTTCGATGGGCAAGCCGTTCATTTTATAGCGAATTACTTGAGGCTGGCGTAAAAATTTATCAATTCGAAGATGGCTTATTGCATACTAAAAGTGTCCTTGTGGATGGCGAACTCAGTTTAGTTGGTTCCGTTAATCTCGATATGCGTAGCTTATGGCTTAACTTTGAAATCACCGTCGTTATTGATGATAAAAGTTTTGGTAGCGATCTGACGTTAGTTCAGTATGATTACATGGCTCGATCAACACGCTTAGAAATTGAAGAATGGGAACAACGCCCCTTCTGGAACCGCGTGGTTGAGCGTGTTTGTTATTTCTTTAGCCCACTGTTATAGCGTAAATGAATTAGGAAAGGTCATGACTGAGAAACACAATATACATTTAATCGATGAAGACGATATCATTGAAATGGCTTATGACCTTTTTCTCGAAGGCGCAATGGATAATCTAGAACCTGCTGACCAGCTTATTTTTGCCTTACAGTTTGAAGAATCTGGCGCAGCTGAACTCATTGATTTAACTGATAATTGGCAAGGTATTCTGCCGAGTGAGGCAAATTTATCACAGTTCAGTGAAGTGATTATTGGGCTAGCGAAAAACCCTGATGACGAACTCGACGATATCTTTGCTCGCGTATTAATTAGCCGCCATCCTACAGAACCTTTCCACTCTATTCTCTGGAAAAAATAACGATTGAGGGGCATTAGCCCCTCTTCTTCACATCTTAATCTTCTTTAGGAAAGTCGCCTGTCACTGAAAATTTTCGCAAATAATTCTGAATATTGGTCCTGACATATTCATTTTTCTCTTTTGGGAATTTTTTCCATGCACATTCTAATAGAGGAATAACATCAGGTATTACAGTATTAAGTTCAACTAGCGTTCGAATGGCCAGACAAGCCATGTCACCATCATCTGACGTAATGCTTGGGTAAAAAAGTGCAGATTTTTCCTTAACATTCGTATCAGAACTCGCTGCATAAAGAGCAGTTCTCGCAAGGTTTAGGTTCGAATGTTTAAATAAATGAGCAAAATCTTCAGCTTGTGTGGCAGCTAAGTCTTTAAGTATGTACCCTGCAAAACGAATAAAATCGGCATCTTCCACACTTTTGATTAGCTCCAAAATATTATCTTTATAATCGGCTAAGTTCTCTTTTTGATTAAAAAAGATAGTACTAATCGCTAAATTTTGCCATGCACGGTCGGTACTTTTTAACGCAGACATAAGGTATGAGGAAGCAATATTAGGTGCATATTGCGCTAAAACTCTCAAAGCCAGTTTTGACTCTTCCCCTTGGTTTTCTTTAATAATTTCGGTCAATAACACCAAACCTTTATCAGATAAAAGCTTAAGTTTAGTCAACCCTGACAATACCTGACATCTTAATTCCGAACTATCCATTTGGATGTATAAATCAAATAACGTTTGCTCATCACCGCCAATTCTGTGACCAAACCAACTAGTTTCATAGCCTTGAATAACTTCATCTAACCAACGTTCATACCATTGTGAAAAACTCAGTTCGTAAGAAAAGAAGAAAGGCTGATTAGAACCACACCAATGGTTTGTATAAATAATTCGCCCTGCATATTCCCCTGTAATCACTAATAATAAATCATATTCACACCCGCACGTTCCAAGGTAAAAAACACCTTGGTGAATATAGTTTTCTCGCTCATCGAATTCTTCATCACTGCAATCATCATCAAGGAAAGTCAGTTTCTGCCATTCCTCTTGGCTCATCGTAGGACTTAAAATAGAGGGTAATGCTGCGGTTTGATCAAAGCGGCTTTCGCTATCTTCAAAACGGACAATTCCATAATAAGGCCCTAGTCCACCATTACCAATTTGCGTTAAAAACTGTACAAAATCTTGCGGTAATGTCGCCCCCGTTCGCTTTTGCCATTTTTCAATATCTGCTAAGGCAATAACGGGGTTTAACTCATATTCATGGCTATCTGCACCAAATAAGTTTAACTCGCTATCTACTTGTTTAACTAAAGGGATTTTCTCACGAATTCGTGCTAATGCGTCGTTTGGATACTGTTCATTAATCTGCTGCCATTGGCGTAAAACCGAAACCGTCTCTTCATCCTGTAAAAAATCATTCGTCATTTATGTTGAACCTTTATTTTATTGCCTCAATGAATAATTAGTTTATTAACATGTTTTGCTTCCATTATTTATCAGTCATTATCTGAACACAGCTAAAAAAGTGGTTTTTAAGATTAATAACAAAAAAGCAGAGCCAATTGACTCTGCTTTTAAGGTTAATTGTTGGCAAAAATGATTAAAGAGGGTCTATTTTCAAACAAGATACTGCATGTCTAAAACTACCTTCTAACAACGGACGCGTTTTCGCACACCCTTCATCTGCCAATGGACAACGTGTTCTGAAAACACAACCTGAAGGAGGGTTAATCGGTGATGGCAGCTCCCCCTCGAGTAATTCAATGCTTTTATTTTTTTCCTTGTCAGGGTCTGGCACAGGAACCGCTGACATCAACGCTCGAGTATACGGGTGTAAGGGGTTATTATAGACCTCATCATAGGTACCTAATTCCACGGCATGTCCCAAATACATCACCAGTACACGGTCAGAAATGTGCTTAACCACGGCTAAATCATGAGCAATAAATATCAGCGATAATTTCATTTCACGCTGTAGTTCTTGCAGTAAATTCACCACTTGCGCCTGAATGGATACATCCAGCGCAGAAACTGGTTCATCACAAATAACCAATTTTGGTTCTAATATCAACGCCCTAGCAATACCAATTCGCTGGCACTGCCCCCCAGAAAACTCATGGGGATAGCGGTTAATCAAGTTCGGTAATAACCCCACTCGCATCATCATCGCTTTTACTTTTTCGGTGATTTGCGATTGTGGCATTTTCGGGTGATAGGTTTTTAGTGGTTCAGCAATAATATCACCAATGGTCATTCGCGGGTTTAATGAGGCCAATGGGTCTTGGAAAATCATTTGAATATCGCTACGCACACTGCGCCACTCTTTATCACTTTTACCTAATAAATTTTGACCTAGCCAGCTAACGGTGCCGTCTGTCGCTTTGACTAAGCCAATTAGCGCACGAGCAAAGGTGGATTTACCACAACCAGACTCACCAACCACCCCCAGAGTTTCCCCTTCGTATAAGCGCAGTGTGACGCCATCCACCGCCTTTAAACTTTTGTCGGGTTGCCAAAACCACTGCTTTTTATCCCTAATGGAAAAGTGCACTTTTAGATCATTAACTTCCAGTAACACAGGCCTATTTTCATGAGTCGTCATACTAATTCCTCCATAGGCTTGAAGCAGGCACGCAGGCGAGTTTGCGCAAAGGATGATAAAGCAGGTTCACTTTCTACACATTGCTGTGTTGCATATTGGCAACGTGGTGAGAACGGACAACCTTTTGGTAATCTTAATAGATTTGGTGGGTTACCTGGTATTGTTGCGAGACTTTCATCATCCCCATCGAGTCGCGGAACTGCCGCTAATAGCCCCAAAGAATAAGGGTGAGATGGCTGATAAAAAATATCTTTGGCAGTGCCATACTCCATAGTGCGCCCCGCATACATGACCAACACTTTGTCGCAAACGCCAGCCACAACCCCCAAGTCATGGGTGATCAAAATAATTGCTGTATCAAACTCATCTTTCAATTCATTCAGCAACGTCATGATTTGCGCTTGTACCGTCACATCTAACGCCGTTGTTGGCTCATCTGCAATCAGTAATTTTGGTTGGCACAATAGTGCCATCGCAATCATCACCCTCTGGCGCATTCCGCCTGAGAATTCATGGGGATACATGTTCATACGCTTACGCGCTTCAGGCATTTTAACCGCATCCAACATTTTCACTGATGCCTCGAAAGCGTCACTTTTGCCCATCCCCTTATGGAGCATCAGTACCTCAGATAGCTGCGTGCCAATTTTTAAGTAGGGATTTAATGACGTCATTGGGTCTTGGAAGATCATGGAGATTTCTTCAGCCCGCATCCGATTTAATTCTTTTTCTTTTAAATTCAGAATTTCACGACCATTAAACATCGCCGAACCATTGATTCGGCCATTTTTTGCCAGTAGTCCCATCAAAGCAAATGCCGTTTGCGATTTCCCTGACCCTGACTCCCCAACAATACCCAAGGTTTCCCCTGCGCGTAAATCAAAATTAAGCTTATTAACCGCAGTGACATCGCCATCTTGCGTAGAAAAAGTCACACTCAAATCTTTAACTGATAACAGAGGGCTTTTGGTTGAATTTATTGACATAACATTTCCCTCTAACGGTCTTTCGGATCGAGGGCATCACGTAAGCCATCGCCGATAAAATTAAAACAAAACAACGTGATAACCAGAAAACCTGCAGGGATCAATAATAACCATGGTGTCACTTCCATCGAATTTGCCCCATCACTGAGCAAAGCCCCCCAACTGCTGAGTGGCTCTTGTGTGCCCAAACCTAGGAAGCTGAGGAATGATTCAAACAAGATCATGCTCGGTACTAACAAGGATGCATAGACTACCACCACACCCAGCACATTTGGCACAATATGGCGTAAAATAATATGGCGCGTGCTGACACCGCAAACTAATGCCGCTTCAATAAACTCTTTACGTTTTAACCCCAGTGTTTGACCACGTACAATACGTGCCATATCTAACCAAGAGACCATCCCAATTGCGACGAAAATCAATAAGATATTGGTGCCAAATAAGGTCACTAATAAAATAACGAAGAACATAAATGGAAATGAATTCAGAATTTCCAATAAACGCATCATGATTGAGTCAACTTTACCACCGACATAGCCTGCCAGTGAGCCATATAACGTCCCAACCACTACTGCCACCAGCGCAGCAGCAACGCCGACCATCAGCGAGATACGCCCACCAATTGCGACACGCACTAGCAAGTCACGCCCCGACGCATCCGTACCAAAATAATGGCCTGTCGCCATATCTGGCGGCATGGACATCATCTCCCAATCGGTATCATCGTATAGGAATGGTGATAGCATCGGCGCAAAAATGACAAATAATGTGATTAAAAACAACACACATAAACTGAAAATTGCCGCACGGTTATGCATGAAACGACGACGTGCATCTTGCCACAAACTTCGCCCTTCAATATCCAATTGCTCTGAAAAATTCGCCAGAGCTTCACTATTTTTTTGATTCGAAATCATAGCGTTTCTCCAATTAGTAGCGAATTTTCGGGTCAATGACGGCATACAACACATCGACAATAGCATTAAAGGTTATCGTTAATACCCCAACCAAAATGGTTAAGCTCAACACCAATGAATAATCGCGGTTAAGTGCGCCATTAACGAATAATTGACCAATGCCAGGTAAGCCAAAAATAGTTTCAATCACCATTGAACCCGTAATGATTCCCACAAATGCAGGGCCCATATAAGAAAGCACTGGGAGCAACGCAGGTTTTAAGGCATGGCGTAAAATGATAGTTCTCAGTGGTAAGCCCTTAGCGCGTGCAGTACGGATAAAATTTGAATGCATAATTTCTATCATCGAGCCACGAGTGATACGGGAAATACTGGCAATGTAGGCTAATGACAGTGCCACCATCGGCAAGATCATATGTTTCAAATTACCGCCGTCCCAGCCACCGCCGGGGAGCCATTTCAAGTGAATGGCAAATATCAGCACCAAAAGAGGTGCCACAACAAAGCTGGGGATGACAACCCCCGTCATGGCAAACCCCATGACTGTAAAGTCCCATTTAGTATTTTGATTAAGGGCAGCAATGACCCCTGCCGTGACACCAAATAAAACAGCAACCACAAAGGCAGTAGCCCCCAGTTTCGCAGAAACAGGGAAGGCTTTCGCTACTAAGTCATTGACACTATAGTCTTTATATTTAAATGAAGGCCCAAAATCGCCTTGTGAGAGTTGAATAAGGTAGTTGAAGTACTGCTTATACATCGGATCATTTAAATGGTATTTGGCTTCAATATTTGCCATCACCTCAGGTGGTAGCTTACGCTCGCCTGTAAACGGACTACCCGGCGCTAAGCGCATCATAAAAAATGAGATGGTAATGAGAATTAAAAGAGTCGGGATCGCCTCAAGCACCCGACGCAAAATAAATTTCAGCATTGCTCGTTCCTGCTTCTATTGCCCATTAGGCTAATATCTGGCCCCTCTCGGAGCCAGAGCATTGTTATTAGTGTTTGATAATATATAAATCTTTAGTATGTAAGTTATCTAATGGGTCTTTACCACTATAACCACCAACGTAAGGTTTCACTAAACGGGTGTTAACGTAGTAGTAAAGCGGAACAATGCCTGAATCTTTATCGAGTAACTTTTCAGCTTGTTGATATAAGGCCGCTCGTTCTTCGTCTGTTTTCACCTGTAATGTTTTCTTCATCACAGCATCAAAGTCCGTATTTTTATAGTGAACCGTGTTGTTACTACTGTAGGAAAGCAGCATATTCAGGAACGAAGATGGTTCGTTATAGTCTGCGCACCATCCTGCGCGGGCAACATCATAATTACCTTGATGTCGGCTATCCAAGAAGGTTTTCCACTCTTGGTTTTCGAGTTTAACGTCTGCGCCGATATTTTTCTTCCACATAGAAGAGGCAGCAATCGCAATACGTTTATGCAAATCTGACGTATTATATAGTAAGTTGAATTTTAATGGGTTTGCTTTGTTATAACCCGCCTCTTCCAGCAATTGTTTCGCTTTTTCATTACGCTGTTCCTGAGTCATATTGGCGTACCAATCTGGTTTCTCAGTTTTCATGCCGCTGGTAAAGGGTGGAGTAAAACCATAAGCGGGGATATCCCCCTGCGCTTTCACTTTATAGGTGATAGTGTCTCGGTCCATCGACAGTTTTAATGCTTCACGAACACGCGGGTCGTTAAATGGTGGTTTTTCGTTATTAATTTCATAGTAGTAAATACACAGATAAGGATTTACACGTAACTCATTGGGCATGTTTTGTTGTAAGCTTTTAAATTGCTCAATAGGTAAGTTACTGTACGTCATATCAATTTCACCACTTCGGTAGCGGTTTACATCGGTGACTTCAGACGAAATTGGCAGGAAAGTGACTTGGTCAATAATCGTGTTTGCGTTATCCCAATATGTTGGGCTGCGCTCTAATACAATACGCTCGTTAACAGTCCAATCTTTCAGTTTATAGGCTCCGTTACCGACAAAATTTTGGGGTTGTGTCCATTTAGCTCCATTCTTTTCAATCACTTTTTTGTTTACTGGGGACATGGATGAGTGAGCTAATAATTTAGGAATATAAGGAACGGCTTCACTGAGCGAAATAACTAATGTTTTGTCATCAAGCGCTTTGACACCAAGTTCTTGCGGTTTTTTCTTACCCGCAATAATATCGTCAACATTTTTGATATGCGCGTATTGTAGGTAGCTTGCATATGGAGAGGCGGTATCAGGGTCTGCTAAACGTTGCCAACTATAAACGAAATCCTCTGCCGTGACAGGGTCACCATTTGACCATTTTGCCCCATCACGAATTTTAAACGTCCACTCGGTAAAATCTTTGTTTTCCCAGCTGGTTGCTGAGCCAGGTAAAATTTCCCCATCTGGCCCAACAATAGTAATCCCTTCAAATAGATCCCTTGCTAAAGCTGACTCTGGTACCCCTTCAATTTTATGTGGATCTAAAGACTGTGGCTCTGAACCGTTATTTCTGACCATCACTTGCTTTTCAGCAAGTTCAACACCAGCTGGAACCGTCGCAGCAAAACTGGTTGCTATTGACCCCATCGCTAACCCAGCGGTAACGCTAAGTGCAATAATCGATTTATTGATTAATTTACTCATCTTATCGGTTACTCCCATACATATTTATTATGATTGTGTGTTGATGCAGGTTTATCTTAGAGATAAACACTTTTTATAATTATTTGGATATTATTTATTAGGTTCACTTATATATAACCGTTTAATATCCGTATAATCAAGGGGGTCTTTACCTTTAAATCCACCAACGGTGGGTTTTACCATACGTGCGCTGACGCGATAATAGACAGGAACTAACGCAGAGTCCTTGTCTAACAAGGCTTCAGCTTGTTGATAAATCTGATGGCGCGCTTGTTCATCTTGTGCAGTTAACGCTTGGGCAAGTAATGCGTCAAACGTGGCATTTGAATAGAAACCAGTGTTATTGCTGTTGTCCGTTAACATCATATTTAAAAATGCAGTTGGTTCATTGTAATCAGCACACCAAGTCGCCCTTGCAACGTCGTATTGCCCTTCATGACGGCTTTGCAGTGAAGTTTTCCATTCCTGATTTTGTAGCGTAACTTTCGCACCAATATTTTTTTGCCACATAGAAGCGGCAACAATCGCTTGCTGTTTATTTTGGTCTGACGTGTTGTATAACAACGAAAATTTCAGGGGATTCTCTTTGGTGTAACCCGCTTCTGCCAATAGTTCTCTCGCCCGTTGATAACGCTGCTCAGCGGGTAAACTGGCCCACTGCGGTGGCTCAAAATTGCCATTATTAATAAATGTTGGTGTGAACCCATAAGCTACGGTTTGGCCTTGGTTGATGATTTTATTCGTAATAGTTTCTCTATCTAACCCTAATTTAATAGCCTCCCTCACTCTAGGGTCATTAAATGGTGGGCGTTTATTATTAATTTCATAATAAAAAGTACACAAATAAGGCCTTACATATAACTCATTGGGCTTTTCTTGCTTCATCTTTTGATAAAGCGCGGGCGGAATAGCGGAATTGCTGATATCGGTTTCCCCACTGCGATAGCGGTTGATATCACTAACTTCAGAAGAAATTGCGAGGAACGTCGCTTGGTCTATCTGGCTCTGCACATTATTCCAATATAGCGGATTACGTTTTACAACAATGCGCTCGTTAACCACCCATTTATCCAGCAAATATGCCCCATTACCCACAAAATTTTGTGGTTGAGTCCATTTATCACCATGTTTTTCAATTGTCTGTTTATTAACAGGCTTCATCGCTGTATGGGATAGCATATCAACAAAATAGGGGACAGGATGGCTTAACGTGACTTGTAAGTGATGAGGATCTAAGGCTTTTACGCCAAGTTCATTGACAGGCTTTTTCCCTGCCAAAATAGCATCTGCATTTAAAATATAAGCGTTTTGTAGGTAACTTGAATAAGGTGAGCCCGTTGCTGGATCCGCGAGACGTTGCCAGCTATAGACAAAATCTTCCGCAGTGACAGGGGTTCCATCACTCCACTTTGCGTCATCTCTGAGCGTAAAAATCCAAGTAATGTAATTATCATTTACCCAGTTTTTTGCCACACCTGGTGTCACTTTGCCATCGACATCAGTATAAACCAGGCCTTCTAACAAATTTAAAATAACATTACTTTCAGGCACTCCCTCCACTTTGTGCGGGTCGAGGGAAGCCACTTCTGAACCATTGTTAATCACAATTGACTGTACAGGTTTAACAATATTGGCACTCATTGATGATGTCGTAATAAATAATGACAGTGCTCCCAAACCCATTGCCGTTCTTATCATTTTATCCCTCATGATTAGCAACCTTCGCAGTAATTAACGAAACCTTTTATCTAGCCGAACATGGCCAAATGCACCCTTTGAATATGAATAATTAAAACAATTAATTAACATTTTCTGGTTAAAAATTTCATGCTATTTCTAAAAAAAACTCATCAACACACCATTAAACACATTAAAATCAATGCGATACCATAAACCCCATCATATCGCACAGCATGTCCCCCCTTCACACTTCCAAACATATCATTAACAAACACCAATTAAAATAGTGAATAAATTTACGTAGCTCACAATTCCTTACTTTTTATCCCTATTTTAGCAAAAAATGCGATATTTAATTACAGATGTGACTTTTATTATTGCTGATTGTTTGTTGTGAAAGAGATTAGATAACGACATATCCTGCTATTGGATACCACAATACTGTTTTTGAAAGGCGATAGTTTTTCTCAATGCTGCTGTCAGCAAAATGCATAACAGCAGCATTGGAAAGAGGTGTTTTTAGAGTAAACCTGGGAAAAGTGCTTTAACCCCTGTGACGATAAATTCGATGCCCAACGACATCAATAATAATCCCATAATACGCGTAACAACGTTGATCCCTGTCTGCCCTAAATAGCGTACTAATAACGAAGCGGAGCGAAATAATAACCAACAACAAAAGGCAAAGAAAATACTGGTTAGGGCTAAACCCAAGAAATTTTGCCAGCCATGCCACCTTGAAGACCAAACAATACAAGAACTTATTGCTCCAGGGCCAGCCATTAACGGTAATGCCAGAGGCACAACACCAATGCTGTCGCGAACCGCTGTTTCTGTTTTTTCTTGTTTATTCTGTTTGTCTTCACCAATTTTCCCGCTGATCATCGACATTGCGATGGTGACAATCAATATCCCCCCTGCAATACGGAATGAATCAATAGAAATCCCAAATAATTGTAAGATTGAATCGCCAATTAATAATGACGTACATAAAATAATAGCAACGGAAGTATTCGCAATGGTATTGGTTTTATTTCTCCCTGCATTACTTTGATAATTAGTCATACTGATAAACACAGGCAAAATACCCACAGGGTTTACCAATGCAAATAAACCGATAAAAAATTTAATGTAGCCCGATAAGTCAAGTAATGCTGCACTCACTCATTCATTTCCTTAAATAACTCTTGTTAGAGGTTTATTGATGTCTTAAATAATTTTATCACTGATGCAGTAAATTTCCTTGAGAAAAGCACTAATTTCTGTGAATGTCTCTTTTTACCCCATTTTTTGTTAGCTTTATTATCAATCTCGACGCATTTAGCTTACTTATGTGAAAGTTAATTAATACACCAACAACACTATTTCAAATAGTACAAAAACAGCCATGCTGAAAGGTGTCAGCTTGCCATTTTCGTGATTTAGATCACTTTATTTAATTCCTGTTTTGTTAATCTATCCTTAACTGATAGACAGAGTTAATGATGAACCAATCATCAATAATTCACGTTTTAACAAGGTTTTTAAGCCAATAGGCGATGATGAGCTACGTTATTATAGATATTATCTATACTTTCTTTTTTAAGTGGTCTTTTTTAAACCTCTTTATAATAGATACATTGCTCATTGGCTTAAAAAGTTTAACATTTATCAGGAGTAATCTATATGTCCGTAACTAACGTTACCGAACTCAATGAACTCGTTGCTCGTGTCAAAAAAGCTCAACGCGAATTCGCTAGTTTTTCGCAAGAAAAAGTAGATGAAATCTTCCGCGCTGCTGCCCTTGCTGCTGCTGATGCACGTATCCCTCTCGCAAAACTCGCGGTAGAAGAGTCTGGAATGGGTATTGTTGAAGATAAAGTGATCAAAAACCACTTTGCCTCTGAATATATCTATAATGCCTATAAAGATGAAAAGACCTGCGGTGTACTTTCTGAAGACCCAACATTTGGTACGATTACAATCGCAGAACCTATTGGGATTATTTGTGGTATCGTACCAACCACAAACCCAACATCAACAGCCATCTTTAAATCCCTGATTAGCTTAAAAACCCGTAATGCCATTATCTTTTCACCACACCCTCGCGCAAAAGTAGCCACTAACCGTGCCGCCGAAATTGTTCTTAATGCCGCTATCGCAGCAGGTGCGCCAAAAGATATTATTGGTTGGATTGATTCCCCATCAGTTGAATTATCCAATGCATTAATGCATCACCCTGATATTAACCTGATCTTGGCGACAGGTGGCCCTGGTATGGTTAAAGCGGCTTACAGCTCAGGAAAACCCGCTATTGGTGTAGGTGCAGGAAACACCCCTGTGGTTATTGATGAAACTGCAGATATTAAACGCGCAGTGGCTTCTATTTTAATGTCCAAAACCTTCGATAACGGTGTTATCTGTGCATCTGAGCAATCTGTTGTCGTTGTCGATGAAATCTATAGTCAAGTACGTGAACGTTTTGCAAGTCACGGTGGCTACTTACTGCAAGGTAAAGAACTCAAAGCTGTTCAAGATATCATCTTAAAAAATGGCAATTTAAACGCAGCTATCGTGGGTCAACCTGCTTATAAAATTGCAGAGATGGCTGGCATTACGGTGCCAATCAATACAAAGATTTTAATTGGTGAAGTGAAACTGATCGATGATTCAGAGCCCTTTGCTCATGAAAAATTGTCTCCACTGTTAGCCATGTACCGCGGCAAAAACTTTGAGGATGCAGTATCGAAAGCTGAGCAGCTGGTTGAGATGGGCGGTATTGGCCACACATCTTGCTTATATACAGACCAAGATAATGAACATGAACGTGTCAATTATTTCGGTCAAAAAATGAAAACGGCGCGTATCCTGATCAACACCCCTGCCTCACAAGGTGGGATTGGTGACTTGTATAACTTTAAATTAGCCCCTTCTCTCACACTCGGCTGCGGTTCTTGGGGGGGTAACTCTATCTCTGAAAACGTTGGTCCTAAACATTTAATTAATACCAAAACTGTGGCGAAGAGAGCTGAAAATATGTTGTGGCATAAACTTCCAAATTCAATCTACTTCCGCCGTGGCTGTTTACCTATCGCCCTAGAAGAAATTGCAACTGACGGTGCAAAACGTGCATTTATTGTCACCGATGGCTATTTATTTAATAACGGCTATGTGGATGAAGTGGTTAATGTCCTCAAAAAACACCATATCGAAACCGATGTTTTCTTTGAAGTTGAAGCTGACCCAACGTTAACAGTTGTTCGTAAAGGTGCGGCGCAAATGCAAGCTTTCCAACCTGATGTCATTATCGCATTAGGTGGCGGTTCTCCAATGGATGCGGCGAAGATTATGTGGGTCATGTATGAACACCCTGAAACGCATTTTGAAGAGCTGGCGTTACGCTTTATGGATATCCGTAAACGTATTCACCGTTTCCCGAAAATGGGTGTGAAAGCAAAATTAGTTGCTATTACAACAACATCAGGTACAGGTTCTGAAGTCACACCATTTGCAGTTGTCACCGACGATAAAACAGGTCAAAAATACCCATTAGCGGATTATGCATTAACGCCTAATATGGCAATTGTCGATGCTAACCTCGTAATGAACATGCCTAAATCGTTAACTGCTTTTGGTGGTTTAGATGCCGTCACCCACGCATTAGAAGCTTATGTCTCCGTGTTAGCTAATGAGTTTACCGATGGTCAAGCTTTAAAAGCGCTAAGCTTATTAAAAGATTACCTGCCAGCAAGTTATCATGAAGGGGCTAAAAACCCAGTGGCACGTGAGCGTGTACACAATGGTGCAACCTTAGCAGGTATTGCCTTTGCTAACGCCTTCTTGGGTGTTTGTCACTCAATGGCACACAAACTGGGCTCTGAGTTCCATATTCCTCATGGTCTTGCGAATGCATTGCTAATTTGTAACGTTATTCGTTTCAATGCGAATGATAACCCAACCAAGCAAACTGCTTTTAGCCAATACGACCGTCCTCATGCACGCCGCCAATATGCTGAAATTGCAGATCATTTGGGGCTCACAAATGCAAATGACCGTACGGGTGTTAAAATTGAGAAATTATTAGCGTGGTTAGATGAAATTAAGGCTGACTTAGGCATTCCTAAATCTATCCGTGAAACAGGTGTTTCTGAAGCTGATTTCTTAGCCCGCGTTGATAAACTGTCAGAAGACGCTTTTGATGACCAATGTACAGGGGCTAACCCACGTTATCCATTAATCTCTGAAATTAAACAGTTATTACTGGATTCATATTATGGCCGTGAGTTTATTGAACATACAAGTGCACCATCTGCAGAAGTAAAGACAGAAAAAAAAGTTGTTGAGAAAAAGACGACAACGAAAAAAACGGCAGAGAAAAAATCATCTAAAAAATAATTTTTTGGATAATTAAATAATAAAGGCACTGCAAATGCGGTGCCTTTAATGTTTTACAAGTCAAATAATGCTATTAATCACAATCATATATTAGAGAAATTATACACAAGGGCTTTCATTAAAAGCCCATAGGTCTATTCTAAAAATAGGTTATTTTTCACTTTCCATTTTATTTTTCGTTTAATTGAAGTGAATAGCTTTTTTAGGAATCGTCCCTGCGTTCATTAATTTAGCTTGTTCAATCGCATCTGAATAATGCTTGCGACACACAGAGATGTATTTCTCATTTCCCCCTATATCCACCTGTGCGCCCTCATAAACTGGGATCCCATCACTTCCTACACGTAATACTTTATTCGCTTTACGGCCGCAGTAACAGACTGTTTTAAGCTCAACCAATTTATCAGCCCAAGCAAGTAAATATTGGCTTCCTGCGAACAGTTCACCTGCAAAATCAGTGCGTAAACCATAACATAAAACAGGGATATCGCAGTTATCAACGATATCGCATAATTGCGCTACTTGTTCTTTTGTTAAAAATTGACACTCATCAATAAGAACACAATGTACTTTCTGTGTGCTATTTTCACGTTTAATAATCTCTGCCATATTTGTCGATGGTGAGAATAATAACGCTTCAGCTGATAGCCCAATACGTGAGGATACCCTTCCTAGGGCAAAACGGTTATCAATTTCTGCCGTGAATATCAATGTTTGCATCCCTCTTTCGTTATAGTTATACGATGACTGTAACAAAGACGTTGATTTCCCCGCATTCATTGCTGAATAATAAAAATAAAGCTGAGCCATCTCGCTGTTTCCTCAAAAATTATATTCGAAATAATTTTATCATAAAACATATCATTAGATTAACTATAACCACTCTTTCTCACCTTTACTTATTGAAAATTTAACTCTTTTTACGTAAACATATCTGTATTTTATACTTATAATGATTATCTTATATGCAATAAAAACCAGTTCAATATTAACGACAAATGTTTTTGCTGAAGCACTGATGGCAAAAACCTCATCAAAAAAAGAAAATTTAAGTTAATCCCTGACATCGCTTCATTTTGAGCTAAAGTAAAAAAGACCTTTTACTCATTTTACAGAATATTAAGTTAGTAAAACTTTTTCATATTGCTATTTTTTTCATTAGTTCAGTTATTGATAATAGTGGTATATATATCTACGAAAAGTTTATATTTCTTTTGTAAAAAAATTGCATTCGTTAAAGATTACTTTTAAACTAGGGGCGTAATTTAGCTATTGCAGAATTTAAAATAGCATTCTATTATTACTGTACACATGCCAACAAATAATTTGAGACCAGGAAAATGAGCGAATCATTAAAAGCGTTAAATAACATCCGTACTCTTCGTGCTCAAGCTCGCGAAGTTACTTTAGAATCTTTAGAAGAAATGCTGGAAAAATTAACGGTCGTTGTTGATGAGCGTCGTGATGAAGAAAGCCAAGCACGCGCGGAATTAGAAGAACGTAACCGTAAATTAGAAAAAGTTCGTGAAATGATCCTAGAACAAGGCGTAGATTTAAATGATCTTCTGCAAACTATGGACTCAGGTAAAACGACAAGCACTCGTGCTAAACGCGCTGCACGCCCTGCTAAATACAAATATGTTGATGAAAACGGCGAAACAAAAACGTGGACTGGCCAAGGCCGTACACCTGCTGTAATCAAAGTTGCTATTGAAGAGCAAGGCAAATCGTTAGACGATTTCTTAATCTAATCAACTAAACACGTATTCTAAACACCCTTTTTAAAGGGTGTTTTTATTTATAGCCTTATATATTATTTTATATTTCTCTGTGTCAGAAGTATCTTCATGCATATAAAACCAGCATCCTAATTTCAATTATTTCATATAGACTTCTCTTAAAATGCGTATTCTTCGTTGTTCAAATGCCTAAAAAAATTAAATAAAATATTGTTATAGTAAAGAAATGTAATCTTAATTAGAAATAACAGGTGCATAGACAAGCATTTATTGACCTACTCTGTAAGCATATTTTTAATACTTTCATCGTAAAAGCTAAATGCCACAATTGTTGCATTTGCAATGTAAGATATACCACTTAATACTTAGCTACTGGCATTAATATTACCGATTTATCTGCACAAAAAAGGCTAACAGATAAAATTAGCCTTTAATAAAATTTGACGGATTGAAGCGATTTAGGTTTATTTAATGTTTGATGACAATTCTTTCACCCACTGTGTAAAATCATCGCCCAATGTATCGTGCTGCATTCCATATTCAACAAAAGCTTTCATGTAACCTAATTTATTTCCGCAATCATGGCTTTTACCACATAAGTGGTAGGCTTCAACAGGCTCGTTATTTTCCATCATTAAAGCAATTGCATCAGTTAATTGTATTTCATCACCAGCACCTGGTGTTGTCTTCGCTAATGCACCCCAAATCTTTTCAGATAATACATAACGGCCAACAATGGATAAATTAGATGGTGCTTCGTTTTGTTTTGGTTTTTCAACCATACGTAAAATCTTTTTACTATCGCCAGGTTGTAAGCTTTCACCATTACAATCCACAATACCGTAATTAGAAACTTCCTCTTCGGGTACAGGTTCGACCAAAATTTGACTCGCCCCTGTTTCCTCGAAATGTTCAAGCATTTCACGTAAGTTAAATTTAGTTAAATCTGTGCTGTAACGATCTAAAATTACATCAGGTAAAATTACTGCAAATGGTTCTTCGCCAACCAGGGGTTTAGCACATAAAATAGCGTGACCTAACCCTTTTGCGATTCCTTGGCGCGTTTGCATAATCGTAACATGACTTGGGCAAATAGATTGCACCTCGTCGAGTAATTGGCGCTTAACACGGGCTTCTAAAATGGCCTCTAACTCAAAGCTTGTATCAAAATGGTTTTCAATTGAGTTTTTAGAAGAATGTGTGACAAGGACAATCTCATTAATACCCGCGGCAATACATTCATTAACAACATATTGAATCAACGGTTTATCAACGATTGGTAGCATCTCTTTAGGGATCGCTTTCGTTGCTGGAAGCATCCTTGTTCCTAATCCCGCAACGGGGATTACCGCTTTACGCACCTTACGTTGTGTCATTTTATACTCCATATAATTTCTGCACACCTTTACCTCATTTTTCAAAAAAGTGAATGAGGTTTTTTTAGTGCGCAGAAGTATATCAGGAATTATTAATGAATAAATAGCGATGAGTCTGATTAGCTTTATTTGGCGCTTTACTGTGAGTCATTTTAAGATAATGCTAACTTTCAGGGTTAAACATAAGTTTTATTTTCTGGCTGTTATTACGAATTAAACACTGCCAAGCCGTTCCTTTTACTTCTAAATGATTCGGATGGTAGAATTTTAGAGCACCCAATGGAATACTTCTGTCTAATTTAAAATGGGATTCTTCTGTAGTCACTTCCGCTTCTAAACCTGCACTTGCCATAATAATCGCTTTATTCTGAGTATTAAAATACCCAAGAAGTAGAGGAAAATGGCCGGTAAACCCTGAGTCTTCTAACAAATGATTTATTTGATTAATAATTTTATCAATATTTGGTAGTTTTTTATCTGGGTAGCTCACCGCGTTTTTCAACAAATCATTGAAAACAACACGAATCAAAAACGCAGCCATGATCCCCTCTTGTGCTGAGCGCTCTGTATCAATGCAATAAAAACCGATTTGGCTTTCTGAAATTGGCGCTAAATCTAGCAACAGTCCAAATCGGTTGGCTTCATTCAATTGGCGATAATTAATTCGATAACCATTAATAATCTGATGCACTGGTGGCTGCAATTGTTTCAAGACGGCTAGCATATCTTGCGTATTACTTTGCATCAGAGACGCAATCTGGTGTATTTCATCACCAATTTGAGTGCTAAGATCATCTTCTTCGGGATAGAGAGCAGACAGAATTGTAATTTTGACTTCATCTAAATTCTTTATTGGCTTAAGTAAAGCATCCTTTGCACCAAGACGAAACATGCGATCAAGCTGAGTAAAATCTGTCGTTGCAGAAATAACGATCACAGGTGTGGTTATATTACTAGCAACCAATTCACGCATGAAGTCTTCCCCATTCATCACTGGCATATTTAGATCACAAAGAATAATATCAGGGTCAATTCCCTCAACCGTCAACATCTCAATCGCTTGTTGGCCATTACTTGCGGTATAGATCTCTAGCTCTAAACTTTCTAAGTACGTTTTCAAGATAGTACAGAAGGTGATTTCGTCTTCGATTATCAATATTTTTCTATTTTTCATTTGATACCTACCGCAATAACCCTGTTTAATTAACAATACTATTATTCATATAATAAAATCATTTTTCATCCATCATTTGAGTATAGTGATTTTTCAACCTTCTACTTATTTTTATCGAGAGTATTATGGATCACCAAGAAGAAAGTAAGTGCCATTGTGGCAGCAGAGCACAATTTGAACATTGCTGTGCCCCATTCTTACGCAATGAAGCCACCCCAGAGACGCCTGAACAGCTTATGCGTTCACGTTATAGTGCCTATGTATTGCATAACGCTGATTATTTAATTGAAACATGGCATCCAGATTGCAATGCACAAGAGTGGCGGCAAGAAATGACAAATAGCTTCGAGCATACACAATGGGTAGGGCTCCGTGTTATTAGTTCTTCTTATGCTAAAAACGCCGATGAAGGCTATGTCGAATTTTCGGCTTGCTTTATTGATGAAAAAGCTGATCATAAACAGCTTATTCATGAACGTTCCCGCTTTATTCGTTTGAATTCGCGTTGGTATTATCTCGATGGTATTACCCCCAAAGTTGGACGTAACGATTTGTGTCCCTGTGGTTCTGGCAAAAAATATAAAAAATGCTGTGAATAAAACGAATACTTTCGTTATAAACACTAAATACTATCTACCTACGTGAGTTCATTACGCCGTATGTATTAGCCTGAAAAATAAGGCTCTGTTAGTTAAGGATTAGGCAGTTTCATGCAACACAAAATTGTACAAAAAAAAATCCTCAGGACTATTTGCCCTGATGCGAAAGGATTAATCGCAAAAATCACCAATATTTGTTACAAGCACCAACTCAACATTGTGCAAAATAATGAATTTGTGGATCACCATACGGGTCGTTTTTTTATGCGAACAGAACTTGAGGGTATTTTTAATGATGAAACCCTCCTCGCCGATCTTGATGACGCATTACCCGCGGGTTCAAAACGTGAGCTCAATGCTTCTGGCCGCCGCCGTATTGTTATCATGGTGACCAAAGAAGCACATTGTTTGGGTGACTTGTTAATGAAGAGTGCTTACGACGGGTTAGATGTTGAAATTGCAGCCGTTATTGGTAATCACGACACATTGAAAAATTTGGTTGAGCAATTTGGTATTCCATTCCATCATATTAGTCATGAAGGTTTAACTCGTGAACAACATGATGAAAAGATGACGGCGCAGATTGATCAATATCAACCTGATTATGTCGTTTTAGCAAAGTATATGCGAGTTTTAACCCCTGAGTTTGTCCAGCATTATCCTAATCAAATTATTAATATTCACCATTCATTCTTACCTGCTTTTATTGGTGCACGCCCTTATCATCAAGCTTATGAGCGTGGTGTGAAGATTATTGGCGCTACCGCACACTTTGTGAATGATAACTTGGATGAAGGTCCTATTATCACGCAAAACGTGATTAACGTTGACCATACATTTACAGCGGATGATATGATGCGAGCAGGTCGTGATGTTGAAAAAAATGTCTTAAGTCACGCATTGTATTGGGTGTTGGCGCAACGTGTATTTGTATATGGTAACCGCACTATCATTTTATAAACAAATACACGTAAGCCCTTTCTAGTAATAATTTGTAGTATTTACAATCATTAAGAACAAAAAAACAGCAAACGAATGTTTTTTGAAAATTAATGCTTTACAGCGGCGCGTCATTTGATATGATGCCGCCCGCTGTGACCGATTACAGCAATTCAAAATCTGGTGGGATACCCAAGCGGCCAAAGGGAGCAGACTGTAAATCTGCCGTCACAGACTTCGAAGGTTCGAATCCTTCTCCCACCACCATTTAAAGACACTCTACACCAAGCTTATCAACGACCCCCATAAAACGATTTAGTACACTTGAATGTGCCTTTGACTTATAGACATAACATTCGCTCTGCCCCAATAATTTATTCAGTGATATATATATTAATGACTTATCGATTAATTCTTCTTCAGGATAGTGATCAATAATGCCAATAAAATCACCATCTTGAATAAAACTCTGGCAACAACCAATATTATCCATTTGCCTCACACTCACTTTATTATCGAGTGTTTCTATTTTTTCTAATAAATCACTCATCAGTGAACTTTTATAAAACGCAGGATCACAAAGCCATGTGCTTTCTTGTAATAATGCGACAAGGTCATGATTAAATTTCTCATAAAGAGCCTTACGACAGTAAATGCCCAATGGTGAATTCTCTATTTTTTTTTGTAATGAAAATCGTTCACTTATCACTTGTTCAGAGCTTAAAATCAGTGTATTTCCATCATAGTCAACTATTTCATCCACCTCATCATAATTAAACCTTAATATATTTACTTGTACATTATTTTGATGAGCTGCTTGGTAAAGATTAATCAAATGATTTTCCTTTCCCCAGTCATAGTAAATATTTGCTTCATTGACAATATAACCTGAAAAATGTTTTTTAGTGATTTCCTTCTCCTGCAAGTACAGATCTCTAAGATCATTATAAAGTTCCTGGCCATCCTTAGTTAATGTCATTCCAAATTTTTCTCGTTTAAAAAGCCGTTTACCTAGGCTTGTTTCGAAGTCCTTGATAGACTTAGCGATAGGAGGCGTCGTTCGGTTCATCACTCTCGCAGCTTTACTTAACGAGCCATTTTCAACAACCGCCATAAACGCCTCTAATTTTCTTGAAAAGAACATATCTATGACCCCATTCTATTTATTAATATGTTAATCAACAAAATTATTATCCAATAGATAATATATTGATTATCCCATAACCAAAATCATTCAATAAAAAATAAAATTTAATTTTTTATTGAATGAGTAACAATATTTCATAAAAGTATTTTTATAATTTCCAACATAGCAAAGCAATATATTATACTGTTTCTTTTAATTATTTTTTATGCCACCACTATTAAATCACATTAAAATGCAAATAACCAATTGACTTTAAATGAAATTAACAATGCTTATTTCAAATAATTAACAACCATTTTTTAATCATCAACCATAACTTTATATTAATGACAATTGAATCACACACAATAAATTATAAATAATTAAATATATCCTTATTTATTTTTAATATGGCTATTTTCCATTACACCCCTAATTCATATCTTTAATTAATTGTTATTTTGTATATTAGCCAATAACCACTATCATATGGGTTACAGTGACGATTGCATCTGTTAGAATTAACCATAAGAATATTAAAAATAGGTGATAAAAATTCATGAAATTCATATCGTTTAACATCAATGGTCTTCGTGCTCGCCCGCATCAACTTGCCGCTATCATCGAAAAACATCAACCTGAGGTCATCGGCTTACAAGAAACCAAAGTACATGATGATATGTTTCCTTATGATGAAGTGAGCCAATTGGGTTATCATGTTTTTTATCACGGCCAAAAAGCACACTACGGTGTTGCGCTTCTGACTAAAAATGAACCTATCGCTGTTCGTAAAGGCTTCCCGACTGATGATGAAGAAGCTCAACGGCGAATCATTATGGCTGACATTCAAACAGAGCGGGGATTACTCACTGTAGTCAATGGTTACTTCCCTCAAGGTGAGAGCCGTGACCATCCAACAAAATTTCCTGCAAAAGAAAAATTTTACCGTGACTTACAAAGTTATGTGACTTCCACACAAACTGCGGACTCCCAGCTACTCATCATGGGTGATATGAATATTAGCCCAACAGATTTAGATATTGGTATTGGCGATATCAACCGTAAGCGCTGGTTAAAGACAGGAAAATGTTCATTTTTACCTGAAGAACGAGAGTGGCTAGACAAGCTAATAGGTTGGGGTTTAGTTGATACTTATCGCGCAAAAAACCCAGATGTCGATGACCGTTATTCATGGTTTGATTACCGTTCGAAAGGTTTCGATGATAATCGTGGTTTACGCATCGATTTATTACTGGCATCCAATAAGCTAGCAGAACGCTGTATTGCAACAGGTATTGATTATGAAATTCGTGGAATGGAAAAACCGTCTGATCATGCCCCTGTTTGGTCTGAGTTCGATTTAACTAAATAGTTAATATTATGTGGAAAGGCGCTCAAATCAGCGCCTTTTTATTGACTTAGTCATCCGCTTTCTTCTTACTTTTCTTCGCAGTTTTAGCCATTTTCTTACCACCTTTACTTGGCGGTGGAGGTAACTCTCTAAATGCTCGTAAATTAGTAAACTGGCGTGCGTGATGAATAAGCTGTATCAATGTTTCACTCAGTGGATGCATAAAATCATCATAACGAGTTTGCTTTTCACTGATTTGCGTTAAAACTGATTCCCAGTGCGCTGTCATATCAGGCAACGTAGCCATGTCAGGCAATACATGAATCAAGGCTCTTCCTGCAGGAGATGAATGAATATATCGCCCTTTTTTATACAGAAACTGGCGTTTAAACAATAAATCGATAATCCCAGCTCGGGTTGCTTCAGTGCCAAGACCATCTGTTTCTCGCAATACTTTTTTTAATGCTTTATCTTGAACAAATCGCGCAATACCCGTCATAGCAGAGAGTAAAGTGGCATCAGTAAAAGGCCTCGGTGGCTGAGTTTGCCTCTCAATCACTTCTCCTTTTTCACACAAAAGCTCATCATCTTTAGCAACAACAGGCAATGGCATCCCATCGTTTTCAGCATCACGCTCTTTCCCGCCTAAAACAACCCGCCAGCCTGCTTCAGCTAAGAAGCGAGCTTTGGCAACAAATTTGCCCTTTTCAATTTCCAGTTCAATCGTGCATTTGCGAAAAATAGCATCAGACATAAACTGGATAATATATTGGCGTGCAATTAGCTGATAAATATGATTTTCATTTTCTGTTAATTTTACTGCTGTTGCTTTAGCTGTAGGGATAATCGCATGGTGAGCATCAACTTTTTTATCATCCCAGCAACGGTTTTTCTTATCTAATTCAGGTAATTCAAATTCTGTTAAATCAGGTTGATGAACCGCAATTGCATTTAATACACTATGTCGCCCTGCAAAGTGCTCATCGGGTAAATAACGGCTATCTGAACGTGGATAGGTGATTAATTTATGGGTTTCATATAAGCGCTGGCAGATATCCAACACTTCTTGCGCACTTAACGCGTATTTTTTAGCTGCTTCTATTTGTAATGCAGACAATGAAAAAGGCAGTGGCGCAATTTCAGACTCTCGTTTGTCTTGATACAGCGTGACAATTGCGGGTTTTCCCTCAATACGAGATACGACATGCTCAGCCAACGGTCGATGAAATAAGCGCCCTTCTTCATCCTGATAATCAATACAAGACTCACTCGGTTGCCAAGTCGCAACAAAGCGTTCATCGTTTGGGGTGACAATGTGCGCTTTCACTTCAAAAAAGTCTTTAGGCACAAAATGTTCTATCTCTTCATCACGCCTCACTACCAGCCCTAAAACAGGGGTTTGTACTCGACCAACAGAAAGAACACCTTGATAGCCGCCACGTTGCCCTAGCAACGTGTAAGCGCGAGTCATATTAATACCATACAACCAATCTGCTCTTGCCCTTGCAAGGGCAGATACACACAATGGGATAAACTCGCGGTTTTCCCTTAACCGGTCAATAGCGCGCTCAACGGCTTGGGGATTAAGGTCATTGATAAGGCAACGTTTAACGTTTTTGCGTTTTTCCACATCAAGTTTTAGAAAATCGAGCACTTCATCCACCAGCAACTGACCTTCTCTATCAGGGTCTCCTGCATGGATCACAACTGTTGCTTGTTTAAGCAGTGCTTCGATGGTTTTCAGTTGTTTGGTTACTGCGGCACGCGGTTTTAGCTGCCACTTTTCAGGAATAATTGGCAAGTCTTGCAAATTCCAACGCGCATAGCGTGGCTCATAAGCATCGGGCTCAGCCTGTTCAAGAAGGTGACCAATGCACCATGTGACCGTTTGGCCATCACCACATTTAATAAAACCATCCCCCCGCTGGTGAGGTTTTGGTAGTACATCGGCAATCGCTCTAGCGAGGCTCGGTTTTTCCGCAATAAACAAACGCATGAATTAATCTATCACTTCAACTAGTGGGACATTGTCCTGATGGGGGAGTAATCTTCCGATAGACTGTAGCAAAACACCTTGCTGCTGTGCAATCTCTTTAATTTTAATGACTTCAGATGGTTTTACAGCAATAAGTAACCCACCAGAGGTTTGAGGATCACACAATAATTGACGCTGCATATCACTCATAGGACCAATAAGATGACCATAGCTATCAAAATTACGTGATGTTCCGCCTGGCACACATCCCGCTTCGATATATTTTTCAACATCGGCTAATTTTGGCACTTTGCTAAAAGAAACCTGTGCGCGAACGCCAGAACCTTCGCAAATCTCACTTAAGTGACCAAGTAAACCGAAACCTGTCACATCCGTCATTGCAGTGACACCTTCTAGGGGGGCAATCACGGCGCCGAGTTTATTCAACTGGCACATGGTTTCTGCGGCAAGGTGCTGGTGCTCTTCTTTGAGTAAACCTTTTTTCTCCGCGGTCGTTAGCACGCCAATACCGAGTGGTTTTGTCAAAAACAGCTCACAATCTGCTGTTGCAGCACTATTTTTTTTCACATACTCCGTGTTGACGACCCCCGTGACAGCCAGGCCAAAAATAGGCTCAGGGGCATCAATAGAGTGCCCACCCGCAAGGGAAATTCCAGCATCTGCACAAGCAGCACGACCACCTTCAATCACTTCACGAGCAACCTCTGGTGGTAATTTAGCGATCGGCCATCCTAAAATCGCAATCGCCATAATCGGCTTACCCCCCATAGCAAAAATATCGCTAATCGCGTTGGTTGCCGCAATGCGCCCAAATTCAAATGGAGAGTCAACGATTGGCATAAAGAAGTCAGTGGTACTGATGATCCCAATACCATTACCTAAATCATAAACAGCAGCATCATCCTTAGTTTCATTGCCAACTAACAAATGTGGATCATGAAATTTGGCTTGTTCTGTATGTAAAATCTGTTCTAACACTTTCGGGGCAATTTTACAGCCGCAACCCGCTCCGTGACTGTATTGCGTTAGCCTAATTTTCTCAGTCATTATTGTTCCCTTAAAAATGTGTGATAAAGCTGTCCATATCTGGTGTTTGAACTTTTGCTGGTGCTTTTAGTTCTGGAGTGCCTAAATAAAGGAAACCGACAATACGGTCATTTTCTTCGCAACCTAACCCTGCACGAACAACGGCATCTTCTGTCCATGAACCTGAGCGCCAAATCCCACCAAAACCTTGTGCAACTGCAGCCATTTGCATTGCTTGGACAGTACAACTCGCAGCAACTAATTGCTCCCACTGTGGCACTTTAGCGTGATCTTTAATTTTCGCGATCACTGTGATGATTAAGGGTGCACGAAAAGGTGCATTACGTGCTTTTTCTTCAACTTCTGCACCTAGTTTGCCTTCAATCGCTGCTTTTTCTAGCAATTGACTAAAGCGCTTAATACCCGCATCTTGCATAATAACGAAATGCCATGGGCGTAATGCACCGTGATCGGGTGCTCTCATTCCTGCCGCAAGAATGTTATTAAGTTCTTCGCCTTGTGGTGCTGGTGTAGTGAGTCTGGAAGCTGAACGACGGTTCAACAAAAGAGTTAAAGCATCCATATTGGTCTCCGATTAAGAGTAGACTGATTTGATAATCATTCAATCAGGTAATTATACCCACACAACCTATTGTTATAGTAAGCTTATCGTTACACTCTGACTTGCTTGACGATTAACGTGGGTTGCATTAATTAGATTATTAATTCATTGAATTATATCATTTGTCATGAGTGAAAAATATCATTGTGGCATTGTATATCGCGCATAACGGATTTGTTATGCATAAAAAATGATTCATTATCAAATAACTGTATTGTTAATAAATCAAATTTAAAGCAGTATCCAAAATAGTTTGTGCCACAAGTAGGCGGCAAGCGATTGAGTCCCTAGGAGCATACATAAGTCTGTGACTAGAGCGAGTGAGTGAAGCCTGCAACCTTGTGGTA